>NZ_JADYXK010000018.1:72283-85647 GCF_015864275.1 Pseudoalteromonas sp. NZS11_1
GTGGGTGCATAGCTCAGCTGGATAGAGTACTCGGCTACGAACCGAGCGGTCGGAGGTTCGAATCCTCCTGCGCCCACCACTTTCATGTTTTCATACGCTTTTAAAGTGTAAGAAAAATAAACCGATGGAAATCGGTTTTTTTATGTCTGAATTTATACGCTCTGCTTAGAGTTTAAATAAGCAATCTATGAAAGTGGGTGCATAGCTCAGCTGGATAGAGTACTCGGCTACGAACCGAGCGGTCGGAGGTTCGAATCCTCCTGCGCCCACCACTTTCATAAACAAGCCGACATTAAGTCGGTTTTTTTGTGCCCGAAATAAAGTGAAATGTATACTACCACTCCTGTAGCCGCAGAGCTTGCTCGCGTGAGAAGCGATAGCTTCTATTCTCCCCTCAAAATATAATTTATAAGATTTTATTCGTTGGCAACGCCAGAAATAAGTGATTTATTCACAAAGAGGTTAAGAGGCGCTGCGCTTTTAGAGGTAGTAATAAAGCTAAGCTAAACTAATAAACCCGGGCTTATGTCTTCTCATTTACTTCTCTTTCGCTTCTCTTTGTGTAATAGATCTTTAAGTGGTTCATTGACCAAGAAATTAAATAACTAGAAGCGTTTAGCTCTAAGAAGGTTAAATACGGTCTTTAAGCTTAAAATGAGAGGTGGTATTTTCAAGTAAAACTAGCTCTAATCTTTAAATCTAAACTCCGAGTTTATTTATCCGTTGTAGCCGCAGAGCTTGCTCGCGTGAGAAGCGCCAGCTTCTAATCACTGTATCTGCTCAAGCCCACTTAACCCTTTTCTAAAGCTGCTCTTTAATATTACCTATGTTATTTTAAACGCCTTGTTTAAAAGGATATTGCAGTATGTTTAAAACCCTATTTATTACGTTATTTTTTATTTTTAGCGCTACTCTTATTTCCAGCGCACAAGCCAACGAAGCTAATAACTCACTTGTGGTAGGTGCGCAGCAATATGCTAAATATTTACCACAGTTAAAAAATAAACGCGTAGGGCTAGTAGTTAATCAAACATCAATGGTAGGGCAAACTCACTTAGTAGATGCGCTGCTGACTAAAAATATTAATATAACTAAAATTTTTGCACCTGAGCATGGCTTTCGCGGCGATCATGATGCGGGCGCGCATGTAAAAAATGCCGTTGATAGCAAAACCGGTATTCCGCTTATTTCTATTTATGGTAAAAATAAAAAACCAAGCCAAGCTGCTTTAGCTGATGTTGATGTGATTATTTTTGATATTCAGGATGTGGGAGTGCGCTTTTATACCTACATAAGCTCTATGCACTACATGATGGAAGCCGCTGCAGAGCAGGGGATAGAATTTTTAGTACTCGACAGACCCAATCCAAATATTGCCTACGTTGATGGGCCAATATTAGAGCCAGAATTTAAATCGTTTGTAGGCATGCACCCAATTCCTGTGTTACACGGTATGACCGTTGGCGAACTTGCCAAAATGATCAAGGGCGAGGGCTGGATCAATAAAGCGCCCGATTTAAAATTAACCGTGATCCCTGTTGATCATTACACTCGCAAAAGTACTTACAGCTTGCCTGTAAAACCCAGCCCTAACTTACCTAACGATCAAGCCATTGCGCTTTACCCGTCGCTTTGCTTTTTTGAAGCAACACCTATCAGTATTGGTAGAGGCACCGACTTTGCATTTCAAGTAATTGGCTATTCGCCAGTTGCATTAGGTGATTTTAATTTTACACCGCGCGCAATTAAAGGGGCTGCTTTAAACCCTAAATTTAAAAACCAAGCCGTGCAAGGGCTCGATTTAAGACAAGCAAATATCACAGGCCTAAATTTAACTTACTTAATAAATGCGTACACGGAGCTTAGTAAAAACAACATCTCGTTTTTTGAGCGCGCTGACTTTATGGATAAACTAGCGGGTACTAATAAATTGCGCTTAGCTATTGAAGCAGGTCAATCAGAAGCGCAAATAAAACAAAGTTGGCAGGCGGGGCTTGCGCAATTTAAAGCGCAAAGAGCGCCTTACTTGTTATATAAATAAGGGCTAAGCATGTTTATTGCTTTAAAAAATCAAAGGTGTAGTTATATAAAAAAAGTATTTATAGCTACGTTAAGCCTTATTGTTGTGGGTTGTAGTACACCACCTGAGCCTATTAGCTCGGTGCTACCACTTACAAAGAGCCAACTTGTAGAGCTGCCTAATGCACAAGTGGTTGTAACGTTTCCTGAGGTAAATCCAAGTAGCCGGTTTTATGTAAATAACCGAGGAACGTTTAAAGCTTACAAAGGGCGCGGGCAATTATTAATACAAAACCACAACGCACAAAGCGCCGATATTTATATTAATAATCAAAAGCTCGACGTTAGCCAACTGAGCGCCAACACTCTATACAATTACAGTTTGGCAAAAAATACTCACAATGGTGTTAATACCTTTAAAGTTGAAAATATTCTCCCTGTTGGCGCAAGTTTAACGCTGCGTTTTGCATTTCCTACTTTAAGCGATGAGCCAATAAAGCACATAGATTTTAGTGAAGTAGATGCATTAATTGAACGCGATGTAAAAGCGGGTTTTCCTGGGGCTGTGTTGGCCGTTGTCAAAAATGGTGAGCTAATAAAATTAACTGCCTATGGCGATGCAAAGCAATATCAGCAAAGTGATTTAATGCTACTTCGTCCAGAGCCCATGCAAACTAATACCTTGTTTGATCTTGCCTCAAACACCAAAATATTTGCCACCAACTTTGCACTTATGAAATTAGTAAGCGAAGGGTTATTGGATATAAATAAACCCGTGCAAAGCTACCTAAGCGAATATAAAGGCGAAGGCCGAGCAAAGCGCACAGTAAAAGATTTACTCACTCACAGCGCCGGATACCCGCCAGTATTTGACTTTCACCGTAAAGATGGCAGCAATGGCGACGCGTTTTATTCGCAAAACAGTAAAACCACCAAACAGCTATTACTTACCAGCGTGCCTTTTAGTAGTAAATCATCTGGGCAGCATGTTTACTCAGATATTGATTACATGATTTTAGGTGTGCTAATTGAGCGTATTACAGGGCAGCCCCTTGATGAATACCTAGAGCAGCAAGTGTATGCGCCACTAAAATTAACTAACACGTTATTTAATCCACTTAAAAAAGGCTTTAAGCCGCAGCAATTTGCAGCCACTGAGCTTAGCGGCAACACGCGAGACGGGCGCATTAAGTTTGATAATGTTCGAACTGGGGTTTTACAAGGCCAAGTGCATGACGAGCGCGCTTACTATTCTCTTGATGGTGTAGCAGGGCATGCAGGATTATTTAGTAATGCTCACGACTTAGCCGTGCTTTGCCAGCTATTATTAAATAGCGGTGGCTACGGCGACCAACAATTATTTAGTGCAAGCGCCTTAGCGCAATTTTTAACGCCGCAATCAAGCGACGAAACCTACGGGCTTGGCTTTAGGCTTGCTGGTAACAACCAAGCAAGGCGTTGGCACTTTGGCCCTTATGCAAGCGCACAAGCATACGGGCACACAGGTTGGACGGGTACAGTGACCGTAATTGACCCCGCTTACGACTTGGCTATTGTTTTACTTACCAATGCTCGCCATAGTGCAATTAAAGGCTCGCTAAAACGTTACGAATTTACAGGCAAACAATTTGAAACCGCACAGTACGGATCGGTAGTGTCGCTTATTTATGAAGCGTTACTAAATCAATAAGCTATCGTATAGGTTAAAACGTACTAACTGTGCCACCTTAAGTGATTTATTTACAGGTGACTTGAGTAAGCCAATCCATTAAGCTAAGCGGTCTATAAAACTAAGCCGGTTTATGTTGTTAGGCTTAACAAATAAGCGTTAAAACGCGTACAAAGCGAGGTTTACTCGCTAATAATTAAGGTTAACTTTTTATGCATTGGTATTCTATTTTACCGCCGCTAATTGCGATTGCTATCGTGTTTTGGCGAAAAGAAGTAATTATGGCGCTACTTGTTGCTGTTGCTTCTTCTGAGTTTTTACTCGCCTTTCAGGGCGAAGGTAATAGCTTGTTTGACACTTTTTTAAATACCATTGAACGTATTATTTCGGTTGCTAGTTCGCCAGGTAATACACGCATATTAATATTTAGTATTTTAATTGGTGCACTGCTTGCCTACATTCGCGAATCTGGCGGCGTTGCAGCAACTGTTAATATGCTAATGAACAAAGGCATTGCAAAAAGTAAGCGCCAAGTGGGCTTTTTAACCATGTTTACCGGCATTGCGGTGTTTATAGAATCTAACCTGAGCGTACTTACCTCGGGTATTTTATCGCGTGGCTTGTTCGATAAATTTAAAATGAGCCGAGCGCGTCTAGCTTACATTATTGACAGCACCAGTGCGCCAGTGTGTATTTTAATACTACTTAACGGCTGGGGCGCATTTGTACTTGGTTTGTTAGGTAACTACGAGCTAGGTGAGTCGGCTGTATCGGTATTGTGGGGCAGCGTAGGGTATAACTTTTACGCCATAATTACCCTTGTTATTGTTTTTTACACCATCGCGTTTGATAAAGTGCACGGCCCAATGAAAGAAGCCGAAGAAAAACTAGAGCTTCAAACAACCGACTTAAAAGATGAAATAAAAGCCTCTAAAGCGCGTTACATGTTAATCCCGCTTATTACGCTCATTACCAGCATGGTTGGCTTTATGTATTACACCGGTAATGGTGTGTTGGCAGAGGGTAGTGGCTCTAAGTCAGTATTGTACGCAACGGTTTTAGCCATTGTTGTCGCTTACTTTTTAATGATTGGTTCTCGTAAATTTACGCACCATCAATTAGTTGATACCGGTTTTAAAGGTATGGGCGAATTAATGCCGCTAGTCGCTATTGTACTGCTTTCGCTTACACTTGGCGCAAGCTTAAAAGAGCTTGGTACTGGCGTATTTGTGGCGTCACTTGTTGGTGACTACTTACCTATTTACCTAATAGTACCGGTGCTGTTTTTAACCGGCGCGGTTATGTCGTTTACTACAGGTACATCGTGGGGTACGTTTGCTATATTAATCCCAATTGGTGTGCCACTTATTCAAGCGCTAGGTTTACCGCCATCGCTTGTTGTAGGTGCTATTTTGGGTGGTGGTATATTTGGCGATCATTGCTCGCCTATATCCGACACCAGCGCTGTATCGGCTATTGCATCGGGATGTGACTTACTCACCCACGTTAAAACGCAGCTACCGTATGCCTTATTTGGTGGTGGCCTTACGTTTTTAGCGTACTTAGTAACAAGCATTATTGTTTTGTAAAATTTGATTATTTAAATACTCAAAAGCCTGCTTAATCGCAGGCTTTTTTGTTTTAAAAATAAATAAAGCTAATTAAGATAGAGCCAAGCAATACCAAACTCAAAGGCTCTATAGTTATTAGAAAAACTATTTAATTATAGACTTAAGTACCCGTATTTATATTTTTTAGGTTATTGTATAGCATGAGCTTTAAGCTTTTTGATAGCTGGCAATTCTTACTTTTCAACTCATATAAGGCTGTAAATCCACACTATGTTTGCAATTGATAATATCATTCTCGTTAGTGCCATATTAATTTTACTAGGAGTGATCTCGAGCAAGTTATCTGCACGCGTTGGCTTACCTGTGCTGGTACTATTTTTACTTGTAGGCATGCTCGCAGGTGAAGACGGTATTGCAGGTATTTCATTCGACAACGCAGAGGCCGCACATGCTTTGGGTACTCTTGCGCTTGCCATTATTCTATTTGATGGCGGCTTACAAACGCCTACCAGTTCAATTAAACAAGTGTGGAAACCCGCGTCTGCTTTAGCAACCGTCGGGGTGTTATTTACCGCTGTAATTACAGGCCTTGTGGCCACTTATATTTTAGACCTGCCCATATTACAAGGTGTTTTACTGGGTGCCATTGTTGGCTCTACAGATGCTGCAGCAGTGTTTGCGCTTTTACGAAGTGCGGGTATTCACTTAAACAAAAAGCTTAAATCTACGCTTGAAATAGAAAGTGCCTCGAACGATCCAATGGCTATTTTTCTAACAGTTGGATTGCTCGAAATGCTCGTTAACGACATGCCAATAGGGCTGGATTTACTACAGTTATTTGCTCAACAAATGGGTGTTGGCGCTATTTGTGGTCTTTTAATTGGTAAGGTATCGGTTTGGTTTATTAATCGAATTAAACTAAATGCATCGGGTTTGTATTTAGTGATGGTAACCGCATTTGGACTGCTTTCTTTTGGCCTTTCTGCAACGCTCGGCGGCAGTGGATTCTTAGCTGTATTTATAACGGGTGTTATTTTAGGTAACAGCAAATTTGTATATAAACGCGGTATTTTTCTTTTTCATGACGGCTTAGCATGGCTTGGGCAAATAACCATGTTTGTTGTATTAGGACTTCTTATTAATCCGTCGTCATTGGTTGACGTATGGCTAGAAGGATTGCTTATTGCACTGGCGCTCATTTTTGTTGCACGCCCATTAGCGGTAGCGCCTATTTTAAAACTGTTTGGCTTTAATAATCGCGAAACCCTGTTTGTATCTTGGGTCGGCCTTAGAGGCTCAGTACCCATTATTTTAGCTATATTCCCACTACTATTTGGCCTTTCAGGGGCTGAGCTTATTTTTAATGTTGTTTTTTTCGTGGTGTTAATTTCAGCCACGTTACAGGGCTCAACAATGCCTTGGATGGCTAAAAAACTAAATTTAGTAGAGCCGCCGCCCGACCTAGCCGCTGCAACACTCGAAATCACAGCCCTAAACGATATTGATATAGAAATTGTAGAATACACCTTAAGTGACGTTTCTCGGGTTTCTGGGCGCAGCTTGTCACATGCCGCACTTCCTGAGAGCGTGGTTGTTGCTATGATCACACGGGGTCCGTCAATCATACCGCCACGAGGTTCAACTAAGTTAAAAGCAAATGACCACTTATTTGTTGTTTTAAAACCAGATAACAGACCTTTTGTTGATTTAGTTTTTACAGCAACCGATAAAACAAACCATCAAGATAGCCACTTAGCGCACAACGAACTTAAAGTGAAAGGGGTAACGTTGGTAGGCGATATATTTTACTCTTATCACATGCAAATAGACGCGCCAGAAGAGATAAGCTTGGAAGAAGTGATCAACCAAAAGCTTTCAGGAGAAGTCAGTAAAGGCGATATTGTTGTTATTGGTAATGTTCAAATACGCGTTATAACAATGGTGCATACACGCATAGTTACCATTGGCTTAAAGTATTTAAATAATCCAGAAAAGCGACTTTTAAAGCAGTAATCATTAACAATGATTTATTAAGTGGTGACAGCACATTTATAGCGTACTTGGTAATGAGTATAATCGTTTTGTAAACTAAAATAGTTTAAACAGTCAAAAGCCTGCTTAATCGCAGGCTTTTTTATTTTTATAATTGATTGGATGAAAATGGCTAAGTGAAACAAAGGACTTAATTTTATATAATAGCTTAAGAGCGAATAAAACTTTTCGTAATTTTATATGTTGGTTTATATGTGTGATTATAATTTTCATAAAGCGCAGATATATTTTTTCTACTGAGATCTAAAATATTCTGAGTGTAAACCGTACAATCAGATTGACTTATATTTTTTATATATTCGCAATTAAGAGTTAACGCAGAGTAGTAGTTATTCAAAACTGATTTATCGATATCAACATTTCGCTTGTGTAAATCTGTATTTCGATTATTCAAAGTTTCAAATTTTGCCATTACTAACATTAAATAACTTTGTGGATCTTGTTTATCTACTTCACCTAACCAAAAATCAACTGCCAACTTATCAAGCTCTTCATACATTTTAACAATAGAGTCTAGTATTGCTTTACTTTCAGATCTTGTTGCTAATTTTTTTGCATTCAGATAAAGGATTCTCCATCCAATGAGCACTAAAATTGTGGGAATGAGTATGTTTATGTGGTACTCAGAAAACCAACTATTTTTGGGTTTAGCTATGTCGTAGTTTTCAATATTGATGATCTTACAATTAATTGTATTGCTTTTGTTATATGTATTTTCGAGGAGCTTCAATTTTGTATCTGTTGATTCAGTCATAATTTTATCAACTTTAAACTATTAATAAGAGAGTTATGGATTAAACATTACGTGCAGCCTCGATGAATGTTCTCACTTGTTCATCATATAGTCCCATACGGTCTACAACTTTAATGTGGGCTTTTAAGTAGGAAGGATCAATTCCTTTCCTTACTAAACCTCCAAACGCTTCTTCAAGAAAAGATGAACCTACGCCAAGTGATATTTTAGAAAAATCTATAGTTAAAGAATCTCCGTTATTTAATTTTGGCAGCAATAACTTTTCGCGAAATTCTTCGGCGCTAAACTGACTATCAGTTTTATATCGACCAAAGGGGGTTTTCGAAAACTCTTTCGCAACATCAATTACCATCATTACTACTCCTCACCCAGCTTGGGTTTTAGTGTCCACTCGATAAGTGTTCCACCAAAAAAAGTTGCTAACATATTTACTTGGGGCATTACCATACCCCGTGAGTACTGATATTTAACTCCACCACTATATATTAGTAAATTATCTGTTTCTTGACAAAGGCGACCGACAGCTCTTTTCATATCTTCTGAGCCGTTGCCTCTTCCTCCTCTGTTAAATCTGCTACCTCCAATAGTGAAGGCTTTTATCATTGCTTCTTTATTTTCAATTTGTATCAGAGGATTAAGTTTATTATAGCTCTCCATTAAAGACTGTGGAATACCAACACCAAAATCACATATGATAAAAACCCATTCATGCTTTAAGTAATCATACCACGCGCATTGCCACCATCGTCTGCCCATCTCTCTAACTAATAACTTTTTAGAACTATTAGTTTTTGGCTCTTCGATACTACTAAGCGGATCATTATAAGCATGATGATGAACATTTAGCATTGCCTCACCGATTGCCGTACTAAGTAACTCATACTGTATAGGATCAAACTCTGTTTTATCAGCTAGCATCAAACTTGTAGTAATAGCATGTTTAAAAGGGTTGTTAGATGACTGAAAAAATGCTTCTTGATCGACTAATTCATCTAATTTAGATAGCTCACCAGAATGAAGTGCTCTGGCCAGACCCGTTTTAACTATGTATCTGTACCCCTCTGAGTTATTGGACTCTTTCGGGAAGATACACATGACTTGTTTTGGGTTTCTATTCATAAGCTGACAAGTGCTAACTGTTGCGAATAAAAGTACAGAAGCAGCTGCTGTAATTAACTTAACTTCTCTTAAGTCGAGTGTAACAAGCATACCACTTTTAGTAACTGTATTATCGACTTCTTTAATTAAGGAGTATGTATCTTTTTGCAAATCTTGCCTGTAAATACATAATTCAGAAGGGGCTTTAATTACTGCTCTGATTGTCATGATCTAATAATGTTCCATTTATTATATTTACTACTTTCAGGATATGTTATTGTCTAAAATAAAATAAAGCCAGTTAAGGAAAGTGGAAGTTTGATCGCTTGTATTATTAATATCACACAGTTAACCTTTGAACTCAATTAGTAAATTGAGTAACTTAATTATATTGTTAACCACCTAAGCCCCACACTGCCTAACCCCAGCTCCCGCATGTTTTAATGCAATAATTTGCCCTTTACCGTTATGCGCCATAGCGAGCATATCACCCGTATTTATATTACTTTCTACCGCATGTTTACCTTTTAAATCACTCAACAGCGAATGCTTTATTTGCACTAGCACCTCGTCATTACAGCTGGCTATGTACCAGTCGTTATCTACCTTTACTAGCGTACCGTATTCTATGTGGCGTTGTTGGTGGCGGCGTAAATCGTTAGCTAATTGGCTGTCGAGTGCGTGTTTTTGCTCTGTAAAGGTGCTTGCGTAGCTACCTGCTTGATTTATTTCGTGTGTTTTAATAATTGAATAGTCGTGAATGTCTATAGTGTTAAATACGCTGTTAAGTACGGTTTTAGGCTTTGTATTTATTACGTTGTTATTATCAAACACAATAAAAGCGAACACACTCAGTGCGCAGGCAAGGCTGGTTAGCTGCAGCGTAAAGCCGAGCTTTTTAGGCTTTATGTGCGTGGCTTTTTTAAGTAACGATTTTTGCTCATCACTTGTAAGTGTTATGCGCGCTTTTCGCTCTTTGTAGTGTTGTGTGAGCTTTTGATCAAACGGCTCATCAGGCTTGTTCATTGTTTGCTCCTAATAAACGTTTAAGGTTTTGCTTGGCATAGCGCAGCCTTGTTTTAATGGTCTCAAGGCTGCTTTGCGTTATAAGTTCTATGTCGGTGAGCGAAAAGCCTTCTTGTTGTAATGTAATGGCTTCGCGCTGTACAAAGCTGAGTTGTTTTAGGGCGGCGTCGAACGCTTTATAACTTATGTTTGAGCTGCCTATATTCAAGTTATCTATATGCGAGTTTCCACTAGTTAAGTCGTTTTCGCTTTTATCATTTTGTGCTGCTAAATGCGTGTTTTCGTCAAGCTCTACAAAGCGTTGTTGCCTGCGGTATTCGTCAATGAGTGTGTTGCGGGCAAGTTTAAACAGCCACGCTTTGGGTGTGGTTTGGGCTTGGTAAAGGTGGCGTTTTTCGATTACTTTTAGCCATGTTTGTTGGCTTACGTCGTATGCTAAATGCGTATTAGATTGCGTAACAAGGTAGTGGTATAGGTCGTTACTGTAGAGGGCAATAAGCTGCTCTAAGTAACGATTGTCGCCACTTTTTGCGTAACTTGCCATGCAGTCCTTGCTTGGCGTTTCAAATAACCATGACTTAATACTTAGTAGCATAGGCGTTTAGTCCGTTAAATAGAGTTATCTAATTTAAAATCGAGCTGTACGGTTTGACCTGTTTGTAATTGTGCCACACCTTCAATTACTTTGGGGCGATATTTCCAGCGTTTAATGGCTCTTATTGCTTCGCGGTCAAAGGTACGTTTTGGCTCGGCGTTAATAACTACTGGGTCGATTACTTCACCGGTGGGCGAAATACTAAAGCTTAGTTGCACCCAACCTTCAATACCATCGCGCGCTGCTGTGGTTGGGTATTTAGGGTTTATGCGCACTATGGGGGTTGCATCCCCTGTTGGACGATTAATGGTGTTGTTAATGTCGCCACCAAAATCGTCAATTGTAATCGGCGTAAAGTCGCTAATTGCCAACACAGGATCGGCTGATGTATCAAGCGGTGGAGCTTTTTGCGGCACTTTAGGCATTGGCGGTGGCGGCTGTATTTTTTGTATATGCCTGACTTTTGAATCCTCAGGTGCCTGAAAAATCTCTACTATAATATCGCCCCCTGGTTTAACCGGTGCGCGTTGCTCGCCACTTATTAAATATTGCATAAACGCAAAAGCTGCAAAGGTCATTGCGGCGCCGCCAATAACGGCAGTCGATGTTTTAATAAATACTGGGTTGTTAGGTACTTCAAGTGTGTGCATAAGCCGCTCCAAATTTTATTGACCACTACAATTAGGGTATTTTCAAAGCTATAACGGGTGGCAAATCAAAAAGGGGTGAAATAATTTTATAAAAAATGTGGGGTTTAGTTACAATAGCCATTCGCAAATATTAAAACTTAACTTTTTAGGCTGTTATGCAACTCATTGAAATAAATAAAGCGCGTTACCGTAAACATTTAAACCGTGTTATTGCAGGATGTGGTATTGGTTTGGCTGTAGGCAGCTTGGCTATATCGCAAACGCTGATTGCTTTATTTCCTGATGAAAGTGGTAGCCACTTTCATTGGAACTTAATAGGTGTTGCTATTACTAGCGTTGGGCTTGCGTGGTTACTTCATAAATACCGTACACATACGTTTATGACAGAAGTTGTTTATGTGTGGGAGCTTAAAAAAGCACTTAATAAAATAACCCGTAAAATGGCTAAGTTAAAAGCTGCTGGCCGTGAAGGTAATGCCGATGCGTTATTAGCGATTCATTATAGCTACGCGGGCTCTCGGTTATTGTGGCAGTTAGACGATAACCTAATCACTATGGACGATTTAGCCATTAAACAAGCTGAGCTTGAATCTGTTGCAGCGCAACATAACGTAACGCTTAACGTTGAAGATTACGAAGAAAGTATTTTAAAACAGTTTTAAAACAGTTTTAAAACATAGGTTTTTAAATTAGTTAGAGGAGCCTTAATGAAAAAAGTACTCATAGTTTGTTTAGGTAATATTTGCCGCTCGCCAACTGCAGAGGCGGTATTAAAAGCCCGTGCTAAAAAGCTCGGCGTTAACGTTAAAGTTGATTCGGCAGGGACTATTGGTTACCACGAAGGTAAAACGCCTGATAGTCGCTCAATGGCTGCAGGCGAAAAACGTGGTTATAGTTTTAAAGGTATTTATTCGCGTAAAGTACGTACAAGCGACTTTACTGAGTTTGATTTAATTTTAGCGGCCGATACACAAAATTTAACTGATTTAACAGCCCAGTGCCCTGAGCATCTACAGTACAAATTAGCGCTGTTTTTAGAATATGGCGAGCAAGCCCAAAGCGCTATTCCCGATCCTTATTACGGCGGCGATGATGGCTTTGAAAATGTGCTCGATTTAATAGAAGCGGCTAGCGATAAAATACTCGCTAAAATTTAATCCCTATTTTATTACTAAAGCTAAATTTAACGAGCTTTTTGTCGTATTGCACAGTGTCCCTAAAGTAAGTACATTTTATACTTACTCAAAGGGAACTTTATGAAAATAAAAATATTACTACTCACTTTATCTATCGCTTCTTGTTCTACTTTTGCTAACGATGTTAGTTTTTCGATTGGGGGTGGCTATCCTTACTTAGTTATTCCTGAAGTGTCTTTGTCGGCTAACGACGACACACAACGCTGGTATGCAAACTATAAACTAGGCCTTGATGATGGATTTTCTGCAGGTTTTGAACAAGCAGTAAGCGATAACAAAAAGCATGCTTTTGGCGCGCTTGTGGGCGCTATTGGTGCAAGAGATACAGACCAAGAGTGTGAAGGTTCAACTAATGATGTAGCAACTGACTTTGCTAATACGCTAGGTTGTGTAATTGGCGGAATTTTTGATGAAGAAACAACAAACGGCATAGGGCTTACGTACAGCTATAACTTTAATGGACTGAACAGCGCTGGTTTTAGATTAGAGCTAGATGTGGGCTATGGTAAAGCAAGCGACAGCAACGAAAAAAGAGCCGATGGCGGTATTAGCGTAAGTTACGAATTTTAACTACGTAGAATTTGTATTAGTTGGTATTAAAAAAGGCGCATAAAGCTGTCTCTTGATCACAAGTCTGACTCAAGAGATTTTGCTAAATCGTAGCCTTCCAGGATGGCTTGTAACTTAAGCCATCCTTGCCATAACACTTTCACAGATGCACGCCCTGTGCGCTT
>NZ_JADYXK010000019.1:0-83909 GCF_015864275.1 Pseudoalteromonas sp. NZS11_1
TGCCAAATCAATTGATAATGTGCTAATTTTCATGACGGACGTTCCCTTTTAACTGAGTGAGTTCAATTACCAGTTTGGCGCATTGACGCCGTTTTGGGGAGCGTCCATCTCATCACCCATCTTAAATTTCAGCTTAGTCAGCAGTGCAGAGCAAGTTTTCGGAGTATTAAAAAATGGACTTTGTTATATACTTAATTTTATTTTTATTGTTCTATATTTTAGTCAATTATATCCAAAGCATTATTGGGTATTACCCTAAACTAGCTAGAGAATATAAAACGGATTTAATTATTTCTGATTCCTCACTTTTAAAATCAAGCAGTATGTACTTGACGAATGTGGCAGATATTTCTCGTGAGAAAAACAGTGAATATCGGACTTGGCTAAATATTAAATCATTTCAGCAAGGTATATTTATAAGCCAAAAACGGATGTTGATTCTACTATTTCCCAGGAGTTTTTTAATACCATGGGAGCAAATTAGTTTAATAAAAGAAAAAACTAATTTTCTTAAAAATCAATATCTTTATAAAGTCGAATGTAAAAAAGAACCTGTTTATATCATTACGAAATTCGATTTATTAAAAAGCGTAAGTAACAAGAATTTACGAGAATAAATGAAGTCAAATCTTGACTTCACACACCAAAGCTTAACTGAGTTAAATCGCTTTGATATAAGCCATTATCCTCTTTAAAAGCGAAGCGCCTTATATCCTCTTTGTGAATTAGTCTTTAGATTACTAAGAGGGAACAAACTAGGAATGCGCTGAGCGTATACTTTAAACGTAAAACATCGGCGAATTAGATCTCTAATACACGCCGATGTTTATAATTTATTTAAGTAAGCACATTACTTGTAAGGTATTAAGCCTTAGTCTTGTTTGCGGTTAAGACTAATCAAACATATTGCTAAAAGTAACGTTGCAATCATGCCTGAAGCGCCAGCAACACCTGATGGAAGGAATCCATCACGGCCAAAGATGATTAATATAGCATTGGCAAACATAGCAACCACACCAGCTAAGGCAGTAAGGCCGCCAATTGCTTTGCCACCTTTAGCGATAAAAGACAGGCCAAAAACAAGAGCTGCTAATCCCAATAATAATTTAGCTGCGTAGTAAATCATGAATGACAAAGAAACCACGCCACTTATTAAAGGTTGTGCGCCTTCTACGGCACCCGCTACTTTTCCAAATGTAGAAAACAAAGTAAGGCCAATGCTTACCTGCACTATGTTAAGAATCGCGCTAAATGTTATAGCCGACCATCCTAACTGAGCGTTTTGTGCTTGCACCATAGCAGAACCCGCAAAGGCAACAAGTAGAGTGAAAACTACGGCTTCTAGTCCCCATGCATACTGCCTTGAAAAACTAATTTCTGCACTGTAAAGGGCAGTAAAAACGGCCTGTGTTAACGCTAATACCAACAATAAAGATGCCGTAATTAGCATGGTGCGTTTATTCGTAAATTCCATTATGTACCTCTTATAATTTTATATTTTATACTTTTGAAAAACTGTAATAGCTCTCATACTTGGGTAGAAGACAGGTAAAGCTATTTAATTATTTCACTCAAACCTACAAAAGTAATAATTAATAACAAATAAGCTCAAGCTACGGATTTTAATTAAAACTTAAATCGGCAAAGTCGCTTTGATTCAAGCCATTTATGCCTCTAAAAGCGCAGGGTCTCACACTCTCTTTGTGAATTAACTTTTAGATTACTAAGAGGGCATTTTACACGTATTCTAGTAATGGACATAAGCGACTTTTAAAAAGTCACTTATTGTAGTCAGGTAATGCTGTAAAAAGGCTTAAAACCTACTTTGTTAAGATAGAAATATAAAGTGAGACCAATCACTTAATGCTGTGATAGTTTGTTCTGTAGGGGGCGCAACATAGATTAAACCTGCAATTGCAATAATTGAAGCTAGCGTAATTAACTTATTATCGAAGTCAGCTATTTTTAAAGCGGTGCCAAAAGAGCGTTTAATTCTGACATTACTTAAATCTACACTGTAAATTTCATCCAGCAATAAATGAATTAATCCACCTAGTAAAATAAACCCACCCGTTAACCAGGCAAAGACGGCAGCTTGTGTGGTTGATTGGTCATTCAGTTTCCATGTTACTTGAGTCGTTAATAGCGCGCATAACAGTATAAATAGTAAAGAGTGGCAACTACCTCTATGTACTGTGATCCATTCAAAAATTGGTCTAATAATATATTTCATAAATCCGTAAACCAATAATGGCACTACGATTAACTCGATAAAGCTAATTTCAATAATGAGCTCGGTGGTTATGTAATGCAGTACCAGTAATACAGCGCTGAGTGCGAATAAGTTAAAAATAGTATCGAGTGATGTTGAGTTATCTGAATCTATATCTGGTAATAAGCCGCCGATTGAGCCTAAAAACCATAACCAGAGTGCGCCCTTTAATTCAATATGTCCTGCAGATAATAAGGTGGCTGAGGCTAAGCCTGTGATGATTACGGCAGTATTAAGATGAGTATTGAAGTTTGCCATTGTATCTCTTGATGGGAAAAAGTAGGGCATTCTATCAATTGAAAAGTTTATTGTTCAATGTTCTTTAAAAATTGGGCTTAAATAACCTTGGCTCTGCTTATAAATCACTCTCTAGTAGCCATTTTTAGTGCTAACTGCGTTGAAAGAGCTCAATTAACCATCTTACTTTTTAAACTCGTCATAAAATGCAATTTGCCCTCGACCTGTTTCTTTTACGTGGTAGAGCATTTTGTCACCATTGATCATTAATTCGAGTAGCTCTTCACCATCATTAGGGCCTACTGCAATACCAATGCTTGCACCCACGGCGCATGTTTTATTTTGTGAAATATAAATGTCTTGTTGTAACTCGTTTAGCAAAGCGATGGATTGCTCACGCGTTGTTGCTTTGTTGTAGGTATTAACTTGCCTTGCAACAATAAATTCGTCACCGCCTAGTCGGATACATATATCGGTTTCTTGATTAAAACGCTTTTTAAATCGGTGCGCTATTTCAATAAGTACTTTATCTCCGGCTTCGTGGCCGTAGGTGTCATTTATTGGTTTAAACTTATCTAAATCAATCATCATTAGTACAAGGTGCTGATTATGTTTAACGCATTCACGAAGCACTTTTTTAAGGCGTTTTTCTCCCGCGCGGCGGTTAAGTAGGTCGGTTAGTGGGTCGTGATCGGCTTCAAAACGGGTTTGAAATTCGCGTTCTGCGCGCTCAGTTACATCATGTAAAATTACTTCAACTAAGTGTTCTTGATGGGCGCCTCGCTTTGTTTCACGTTGCTCTGTTAATCTAACAAATAAGCAGTGCAACCAAATGGTTTTATGGCCCACTTTACACTCTATATCTAGGGTCGCTTGTGGCGGGTTTTTATCACAACGAATATCTGCAAGCAGGCTTTGTAACTCATCAACGTTATTTAATAGAGCGGGAAAGTGCAAGGTTGATAATTCTTCTTCGCCGGGTACGGTAAAGTAATGTTTAAACGCGGGGTTAAAGGTGGTGATAATATTATTGTCATCTAATAAACAAATACCGGCGCTGGCTTGTTCAAAAATAAGTCTAAATTTTGCTTCTAGTTCTTGGGTTTTTTTACGAAGGGATTGCTCATTACTAATGGTTAGCTTTAACTCATGCATTAGAGCGTTTATACCATGCGTTAGCCTGCTTATTTCGTCTCGCTTACCTTGTTTAAATTCTAGCATTGTCATGGTTTCGGGATTAGTGGGGTCAATTGTCGCAAAGCTGTCTGTTAGGTTTTGAATAGGCTGAGTAAGCCATTTGCGTACAACTAACGATACAAAAAAAGCGATGACGATTGATTGAATCAGCATTAAAAGAAATTCTTTTATAAGTGATGACTTTGCTTGCTGTTCAATAAATTTATCGTCGGGGTATATGGCAAGTACACCTATGAAGGAGCCTTCTATAAAGGGGTGAATTAATTTAATTAAAACAGCTTCATTTTTTTTGTTAGTAGAGCCACTTGCAATAAATAACTCCATTTCGCCTTTTGCGTTTGCTTCTCCTTCTAGGCTTGCGCCTTGCACTAAATCGTTACTTAGTAAGCCATTAATAATTTCTTGGCTTAATTCACGATCGTTTAAGTAGGCAGCTATTGCGGCTGTTTTTCCCATTGTTTGTGCTAACTGCTGCACGAGTAGGTAATTGGTGTTTTTCTTTTCTTTAAAACCCGAGTAATAAGAAAGAGTTGACGATACTAACGTAACTACAATAGCGACAATGGCGATTGATAGAGCAACGCGTACGTAGAGTGCTTGGCTAATTTTTATCAAATGTGTATACCACTTTTACTGCGTCTGTAACCTGCGATTGGGGAATATAGCCAATTGCAAATTGTGATGCCGCTATTTTGTTTAACGCGTCTTCAACGGATGTTGAGGGTGTTGGGGGCTTTGCGCGCCCTGAAAACAATAACCTAGCCCAATAAGCATTAATTTTTTGCTCATCTTTGTTGACCAGTTGTAGGTAAAAGTCATTTTTTAATGTTGATTGCGCCGGCAAATCGAGTGGTTTAGAGGTTTCACCATCAGGGAACGTTAAATAACGGCCCATGTAAATATCAATAACTTCGCGCTTGGACAAGGCGTTAATTGTATTGCTTTTATTTACCACCACTACAAATTCTGTAGATTTTGCATTAACACTAACAAGGAGCAGGCATAGCGGCTGCAACAGATAAAGGAGTACGTTACGATAGCTCATCATTGTTAAAACACCATACTAGCGTTCAAACTTAGCATATGTACTTTGTGGCCTTCGTCTACATCAGCCGGATTACTAAGGCTCCATAACCCCGCGCCTACGGGCTTTATATCAAAGCGGTCTAGTTGGGCTTTTAGCACTAAGCGCTCCGATAGCTGCCATTTTACACCTATGTTAATTGAATGCTGATGAACATAAGGCACTTTTATAGCAGCTTGTGTTGCAAGTGTTAGCTGTTGTATTGGTTCTGAAATTTGCTCGGGTGTGCCTGGTGAAAAAACAGGAGCGTTTACTTGTATAACATCATGACGATTTCTTGCTGCTGAAAAGCTCGTGTAAAATATTGCATTGTTTACCCTATACCCAGCGCTAATATAAGTGCTGAAAACTGAGGGGGCAATTATCCAATCGGATTCTGAAATACCTACTTCAGATTGAATAAGCCAATTATCATGATCGTAGGTAAGTCCAAACGCGGCATATTCTATACTGTGGCCTTTGGTATTAAATTTGTTAGATATAGTCTCTGCTTGTGGCCATATACTTTGTGGGACAGCGTCTAGTAAAGCTAAAAACTCATCTAGTGAGTCTAGCTTATAGTCACCAAAATCAGACTTTGAAAGTGAAAAGCGCACTGTCCAAGAATCCAGTGAATAGGTAGCACTTAAGGTTGTTAAATTATCAAAATCTATAAAAAAGTCTTTGTTGTATGCTTGCAGCTTTGCAGTAGAGCTCCCATAGGCGAGCTTTAAGCGTAAAAATCCTTCATCAATGGCTTTACTGTATTCAATATCCACGCCGTCGTAATTTCCTGCAATGTTTGCAAAAGAGTAGTATTCGTGAGGAGGGCGTATCCATAAGTAGGCGTATCCTACATAAGGATATTCAGAGAGTAAGTAAAGATCGCTATTTAGCCGACCAGCACGGATAGCCCAATGGCGTGAGGGGCGGTAACGTACAAAGGCGAGCTCTAAAAAGTTATCAAGACTTTTAAAGGTATGATCTTGTAAAACGACTTGTACCACGGAGTCCCAGTTTTTTGAGAGTGAGATATTAGCTTGCCCACCTAAAATTGAATCACGCGTTGCTGAAAAGCCTGTATCGTTTTCGTTTAAGTAATTAGATGCAAAGGCGATATCTGAATCGTCAGTGTAACTGAGTGTTAAGGATGCAAAACCGCTAAATTGCACGTCTATTTCATTTGCATAGCTTTTATTAGCAGCAGAAATAACCAATATAGCTATGGCAATTGTACCTCGGAACAACATGTTAGCGCTTATTTTTATGATATAGATAATAAAAAGATAGCACATTTTTTTAAATTACCAACTTTACTAACATACGTTTTTACCATAGGCATTAGGATGGCATGGACAGGCAGCTTACATTCTTTAGTGTTGGTTTTTAATTTAACTTAAATTGTAAATTTAAAATATAACACTATTCTAAGTTTCACATAAAAGAGGCTATTTTAAGTTGCTTTAATTTTTACCTCTCAAAGTAATATTATATTAACTACGTAACGTTATTTATCTTATTTGTTAATTTACAATGTTATATTGTTGCAATAAGCATTTGATATAGTATAACATTCATTCCTATGTAATTTCCCTAAATAGAGTTTTAGTGTGACAACACCTACCGCGATTAATAAAACACCACCAATTGAACAAAAAACGTTTGATAAACACGTTAGCAACACAGGCGCCGCTTTAAACGATACGATGATTGAAGTGAGCTCTTTAAATTTTAATATTAAAAATAACGCTATTTTAAAAAACTTAAGCTTTAGTGTGGCTGCAGGCGAGGTGTATGCGCTACTCGGTGGTAATGGTGCAGGTAAATCAACTACATTAAAAACGTTACTCGGATTTAATAAACCAACTCAAGGCTCTGTAAAAGTAGCCGGTAAAGAGGTTACACAAGCGCTTGATTTTGTACGTGGCAAAACCGCGTATTTGCCAGAGTCGGCAACACTTTACCCGCATTTAACTGCTCGCGAAAATGTTGAATATTTTTTATCACTTGCTGATATTAAAAAATCAGATGAACAAATTAACGCGGCTTTTAATCGTGTTGCATTACAGCGCGATGCGTGGGACCGCCACATGCAAACTTATTCAAAAGGCATGAGGCAAAAAACAGCAATTGCACTTGCGATACTGCGTGAAGCTCCGATATTTTTACTAGATGAGCCTACATCGGGCCTAGACCCTGTTGCCATTGATGAATTTAATCAACTTGTACGCGAGCTTGTATTAACTGGTGCGACTATTTTAATGGTTACGCACGATGTGTATGGCGCGTGCCAAGTGGCAAATCGTATTGGTTTACTTAAAAATGGTGAGCTGGTGGGAGAGTATGATGCGCCCCAAAGTGGGCGTATTGATACCGAGCAAGTACACGCTGCATTTGGGCATCACGCTAATAGAGGTGCTTAATGAGTATAAATAACTTTTCAAAGGTGGTGATTGTTGCCAAAGATGAGTGGCGTTATTGGCTTCGCTCAAAATTAGCAATGACCGTGCTTGCTATTGGTTTGGTGCTCACGGTTGCCTCGGTGATTGTAACGGCTATTACCATGATGGAGCTAAGCCACTCACGGCATGAATTACAGGCAACTAGCGATAAAAGCTTTGTTGATCAACCCGACCGCCATCCACACAGAATGGTGCATTACGGGCATTATGCATTTAGAACGCCTTCACCACTTAGTACGCTTGATCCGGGTATTGATGCCTACACGGGCAACTCTATATTTTTAGAAGGGCACAGACAAAATAGCGCAATGTTTGCAGATAGCCGCCAAGGTACTGCATTAACTAAATTAGGCAGTTTAACGCCTGCATTTATTGTACAGACACTCGCACCTTTATTACTGATATTAATTGGCTACAGCGGTATTAGCCGCGAGCGTGAGTCACAAACGCTCTCGTATTTGTTATCGCAAGGTACATCGGGCGCAACGCTTATTGCAGGTAAAGGATTGGCGCTACTTTCTGTTGTGGGTTTAATTTTAACTCCGCTGACGGTATCGGCTTTATTTACACTTGGCTCAGGCGAAGGCTTACTTGCGGTTGTAAGCTTTGTGCTTGGCTACGCTTTATATTTAATTGTGTGGGTGCTGCTTATTTTACTGGCATCGAGTGTGTTTAGTAAAAACAGCGGAAGCTTTACAGCACTTGCCTTTGTTTGGATTTTACTGTGTATTGTAATGCCACGTGTAGCAAGTACAACAGCCTCCACGGCAGTGCCATCAGCAGGAAAAATAGAAACCGACTTTGCTGTAAAAGCCGAACTTAGAAAACTAGGCGACGGCCACAACACAAACGACCCCGCATTTAAGCAATTTAAACAATCGCTCCTTAATAAATACAACGTGAGCAGTATTGATGAGTTACCCGTTAATTTTAGAGGGCTAGTGGCAAGCGAGTCTGAGGCTAAACTAACGAGCGTACTCAATAAGTTTGCTGAGCAGCGTATGCAAGCTGAACTTAAACAAACACAGGTATCGCGTTATTTTGGTTGGGTTTCACCTATGGTGGCTATTCGGTCGTTATCGATGATTGTGGTAGGTACGAGTATTGAAACCCATCATCGCTTTTTACGCGAAACCGAGCAGTTACGCTTTGATTTTGTGCAAGGGCTTAACAAAGTTCATGTAGAAAAGCTTAGCTACCAAGACGACATGAACCGCAATGCTGATACTGCTGCAACCCAAAAGGCACGTGTAAGTGCTCAAAATTGGCAAATACTGCAAGACTTTACTTTTAATGTAGACAGCTCAAAAGCGAGAGCGCAGCGAAGCATACCTGCTTTTTTACAGCTACTACTTTGGATTGCGGTGCTGTTAGGCGGTATTAAATTTGTAGAGAGGCGTTTGATATGAGTTACCTATTAAAACAGCTTGCGCGTGAATGGCGTTTTTTACTTCGTCAAAAATACTTAGTGGTATTACTGGTGTGTACCTTTGTAATGTCGGGGTTTGCAGTTTTCAGCGGGCTTAGTGAAGTAACACAGCAAAAGCAAACCATTGAGCGCTTAAAAGCCGCCGATTTAACTGACCTAACTAACGTTCAACATAAATACGAAGACCCAGGCTCGCTTGCCTATTACAGTTTTCACTTAACGTATTCATCGCCTTCAAATTTAGCGTTTGCTGCTTTAGGCGAGCGCGATATTTACCCGTGGAAACACCGCTTAAATTTACTTGCCCTAGAGGGACAAATATACGAAAGCGATGCGCAAAACGCAGAGCTAGCGCAGGCAGGTAAAATTGATTTTGTATTTGTAGTAAGTGCATTAGCACCGCTGATAGTTATTTTACTATTTCATGATTTATTTGCTAATGAGCGAACAAGCGGTAGGCATGATTTATTAGTAACTACTGCTAGGTCTTACTTTGCATTATGGGGGGCGCGAATAGCAGTGAGGTTGATTGCAGTAATAGTGTGTTTAATGCTGCCATTTTATATAGGTACATTGCTTAGTCATTCGGCCCTTGCTGATGTGGGGTTTGTTACTTTTATTTGTGTAATTTACATTGCGTTTTGGACTGCGCTCAGTGTGTGGTGGGGTAAAAACGCCAGCAGTGCGCCGCGTGTTGCTTCAACGTTAATTGGTTTTTGGGTGTTAGTTGCTTTTATTATTCCTATTTTAGGCGATTTAGTTATAAACAAAACGGTGCACTCACCAAAGGGCGGCGACATTGTTCTTACTCAAAGAGAGGCCGTTAACGATGCATGGGACTTACCAAAGAAAACAACAATGGATGCTTTTGTTGCTTCAAATCCACAGTGGAAAGATCACGTTGATATGCAAAGCGAGTTTGAGTGGAAATGGTATTACGCATTTCAGCAAGTTGGAGACGAAAAAGCAGGTGAACTTTCACATGCGTATCGTGATGCAGCGCATACAAAGTATCAATTAGCGGGAATTGTATCGTGGTTTTCACCGCCATTGCTGTTACAACGCAGTTTTACACGACTGGCGAGCACTGATGCTTTAGCTGCATTTAGATACGAATACCGTATGCGAGGATTTCATAAAAGTTTAAGGGAGTTTTACTACCCCTGGCTCTTTATAAAGGGTAACCCACCAAAAGCGGCGCTTAAGAATATGCCTAGCTTTAAAAAAACAATGCTTAATGAAATGGATGAGCCTGAAGTTACAGGCGTTAAGCTAAAAGAAAATTTATCAGTTAACTAATTAACAAGGTTTATAATGAATACCAATAATAAAGGGCTAAAGCTCACCTATTTAAGCGCATGCTTAGTCAGTTTATTTAGCAGCCATGCTATGGCAGTTGAGCAAAACCAAAAAGATGACAGCGTTAATAATAGCCCTATTGAAAGATTGGCTGTAATGGGTTCGCGCCAAGCGTATCAAGGTGAATTTAGTGCGTTAGAAACACCGCAATCAGAACTGAAAATAGATTTAGAAGCCCTTGAAAACGCAGGTGCGATAGATTTAAACCAAGCACTTGATTTATCGGCTTCGGTTGCTCGTCAAAATAACTTTGGTGGGCTTTGGAATAGCTTTGCACTACGTGGTTTTGTAGGCGATGAAAACTTACCAAGTAATTACCTTGTAAATGGGTTTAATGCCGGGCGTGGTTTTGGTGGTTCGCGTGATTTGTCGGGTATTGAGTCGGTTGAGGTTTTAAAAGGCCCACGCGCGGCTTTATTTGGCCGAGGAGAGCCTGGTGGTACAGTAAACCTTGTTACCAAACGCCCAACGTTTGATACAAGTGGCGAGCTAAAGCTAAGTGTAGGCAGTTTTGATACCTACCGTGCTGATGTAGATTACACAACGCCCCTTAACGACGATGTAGCAATTAGACTGGTTGGTTTTTATGAAGACGCGAAAAGCTTTCGCGATACGATAGAAACAACTAAACAAGGCTTTAGCCCATCAATAACGTGGAATATTAATGATAATAGCCAACTAATATATGAGCTTGAATACAGCGACCAAGAAGTCCCTTTTGATAGAGGTGTATTAGCTATTGATGGTGAACTTGGTTTAATACCAGAAAGTCGCTTTTTAGGAGAACCAGGTGATGGCCCAATAGAGGCAGATGTACTTGGTCATCAACTAGAGTTTATTCATGACTTTAATGATAACTGGAGCGTGTTATTAGGCGCTAATTACCGAGATACATCGCTTGAAGGATTTGCTACCGAAACCGGTTTTGCAGGAGTTGTTGATGGCGAAATAAATCGTTTTAGGCGTTATCGTGATTACGATGCTACATACCAAGTATACCGTGCAGAAGTTACCGGTAATTTAGAGGTTGCTGGGTTAGAGCATAGTTTAATAATTGGTGTGGACTCTGATAAATTCGAAAATGATCAATTTGTTCTTCGCGTGCGTGGCGATCAGTATATTAATGTATTTAACCCCGTGTATGGTGCGTATGAGTTACCTACGCCAACGGCCAATACCGATAAGTTAGAAGTGCAAGAGTCGTTAGGTATATTTATACAAGACCAAATAAGCCTCACCGATAAGCTAGATATACGTATTGGTGCACGTTTTGATGACTACGAACAAACACTTAATAACCGTTTAGCTGATACTCAATCAAAGCAAAACGAATCGCGAGTTAGCCCGCAGTTTGGTGTTGTGTATGAGGCGAGTGAGTTTGTATCTGTTTATGCCGCTTATGGCGAAAACTTTAGGCCTTTATCAGGCACTGATACAAATGGCGATGGTTTTGAGCCAAATCAGTCTACGTCGTCAGAGGTAGGGGTTAAATTTACTTTAAACGATGGCGCTCTGTTTGGCACCGTTGCTGTATTTAAAGTAGAGCAAGACAATATGCTGGTAGTTGACGATCCTACTGCATTTACTTTTGCTGCAATTGGCGAAGCACAAAGCAAAGGCATAGAAATTGATATAAACGGTGAGCTAACTGATGACGTAAGCCTATGGTTATCTTATGCGTATGTTGATGCAACTATTGAAAACTCATTTTTTGATGCGAACTTTGGCTATACAGTAGAAGCGGGAAGCTCTTTATTAAATATTCCTGAGCATCAATTTAGTTTACAGCTAGTTAAATCGTCTGAGTTATATGGTAAAGCCGTTAAATTTGGTGGAGGCTTGGTTTATGTAGGCTCACGAAACGGCTTTTTTGGTACCGATTTTGAGCTGCCAAGTTACACAACAGCGCGTGTATTTGTTGATGTTGATGTAACTGAGTCAATTGGCATGCGTGCAGAAGTAGACAATCTGTTTGATGAAACCTATTACACTAACTCATTTGCTGATGCGTGGGTTCAACCGGGGACACCGCGTAGCGTAAGGTTAAGTGCGACTTTTAAGTTTTAAACGTACACATTAAAATGAAAAGGCTGCTTTTTTTAAGCAGCCTTTTTTGTGACTTAAGACGTTTAATAATAAATACTAGTGAGTTGCTCTGTCGCCCCAAATATCTTCTAGGCGGCTGTCGCGACCACAACGCCAACGATAGGTGTTGTATCGGATTGGATTGTTTTTGTAATAATCTTGATGAAAGCTTTCCCTCCCTTTTATAGGGTAAAAGGTGCTTGCGTTTAGTATAGGTGTAACCACAGTTTGATTAGGGAACTCGGCAACTACTGCTGCTTTTGTTTTTTCGGCTAATTTACGTTGTTCGTCGTTTTGTACAAATATAGCGCTTAAGTAACTAGGGCCTTTATCGCAAAATTGGCCTTTGGCATCAAAGGGATCAATATTAACCCAGTAATGATCAAGTATACCTTGATAGCTTACTATGGCCGGATCGTAAGTAATTTCTACCGCCTCGTAATGGCCTTTATGATTACCATTGTATGTTGGATTTTTAAGTTTACCGCCAGTAAAGCCCGATATTACATCGGTTACGCCTTCTAGCTTTTCAAAGTCACTTTCCATACACCAAAAACAACCTCCAGCTAAAACGGCTCTTTCGGTTTTAGCTGCATGAGTAAATGTGCTAAACAATATTGCGGCAGATGTTAATGCGAGTGCGAGTGATTTTTTCATAAAATTATCCACCTGAAGTGTGAGTTTAAATACTTATGAAGTTAGACCCGCTAAGTGCTAATACTATTTCATTGTAGAGGCATAGTTTTAGCGGGTTAACTTATATATGGTGCAAACTAATGTGCTTATGATGTTTTATAAACGTAAAGCGGGTATTTAGATCACTTTTTAGTTAGCAGCATTGTTTAATTAGTTTAGCCAAATAAGCGTTATTTAATGGGGTGTTGAATTATGCTGGCTTGTTCATTAAAGTGACAACATTCGAGATATAAATTAGCAGGTGATAAATGAACCAGTTAACTGAAAAATCAATAAGCTGCCCTTATTGTGGAGAAAGTATAGAAGTATTACTTGATGCAGCAGATATTGATGAGCAATACATAGAAGACTGCCAAGTATGCTGTAAGCCTATTTCGTTTGTAGTATTTGAAGATGAGGACGAGTTAAATGTTAATGTTTACAGTGAAGACGAAGCATTTTAACTAGTTGATTAGATAGTAGGCTGCAAAATTGCAGCCTTTTTACTGTGTATGTGTTTGGTTAGCTATTTTGCTCACGCGCTAGCTGGTTAGGGAGAAGTTCTTCTACTATTTCGCGTGCTGGAAGTGTATAGCGTGTGCCGTCAAACATTACTGAGGTAAACTCGTTAATATTAGTAATGCCTGTTAAGGTCCAGCCTTCGCCGCGCTTTGGGCAATATACTGTGGTAGTGGGTTGTATTACTTTAAAATCGTCACTCATTACGTTATCTACTCTTTTTGCTTTAAAGATAATGCTTGTTAATGGGGTATGGTAAGTTAATAATGCCTGCCCATAAAGAGCTAATTTAACTAACCACTTAAATAAAATGTTTAATACCACAAAGCTTGAACGCGTTACGCTGCGTTTAATTACCCACAAACACGCAGCGTGTTTATTTAATATTTTAAACCACCCGCATGTGTCAGAATTTAACGACTACGAAACACCGCTCAGCAAAACTCAAATCAAACAATTAATACAAGATGATATTAGTGCCTACTACGAAGGCGAAGTGATTAGAGTCGCAATTGAACATAATACATCTGGGAAGTTAATGGGTACTTGTGGGCTTTATAATTTAACACCGTGTAAAAGTAGTGCGTTTATAGGATTTGAGCTGCACCCCGACTTTTGGGATAAAGGCGTAATGTTTGAAGTAGTCACCGGTTTTATTGAAACGCTACTTAAGGATATTGCGCTTAAACATTTATCGGCTGAGGTGAGTGCACACAATGCACGTTCCCATAATTTACTTATTAAGTTAGGTTTTAGCTTAAGAGAAAATTCTATTTGGCATAAATCACTTTAACGAAAGACGGCAATTATAAGTGCTTATCTTTTTTCAATCCTGAAAGGTCAACGCCTCCAAGTGTAAATTAAATACAAAAAATAACGGCTTTCTATTATAGTTAAGCGTAAGCAAATGAATTTGTTACCCGTGTTTTATTAAATATTTACGCTTAACAAGGATTTTATATGCTAGAAAAACTATCTCAAGATGCGCTTGTTATTTGGGCTACCATTGACCCAATAGGCACTATGGCGCTGTTTGCTGCGCTTACTTCTCATTTAACAGATCAACAACGTCGTAAAACAGCCTTTAAAACGGTGCTTTATGCTGGTTGCGTACTATTGGGTTCTATATTAATTGGACAGCTAATACTTAATGCGATGGGAATTAGGTTGGTGTCGTTTCAGTTAGGAGGCGGAATTATATTGTTTTTGTTTGGCCTGCAAATGATATTTGGAAACGATTCTAACAAAGCTAAACAAGATCCCGATCACGATATAGCAGTGTTTCCGCTAGCTATACCAGCAACTGCAACCCCTGGCGCTATTTTGGCGGTGATACTACTTACCGACAACCACATACACCCAATTACCACACAAATAGGCACAGCGCTTGTTACACTTGGTGTGTTGGGTATTACACTAATACTGTTGCTGCTTTCGGGTAAAATAATTAAGCTTATTGGTACTGGCGGCGCGTCTATTTTAACGCGTGTGATGGGGATGATTTTAGCCGCGTTTTCGGTTGAGCTTATTATGACCGCGCTTGAAATAAAACAATGGGTTAAGCTCGATTAAATAACTCCTAAACATTTAAAGGAATGCCGCATGGCAATAAAAATAACAAAACACTATTTTATTAATTTAAGTTTAGCCGTAGTCATTTTTGCTATAGGTATTTTAGCCATACGTTATTACAACCATTATGTATCGGCCTATACAGATGTAACAATTAACTCAAGTGTGCTTAATGAGTCGCGCAAAGTGTTTATAAGATTACCCGCTAATTACAATCCTAAAAAAGCGTATCCGTTAATTATTAAAACCGATGGTAACTTTAATTTAGATACATGGGACAAAGCACTTACAAAACAAGCTAAGAGCGAAAAAGGGGATAAGGCTATATTGGTGTCTATTCCTAATTTGTTTTTTACAGATACACGTAATCGCGATTTAGTGCCTCCTTATGCTCGCCAAGATGTAAATACACAAGCGCGCCCAGAGGGCGAAACACTTATAGAGCCTAATGGTGAAGCCGACAAGTTTTTAGCGTTTATTGAAACTGAGTTATTCCCGTATTTATCGGCAAAATATAAGCTTAGTAATAACCGTGTATTAAGTGGTTTTTCGGCCGGTGGCAGCTTTGTACTTTATACACTGCATACAAGGCCTGAACTGTTTAATGGCTACTTTGCATTTAGCCCAGCGGCTTGGTATGACGACATGACAGTGGTTAATAATGTAGAAGCGTTTTTAACTACCCAAGCTAACAAAGTTAAGGCGCCTACTTATTTATATCTTTCGGTGGGTGGAGCAGAGCATCCGTTAATGTTAAAAGCGTTTAATAATTTAGAGTCAGCTTTAAAAGCAAATCCTAATAATAACCTTGCGTGGCAAAGCGCTATAAACGAAGGTGCTGAGCATTCAGATAATCCACCACTTAGTGTATCAAAGGCATTAGCTGGTTATAGTGCGTTTATTAAAAAGTAGGTTAGATAGGTTTAAGTGGTAACTGTATGCATATACAGTTACCACTATTTTGTGTATTTAGAATGCTCAATCAGCTTTATAGTACTTTACTTAGTTTAATATTATTAACGACTTACAAAGGGAAGTTGGTTTAAGTTATTTTTGACAGGAAATACACGCACTGTTTTTATATACAGTGTTTAACTATTGAGTTAGAATACAGTCAGTACCTATGAGCATATACACATCTATTTGTTACTGCTTTTAATCAGCCTTACGCCTTTGTGATCAGCAATAATCAGTGTAAGTACTTTGCAATTTCAATATAGTTTCACCATCTTTTTACACTCTTAATGCAATTAATATAGATTAGCTGGTGGCTTTATAGCAAAAGAACACATCATACTAAATGTTGCTATAACGCTAAACTTAGCAATAGAGTTAAATTAGAAAAAAAGTAATCAGTAAGGTAGTGCAAATAATAAAGCGGGAGGTTTAGATAAAAAAGAGCATTTATAAAAATGCTCTTTTTTAAGTTACTACTACTTTGCTTTGGTCGGTTTAAAAAACAATACCAGTGCAATTATAAATGCTGAAACGCCACAAATTATAAATACGTTTTTCTCACCACCAGGTATGTACTGCATAAATGAGGTAAAAAACTGACCCGAGAATACAGCCATCGTAAAGTACGATAAGTTACGGCCGCGTACTTTCACATCACTGAGCTCTACCGTCATATGGTTTAAAAGCGGGATACTAAAACCAAATCCTATACCTATTAATATTGCGCCTAAAATTAAAAGTAGAGTGCTTACTTGTGTAAAACAAATATACGATAAACTAAACGCTAAAAAGGCAAATGCCAAAACCTTGGGCTCACCAAGCTTCTTTGTTATTTTAGGCATAAAGCCTGCGGTAACTACAGCCACTAAAGATATAAATGCGAGTAGTTGGCCTATTTGTGATTCGTTAAAGTTTTCTTCGTTCATTGTAATGGGTAGTAACACAGTAGACGTAAAAAATATGGTCATCGCGAGTGTTGAAATTACATAAACGCTTTTTAACGAGAGACCATTATTAGCTTTGTGGTGTAGATGTTCTGACACTTCATCGCTATTACTAGCCAGTGAGTTTTTACTTGGCACAAACAATAAAAGCATGGCCAAAAATACCCACGCTATTAAATAAAGTGAAAATGGCAGCGCCCAAAATTGCGACGCTAATAATCCGCCTAAAAATAAAAATATAACACCGCCTAACTCTATCGCCATGCCTTGTTTTGCAATCATGCCAAGGCGTGCTTCGCCTGTGTACCAAGCAGAAATTAAAACCGTACAACTTGCCATTACCACAGCAGTTATACCGCCGAGTAAAAATCGATTAGCAAATACAAGCGTTGGGCCTTTTAAAAAGTAAGCACTGGCACCTGCAACCCCATATAAAAATAACCCAATTACTAAAAGTTTATAAGCTCCGTATTTATCTATTAATTTTCCTGCTAGCGGCGCAAAAACCACAGCGCCTAACGATGGCAACGTAATTAAAAGTACAGTGTTATCGGTTATACCTAATCCTTGTGAAATACTTACTAAACCTGGCGCAAGTAGGGTTCCCACCATAATAGTTAAGCTGGCGATACACAGTAATGTAAAGCTACCCGCTGTTTTTAACATACCCATTTTTACTCCTTAAGTTTTAAGCGATTACTTTTTAGCAAATGAATTAAAAATGCCACTTAGCAAAATAAATATAATGCTTACAGCAACAACGCCAGGCCATTGATAAAGTGCAAATGCTTTAACACCAACCATTGAGCCAACAGCGCCTCCAATGTAATAACCCAGCATGTAAATTCCATTTATGCGACTTTGCGCAGTGGGGTCAATACTAAAAACACGCACTTGGTTAGCCACTTGCGCACTAAATATGGCAAAGTCGATTAGAATAATGCCAATAACTAACGACGCTAAACTGCCATTAAACAAACCTGTAATAGCAAAGCCGATTGCCGCAAGCGTAAGTGCAATCATAATTAGAGCTTTAGATCCCAGTTTGCTGACCCATTTACCCGATGACTTAGCCCCAATTACGCCAGCCAATGCTATTACACCAAATAAACCGGCTTGTTGAGCGTTGTAGTTAAATGGCTCGTTACTTACATAAATTGCAAGTGTTGCCCAAAGCACGTTAAATGATGCAAACCAAAATGCGCCCGAAAGTGTAAAGTGCTGCAGTGATTTATGTTTAATAAACAACGCCAACGTACTTTTAATGAGAGGCCAGTAACGCAAATTAGTGTGTGGCTTATTGCCAGGTAAAAACACGCGCAGTAATATACCAAATAATGCTGCGAGTACTGCCGACATTAAAAATACACTTCGCCAACCAAATTGCTCACCTACAAACCCACTTAACGTTCTTGAAAGCAAAATACCGATGGTTAAACCCATCATTAATGTGCCTAACGTGGCACCTTTTTGCTCGCTCGATACAAGCGATGCTGCAAAGGGTATTAATTGCTGGGTTATATTGGCGCTTACACCAATTAAAAATACCGATATAAGTAATAAAGGTAAGTTAGGTGCAAGCATTGCTGCACTACAAGCCACTACTAATAAGCTCGACAAAATAGTAATTAAATGCCTGCGAGCAATCGAGTCACCCAAAGGAGAAATAAATAATAACGCAAACGCGTAACCAATTTGTGTAAGCGCGGGAATACTCCCAAGCTGCGAATCAGTTAAATTAAATTCGTTCGCTATAAGCGGTAAAATAGGCTGGTTGTAGTACAAGTTTGCTGCTGTTGCTGCAATTGCAGTGGTCATTAGTAATAAAATAAATCGACTTAATGACTGATTTTGTTTGGGTTTGGTCATAGCTGTCTTGTGTTGTTAACTCATATAGCTATGGTATGAGTTCTTTACCTATAACAAAAATGATATTATTTTATAGAATCTATGCAAATAATGTATTTAAGGTGCGTAATGGATATTAAAACATTAAAAAGTTTTGTCAGCGTGGCTAAGCATCAGAGTTTTTCAGAAGCGGCCAAAGAGCTACACACCGTGCAACCTGCAATAAGTAGGCATATTGCACAGCTCGAAAGCGAGCTTGATGTTGTGCTGTTTATAAGAAATTCACGCGATGTTGCAATAACTCAAGCGGGTGAGCAGCTATTAAAAGATGCACGCGCTATTTTGGCTCTAGCTGACAAAGCTAAAACTCAGGTTAAACGTGCCCACAACGGGCAGGTAGGTACACTTAATATTGCGCACTTAAGCTCGGCATGTTTAACCTTTATGGCAGCACTGGTTCGAGAATATAAACAGCAATACCCAAGCGTGCACGTTACATTGTTTGAAATGACTGCAACTGAGCAAATACATGCGTTTAAAAACGATTTAATTGATGTGGGTTTTTCACGGCCTTTACCTGATTCAATTAATGATGAATTTGTAAGTCATACTATTTATGTAGATTCATTGGTGGCCATCGTTAATCAAAACCATGCGCTGGCAAATTATAAAAATATTGATTTAGCTAAGCTAAAAAATGAACCCTTTATTATTTTTAATAGAGAGGAAGCACTTGGTCTTTTTGATGAAACCATTTTGCAATGCAAACAAGCTCATTTTTCACCGAACATTATTAGCCAACCTAGGCATATGCAAACATTAGTTACTGAAGTGGCTGCTGGCCTTGGTGTGGCAATTGCGCCTTATTGCGTACGTAAATTATATAGTGAAGGGTGCTATTTTATAAAACTGAGCGACGTACTCACGCAAATCCCGGTGCTATTACAAATTAAAAAAGCAGATACCAATGCGGCTGTTAATGCATTTGTTGAAATAGCCTTAAATGCAAAATTGAGTATTGAAAAAAGTATGGCGGAATAAAAAAAGCCCAGTTAAAAAAGTTAAAAGGGCTAAAAGGGTTGTGCTTAGGGAAGTTGTAGTCGTTTTTAAACTTATATTTAGAGCTTATATTTAGAACTTATATCTAAAACCAAATGCTATACCGTCGTCTTCCGACTGCTCCATTTGTGCTTGTTGATCGTCGTTATCACTTTCGAAGTCACTAAAGTCCTTACGCGCTTCTATGTAGGCAATAGTGGCTTCGTCAATTAGGTAATGAAGGCCAATAACAGCAAACTGACGCTTAAATACATCGTCAGGATCGGCGTTAAAGTTTGGCTGAATTACGTAATCATCGCCGGCATCAAACACGTTGTAGGCAATAAAAGGGCGAAAGTCGTTATCAAAACGGTATGATGCAAATGTTTCTATACCTATTGCGTCTTTAATTAAGCGACCAATATTATCTGTGTCGTGGTTTTTGTTTTTATTTATGTTGGCAGCAACGTAAAGGCCGGGCTTATCAATGTTGCCCCACATAATGCCTGCACCGTAAATTAAATCTTCAACATTGCGAGTAGAACCATCGCCAAACGTTAAATCAAACTCGCCACGGTTAATGCCCGCTGTAAGCGTGAGCATATCTGTAGGGGTATATGTTACAGATGCACCAAATGTGTAGTTAAATTCAACTTCTTGGGCTGCACTATCGCCAGAGTTCCATAGCGTTTCGCATTCTTCTTCTGAAATATCGCTTACGTCACAGGTATAAAATTCGCTGTTTTTAAGCTGCGCTTGTACTGCAAAACTAAAATCGTTATAGCTATTGCGGTACTGCACTAACTTATCACCACGGCCAGTGCCATTTACAGCGCCATCGTCTTTGTTATAGGTGTAAACGCCAGCTGCATTACCATCCCATACAAAGCTATTATTTGTGCCATAAACTACGTCGTACCATGCACCCCATTGTTTACCAATGGTAAGTTGACCATACTTTTCATGTGAAAGGCCTGCGTAACCTAAACGGTTATACAAAAACTCGTCCTGAATTGACTCAAAACGATTGTTATAAATTATATCGCTACTGCCTACAGGGTTTACACCCCATTCTACGAGTGCAAGGGCAGTCCAATCTTTCTTGAGCTTTCGGGTAAAGCCAAAATTAATGCGCGAAGTACCGTTAACAACTTCGGTTTCGTTTTGTGTGTTAATTACACGCACATCAAGATATCCACCTACTTTTAGAGTGTTTTTATCATCTTTGTATAACTCTACCGCTGAAACAGCGGGTGCTAATACAATACTTGCGCTAATCAGTGTCGCTAATTTTTTGCTCATCTTGTGTGTTGCCCTGTGTAAATTTCAGTGTTTTTACGTAGGTAAAAATTCAGGTTCGAAGATTAACAAAGCAATAAACGGCTAAAAAGTGAAAAAAAATCAACAAAATTGAACGGCAAACTTAATTGACATTCACTTGAGGTTAATTTTGTTTTTCAGGTGTTGCTGAGGTTTGTTTTTTTAGTTGTTTTGTAGGTAAAAAGGATTGGTAATAGGTGGTGTGTAAAAATTCTAATTTGAATTAATTTCATCTTGGTTAAAAAATAGCGACTAGTGCAAAAGCTCTAAAAGTGCTTTATTTTCATAAATATAACTTTTTATTGTTACTGCGTGTACAAAAATGAGTTAAGTAAACACACAAACACGTTAAAAGTGTTTTTACTCTAATTCAGTATACGTAATTCTAAACTCCCTAGACGTATTAAAGTGAATATATTGATGAATTTTTACTTGTGTAAGCTGAATAAAAATTTACAAAACCATTTAATTTAATCTGTTATTTGAGTTACCCACTATACAGTGCTAATAAATGGCTAAAACGCGTTAGTTTGCCTTTAAACTTTCATAGAAAAACAGGCCATTTTGGTTTAAACTGCGCGCAATTTAAATACATCATTACTCCTTTGGAGGGTAGCGCTATTATTAGTACAGCTAATGTCACCATGCAATTTGGTGCTAAACCATTATTTGAAAATATCTCAGCAAAATTTGGCGACGGAAACCGTTACGGTTTAATCGGTGCAAATGGTTGTGGTAAATCAACATTTATGAAGATTCTAAGTGGTGAGCTCGAAGCGTCTTCAGGTAATGTAAGTACTGATCCAAATGAACGTGTTGCTAAACTAAACCAAGACCAGTTTGCCTACGAAGAATACTCAGTAATTGATACTGTGATCATGGGTCACAAAGAGCTGTGGAAAATAAAACAAGAACGCGACCGTATTTACTCTTTACCAGAAATGAGTGAAGACGACGGTATGAAAGTAGCCGATCTTGAAACTGAGTTTGCTGAAATGGATGGTTACTCTGCTGAATCTAAAGCAGGCGAGCTTCTATTAGGCGTAGGTATTGGCACAGACCAACACTTTGGCCCAATGTCAGAAATTGCACCTGGTTTTAAACTACGAGTGCTACTTGCACAGGTGTTGTTTTCAGACCCAGATATAATGCTACTTGATGAGCCTACCAATAACTTGGATATTTACACCATCAAGTGGTTAGAAGACGTGTTAAACCAACGCGACTGTACCATGATAATCATCTCGCATGACCGTCACTTTTTAAACTCTGTGTGTACTCACATGGCCGATATTGACTACGGTGAGCTACGTATTTACTCAGGTAACTACGACGAATACATGTTTGCAGCAACGCAAGCACGTGAGCAGCTACTTAGCGAAAACGCGAAGAAGAAAAACCAAATTGCTGAACTTCAACAGTTTGTATCACGTTTCTCTGCTAACGCATCTAAAGCTAAGCAAGCAACATCGCGCGCTAAACGTATCGACAAAATTCAGTTAGACGAAGTTAAAGCGTCTTCACGTCAAACACCGTTTATTCGTTTCGACCAAGAAAAGCAGTTATTCAGAAACGCGCTTGAAATGAATAACTTAACGCAAGGTTTTGACGACAACACGTTGTTTTCTGGACTTGAAGGTTTAGTAGAAGTTGGCGAACGTATTGCTATTATTGGTGAAAACGGTGTTGGTAAAACAACATTACTTAATACATTGGCAGGGCGCTTAGCACCTAAAGCCGGTGAGTTTAAGTTCTCAGAAAATGCGAATATTGGTTACTACGCGCAAGATCACGCAGATGAATTTGCAACCGACATGAACTTGTTTCAGTGGATGGAACAATGGCAACAAGAAGGCGACGACGAGCAAGTGGTTCGCAGCTTCTTAGGTCGTATGCTGTTCTCTCAAAACGATATTAAGAAGTCAGTTAAAGTAATTTCAGGTGGTGAGCAAGGCCGCATGCTGTTTGGTAAAATTATGATGCATAAACCAAACATATTGCTAATGGATGAGCCAACCAACCACATGGATATGGAATCTATTGAAGCGCTTAACTTAGCACTTGAAGCCTACGAAGGTACATTAATGTTTGTATCGCACGATCGTCAATTTGTATCATCGGTAGCTACCCGTATTTGGGAAGTTAAAGATGGTAAAATCATTGACTTTAGAGGCAACTACGCAGAATACCTAGCGAGTAAAGAAGCTTAATTAGCTATTTACCCGTTAACCCTAAAAAGCCATGTTTAAACATGGCTTTTTTGTTTTTGTAGCTTTGTATTAGTCGCAATTAATATGGCTTTGGGTATAATACCCGGCTTAAACAGGACATAAGTCCGCTATTTTAAAAATATATTACTGAGGAGTATTTATGACTGTTGGCATTATTATGGGTTCTAAATCAGATTGGCCAACCATGGAACATGCAGCACTTATGCTAGAGCATTTTGGCATTAAGTACGAAACTAAAGTCGTGTCTGCACACCGCACTCCTCAATTACTTGCTGATTACGCAAGTTCAGCCGCAGAACGTGGTATTAAAGTTATTATTGCTGGCGCTGGCGGCGCTGCGCATTTACCTGGCATGGCAGCTGCTTTTACGTCACTTCCTGTACTGGGCGTGCCTGTAAAATCAAAAGCATTAAATGGTGTTGATTCACTTTTATCTATTTGCCAAATGCCTAAAGGCGTTGCAGTGGGCACACTTGCAATTGGTGAGCCGGGCGCAGCAAACGCAGGTTTACTAGCCGCACAAATTTTAGGGTGTCAAAATCCAGAAATTTTTGCAAAAATTGAAGCGTTTCGTAAAGCTCAAACCGACACTATATTAGCTAATCCAAACCCTGCAGAGTAATAATGAATATTTTAATATTAGGTGCAGGGCAACTTGCACGTATGATGAGCCTTGCAGGCGCGCCGCTTAATTTAAACGTGGTTGCATACGATGTAGGCAGCAAGCAAATTAAGCATCCGCTAACTGGTGAGGTTTATAGCACGTCACTTGAGCAAGCAATATTAAACGCTGATGCAATTACTGCAGAGTTTGAGCACATTCCTGATGACGTACTAACACTTTGCTGTAACAGCAATAAGTTTTACCCAGGGAAAGCCGCTATTAAAACCGGTGGCGATCGCTCGCTTGAAAAAGCATTGCTTGATAAAACAAACGTAACTTGTGCGCCGTATCAATTAATTACTGAAAAAGCGCATCTTGAACACGCAGTTAAAACCCTAGGAAAGCCACTTGTTATTAAAACATGCCAAGCGGGTTACGATGGAAAAGGCCAATGGCGTTTAAAATCGGATAGTCAAATAGACGAAATTTGGTCACAAATGTCTGATTTTATTGCATCGGGCACCGAGCTTGCGCCACATACAATTATTGCTGAAAAAATGATCCCGTTTGATCGTGAAGTATCTATTATTGGTGCGCGCGATAAACACGGTAATGTTGCTATTTATCCGCTAACAGAAAACGAGCACACAAATGGTGTGTTAACGCTTTCTATTGCCGGTAAAAATAATCACTGCGTTGAAGCGCAAGCAAACGATGCATTTACAAAAATAGCAAACGAGCTTAACTACGTTGGCGTATTAGCAATTGAGTTTTTTGATGTACAAGGCACGTTACTCGTTAACGAAATTGCACCGCGTGTACATAACTCAGGCCACTGGACGCAACAAGGCTGCCATTGCTCACAGTTTGAAAACCACATGCGTGCTGTTGCAGGTTTGCCGCTTGGCAATACAGAGCTTAAACACATTACCGCGATGATAAACGTACTAGGGCAACCTAATATTCCAGCTGACGTACTTAAATATGCAGATGTGACTAGCCATTGGTACGGTAAAACTGCAAAACCAGGTCGTAAAATGGGCCATATAAACGTATCGGCCACTAGCATGAACGACCTAGTAGATAAATTAGGTGAGCTTACTGAATATTTACCTGAGCAAGACTACCCTGGTATTTTAAAAGCGGCGGCAAATTTAATCCTTCATTAAATGGCTAACCGTTTTATTAAATGCCGAGCTTGCTCGGCATTTTTTTGTACTTAAAAAAAGCGCAAGGTTACCTAGATTGTGAAATAATGATTGAGTCTAAAATTTTACAGTGAAATTATTTAATGAAACTTAAAGCAATTTATAGCGCACTACTTGTTGCCGCTTCTTTTAGTCCTTTTTTTAGTAACAGTGCATTTGCATCAGACTCTCTTCGTGTTGCTACTTTTAATGTAAGTATGGATGCAACTAATCACACACCTAAAGGTGAGCAAGTTAAAAGTGATGCTTTAGTTAATGCACTTAAAGCAAACCACCAGCAAATTAAGAATATAGCGGAAATTATTCAACGTGTTCGCCCTGACATTATTTTACTTAACGAATTTGATTACATCCCAAAAGAGCAGGGAATTGAATACTTTAATAAGCATTATTTAAATGTAGGTCAGCAAAAACAAGCCGCTATTAATTACCCTTACTCTTATATTGCCCCTGTAAATACAGGCCTAGCTACCGAGTTTGATTTAGATAACGATGGCAAGAAAAATGGCGTGATGGGCGATGCACAAGGTTTTGGTTTTTTTGAAGGCCATTACGGTATGGCTATTTTGTCAAAATACCCAATCGATTTTGATAAAGTAAGAACCCTTCAAACCTTTAAATATAAAGACATGCCAAATGCACAAATGCCCGTAATGCCTAAAACAGGCGAAAACTGGTATAACGTACAAGAATGGCAAGCACTTAGACTTAGCTCTAAATCGTTTTGGGATTTACCTATTAACGTAAATGATAAAACCATTCATGTTATTGCATCTCACCCAACACCCCCTGTATTTGACGGTGAAGAGGATAGAAACGGCAAACGTAACCACGATGAAGTAAGGTTAATTGCCGATTACGTTTCAAACGCTAAGTATATTTACGATGATAAAGGCGAAAAGGGCGGTTTAAAAACTTACTCTCGGTTTGTTATTTTAGGCGATTTAAATGCCGCACCAGAGGGCGATAAAGCCCGCACAAATACCACCGACCAACTACTTAAAAACCCATTGATAAACGCTCACTTTGTTCCAAAAAGTGAGGGCGCTAAAGAGCAGTATGCTGTGCCTTATGCACAAAATTACAGTGCTAATTGGCAAGCGCGTGTTGATTACGTTTTACCGTCAAACTACGGCTTAAAAGTTAAAGACGGTGGTGTGTTTTGGCCAACTAAAACGAGCAATGAATATCGTTTAATTAAAGACAGAAACGCATCGAGCGATCATCGACTGGTGTGGCTTGATTTAATAGTTGAATAACGCCTATTAACAGGGGATGCGCTAGTAAACTGAGCTTTACCCTGTTTAATGGCTATTTATCTTAAAAAATTGCAATAACTTGAGTGCTTCTGCTTAAATACGGCTTAATTATAATAACCGTATAGAAGCACTATGATTTTTAATTTTTCTTCATCTAAAACGTTAGTGGCCTTAGCTGTTGCCTCAAGTGTCATGCTTGCAGGTTGTAGCGCGACCGCTAACACCTCATCAACACAGCAAAGTGCTTTACCAGCAACATCGGTTGCTGCGGTTGTAAACACGCCAGCAGATATCGGCTCACAAAAAATAACGCTAGAACAAGCAATGGCCGATCCCGATTGGATGGGCAATCAGCCAGAGAGCGCTTATTGGGCTAGCGATTCGGCTACTATTATTTATGCTCAAAAAGAGCAAGGTAATACACTACGCGATTTATTTAGCCAATCGGTTACTAGCCAAACAGCAGAGCAGGTAGCACTTAATAAACTTCATACTGTGGGTTCAAATAAAGCTGTTTATTCAAAAAATAAAACAATGGCGGCCTACACGTTTAAAGGCAATGTGTTTGTTAAAAACCTAAAAACCGGTGAACTTAAACAAATTACAGCGACATCAGCAAGCGAATCTAAACCACAATTTTTAAATAATGGCGATTTAGTTTACCGCCAAGGCAATGTATTTTTTAAAGTTGATTTAAAAACAGGCTTAACGAGCGAGCTTGCTAACTTAAAACTTGCTGATGAGCCAAAAGGGATTGAAGAGCCAAGCACGTATATTGCTAAAGAGCAGCATAAATTGATTAAGTTTGTGGCGCTTCAACAAAAAAATAAAAAAGATAAGCAAGCACGTAATGAGCAAATTAATGAACAAAACAATTCAATTGCTAACACGGCTTACTACTTAGGTGATGGTAATAAAGTTGCAGAAGCACAGCTTTCGCCAAATGGTGATGCGCTGTTAGTCGTTGTACAAAAGCAAACAGATTGGCGCGGTGATGGCGATATTATGCCTAACTACATTACAAATGACGCCACTATAGAACCTAAAAAAGCACGCCGCCGTGTAGCCGATGCTAAAGAAGAAACCTCAAAGCTTGTGTACATCAATTTAACTAACAAAGAGCAAACATCACTTAGCTTTAATACCTTACCGGGCTTTGATGAAGATGTTTTAGCCGCAGTTAAAAAAGAAAATTATGCACGCAAAGGTAAAACATATAAGTCTAAAAAGGCGCCTCGTGGCATTAACCTTATTATGGACTGGGGTTTTGAGCAAAGCCCAATAGTATGGAGCGATGACGGCTCGCAAGTAGCTGTCATGCTTGAAGCATGGGACAACAAAGACCGTTGGCTTGCTACCGTTGATTTTAAAAACAACAAACTTGTGTCGCAACATCGCCTGCATGACGATGCATGGATTGCTTACGCATTTAACGACTTTGGGTGGTTACATAACTCAAACACGCTTTATTACCTATCGGAAGAGTCAGGTTACAGCCAGCTTTATAAAAAGCCTGTAAATGGTAGTGCAACCGCACTAACACAAGGCCAATTTGAGGTTTCTAACTTAACGCTTACCAGCGACGACAGCGCAATTTATTACAAAGCGAATGTTGAGCATCCAGGGCTTTACGAAATTTACCGCGTTAACCCGCAAACAGGTAATAGCGAGCAAGTAACTGACTTAAATGGCATGACTGACTACACGTTAAGCCCAGATGAAAATAAGTTACTCCTTAAGCACTCTACAATTACTATGCCTAATGAGCTTTACGTAGCAGATGCCAAAGCAAATACAAAAGCAACGCGCTTAACGCATACTGTGTCGGATGAGTTTTTAGCTAAAAAGCTAACAGCCCCTAAAATTGTTGCCGTACCATCGAGCCATACTGATCAACCAATATATGCAAAAGTATATTATCCAGCAGATTACGTTGAGGGTGAAGTAGGCAAAAACCGTAAAGCGGTTATTTTTAACCACGGCGCAGGTTACTTACAAAATTCACACATGGGGTTTTCGGTTTATTTTCGTGAATTTATGTTCCATTCATTGCTCGCTGATGAAGGTTACATAGTAATGGATATGGATTACCGCGCATCTAAAGGTTACGGGCGTGATTGGCGTACTGCGATTTATCGTCAAATGGGCACGCCTGAAACACAAGATTTAGCCGATGGCGTTAAATGGATGGCGCAAAATGCCAACGTTGATACCAAAGCCGTAGGCACTTATGGTGGCTCTTACGGCGGTTTTATGACCTTTATGGCATTGTTTACCGCGCCTGAGTTATTTCAATCGGGTGCGGCACTTAGACCTGTTACCGATTGGGCGCATTACAACACAGGTTATACGGCTAATATATTAAACCACCCTGATGTTGACCCGATTGCGTATGAGCGCAGCTCGCCAATTTATTATGCTGAGGGTTTAAACAAGCGTTTATTAATTAACTCACCAATGGTTGACGATAACGTATTTTTTCAAGATTCAGTGCGTTTAGTGCAGCGCTTGATAGAGCTTGAAAAACAAAACTTTGAAACAGCTATATTTCCTGTTGAACCACATGGTTTTGTACAGCCTTCAAGCTGGTTAGACGAATACCGCCGTATTCATAAGTTATTTAAAGAAACACTTTAATCTTTAACTCTTAAAGTATAAAAACAAAAATGCCGCATTAGTTTAGTTAACTAATGCGGCATTTTTATTGGATTGAACAAAATCTAACTTTATTTTTGCTTTTTAAAGTTCTTTTTAAAGAGCTCTATAGCCAATGGTATGGCAAGCAGAGTCCCGCCAATAACACCAATTAAATGTGCATCAATAGCTACAGTGGAGTTAATAAGCTTTCCTATATCAGCATTAGGGCCGCTAAATTGTTCAAACCCTATTTTAATCCATACGCCTATGAATAATAAATAACCCGATTTGAGCCCTACAGTTATATCTTTAACCGCACCCCAAATAATTACACCATGTAGTAGGGCACTTAATCCGGTATAAATATGTATGCTTGGGCAAAACCAATACACGCCGAGTCCGCACCACAGTGCTAGCGCAGTTGTATTAAAAGCGTAGCGAGTAGGTGATGTGTATTCGCCATGTAAAAGCCATATTAATAAAACACCACTGGCATTTAATCCCAAATGAGCCCAATTAGCATGAACAAATTGGCTTGAAAAGATTCGCCATAGTTCACCTTCATCAATTAGACTTCGGTTAAATTCAAGTAAATTATTTAAATCAAATGCAGCAAAAATGGTACTAAAAAGCAGCAGAATAATAGGCGGTAATATATAACGAGGTTGAATAGGTAAATTAAGCATTTTATTATATTTTTTTAGTCAAAATTTTTGCATATTGTGCCCGTTTAACTTTAAGATGCCAAATACAACTACGTAATTAAGTGTTTTTAGTATTTTTATGCATTTTAAACTTAACTCATTATTTGCCATTGGACTGTGCGCAGTATCGCTGCCTTCATTTGCACAGCAAGCAACTCAAATTGAAACTCGCGAACCTGAAGCCGCTACCGGATTAATCCATAAAGAAGTAGTGCAGGGTAATAAATACATGGTTGCTGCGGCAAATCCATATGCCTCAAGAGCCGGTCAACGAATTTTAGCCCAAGGTGGCAGTGCCGTAGATGCTGCGATTGCTACTCAACTAGTGCTTACTTTAGTTGAACCGCAATCGTCAGGTATTGGCGGTGGTACATTTATGATGTATTACAACAAAGCTAACAATAAATTGACTAGTTTTGATGGCCGCGAAACAGCACCTGCAAATGCAGACGAAACACTGTTTTTAGATAAGCACGGCAAAGCCGTTAAATGGATTGAAGCCGTAGTAGGCGGACGCTCTGTTGGTGTGCCTGGTATTTTACATGCCTTTGCAAGCGCGCATAAACAATACGGTACATTGCCGTGGGAAGCGCTTTTTAAACCGGCTATTGAACTTGCAGAGCAAGGCTTTGTAATTTCACCGCGTTTACATGGCTTATTAGCACGCCAGTTAAACCCAGGCGTGTTGAGTATGCCGATTATTAACGAATACTTTTACCCGAATGGTAAGTTAATTGAAGTAGGTAGTGTTAAAAAGAATCAACCGCTTGCTGATTTATACAAAGACATTGCAAAGCAGGGCATTGATGCATTTTACAAAGGCGAAAACGCTAAACAAATGGTTAATGCTGTACAGCACTCTAAAATAGCCCCTGGTAAATTAAGTGTGCAAGATTTAGCAGATTACAAAAGTAAAGAACGCGAAGCGGTATGTATACAATACCGTGCTTATAACGTGTGTTCTATGGCGCCACCAAGTAGTGGCGGTGTAGCTGTGCTACAAATGCTTGGCCTACTTGAGCATAAAGATATGAGCGCACTTAAACCAAATGGCGAAAAGGCGATTCATTACTTTAGCCAAGCTTCGCGTATTGCATTTGCCGATCGCGATATGTACATGGGCGATCCCGATTTCACGCAAGTACCTACAAAAGAGCTATTAAACAAAGATTACATTGCATCACGCGCTAAATTAATTACCGAAACAGACCAAAAAGCCGTAGCCGGTAATCCAGTAGGGTACCTAAGTTATGCAATGGATGATTCATACGAGTTACCTTCTACTTCTCATGTCTCTATTGTAGATAGTAAAGGTAATGCAGTTTCGATGACTAGTTCAATTGAAATGGCGTTTGGCTCCACGGTTATGGTTAATGGCTTTATTTTAAATAACCAACTAACTGACTTTTCGTTATCGCCACGTAAAAACGGCAAGCTAGTAGCAAACCGTGTAGAGGCTGGTAAACGCCCGCGTAGCTCTATGTCACCGGTAATGGTATTTAATAAAGATGGCAGCTTACGTTTAATTGTAGGCTCACCTGGCGGTAGTCGTATCATAGATTACGTTGCACAAGTTGTTGTGGGTGTTATTGACTGGAATTTATCAGCGCAAGACGCTATTAACTTACCACGTACAACAAATCGTAACGATTACACCAGCCTTGAAAAAGGCACAGCCATTGAAGCCATTGCGCCTGAACTTACTAAACGCGGCCACAATGTACGTATTATTGACTTAAACTCGGGCTTACACGCAGTTGAAGTTAAAAATGACAAACTTTACGGTGGAGCTGATCCGCGCCGTGAAGGTGTTGCGTTATCTGATTTAACTGATAATAACGCCACTATACAATTTTAAATTATGTATAATATGCATGCGAGCAGTGAAGCCCGCATGTATTTTCTCTCAATGGTCTGACTAGCTTAATTGTCGTTGCAATTAAACCTTTAACACTGATAATGACAGATCATAACTTAAGACTCCGTTAAAGCCTGGAAATATGACAACTAATACTGATCCTAACTACTTATATATTCATCATTCTGGCCCTGGCCTAATTGAAACACCGCTATTAAATAAAGGCAGTGCCTTTAGTAAAAAAGAACGCGAAAATTTCAATCTTGCTGGTTTACTTCCTCCTCGCTTTGAAACAATTGAAGAGCAAGTTGAGCGTTGTTATCAGCAATATTCTAGCTTTACCGACAACCTTAATAAGCATATTTACTTACGTGCGATTCAAGATAACAACGAAACACTTTACTACCGTTTAGTGCGGGATCATCTTGAAGAAATGATGCCAATCATTTACACGCCTACAGTTGGGGATGCTTGTGAAAAATTCTCAGACATTTATCGCAGCGCGCGTGGCTTATTTATTTCGTATGAAGACAGATACCAAATTGACGACATTTTACGCAACGCTACCAAAGGTAAAGTAAAAGTTATTGTTGTAACCGATGGCGAGCGTATTTTAGGCCTTGGCGATCAAGGTATTGGCGGCATGGGTATCCCAATTGGTAAATTGTCACTTTACACTGCGTGTGGTGGTATAAGCCCAGCATACACATTACCTGTAATGCTTGATGTGGGTACTAATAACGAAAAGCTTTTAAACGATCCTATGTACATGGGTGCACGCCATAAGCGTATTGCCCAAGACGAATACGATGAGTTTTTAGATTTATTCATTAAAGCGGTTAAACGTCGCTGGCCAAATGTGTTACTTCAGTTTGAAGATTTTGCACAACCAAATGCAATGCCGTTACTTAAGCGCTACCGCAATGAAATTTGTAGCTTTAACGATGACATTCAAGGTACTGCGGCTGTAACGGTAGGTTCTTTACTTGCAGCGTGTCGCGTTAAAAATTCAACCCTTAGCCAACAAAAAGTAGTTTTTGTGGGTGCAGGCTCTGCTGGTTGTGGTATTGCTGAGCAAATTATTAGCCAAATGGTTTTTGAAGGTATTAGTGAAGCTCAAGCGCGTAGCCAAGTATTTATGGTTGACCGTTTTGGCCTACTTACAGAGGGTATGGAAGGCTTACGCGATTTCCAACAAGCACTTGCACAACCTCAAGGTTCAGTAAGTGATTGGACTTACAGCGGTGAATACGCATCACTTCTTGATGTTATGCACTGTGCACAACCAGACATTTTAATTGGTGTTTCAGGTCAACCAGGTTTGTTTACTGAGCAAGCTATTCGAGCAATGCACGCCGGTTGTGAACAGCCAATTATTTTCCCATTAAGTAATCCATCTAAGCAGGTAGAAGCGCATCCTGCTGATGTGATTAAGTGGACTGACGGTAAAGCACTTGTTGCAACAGGTAGCCCATTTGATCCGGTAGAACACAACGGTGAAATTTTTCCAATCCCACAATGTAACAATAGCTATATTTTCCCGGGTATTGGTTTAGGGGTTATTGCCGCTAAAGCGACACGCATTACAGATGCAATGTTAAGTGTGTCTAGCGAAATGCTTGCAGAGTCGTCGCCACGTGCAAACACAGGTAAAGGTAGTTTATTACCAGCCCTTACGGAAATTGAAACGCTAAGTAAGCGTATTGCATTTGCCATTGCTAAAAAAGCAATCGAAGAGGGCGTTGCTCTTGAGATTACTGATGATGCGTTATGGGCAGCAATCGACAAAAATTACTGGTTACCAAAATACCGTAACTATAAACGTTGTAGTGTTTAATAACGGTACCCGTAATTTAAAGTAAATGAAGCTGTACGTTAAGTTACAGCCATTAACAAAAAACAGGCAATTGCCTGTTTTTTTGTGCTTGTTCATATTTAATTAACCACGTAAGGTCTTTAATAGCATTTACAAAATTAAAGGATCGACTTAATGAAAACACTGACACTCGTTTTAGGTAGTGCACTGGCTTTTAACGTACTTAGTTTTGATGCACTCGCGGCAGCGACTCCCGATGCTCCTCATATTTATGTTAAAGGCGAAGCTACTCTTACCACAATGCCAGATTACGTGCAGCTTAGCGTAGGTATTACCGAAGTTGATAAAGACTTAATTGCTGCTAAAAATAAAACCGACTTAACCATCGCTAAAGCAATTAAGCTCGTAAAAGAAATTGGTGTTAAAGAGGGAGATATAAACGCCGGGCAAATCTCAATAAACCGTGATAGCCAATATAACCGCACTACCGGTAATCAAGAATTTAAAGGCTTTAAGGTTTCTCGTACATTAACTGTAAAACTTAGCGATATAAATAAATACCCTGAATTACTACAAAGCTTAGTTAACAACGGTATTAACGAAATTAATCAAACGCAATTTTTAGCAAGTAACTACAACGAGCTGCACAAAAAAGCGCAAAAGTTAGCAATTAAAGATGCACGGGATGCAGCAAAAGAGTTTAGTGAAGATTATGGCGTGGATTTAAAAGGATTGTACAGCGCATCACTGAGTCCACTCAATGTGCAGTCGCAGCCTTATATGCGCGCAGAAAAAGTAATGATGGCTGATAGCGCACCAAGTAACTATGTACCTGATGCCTACCATGCTGGAGAGATTAAAGTAACGGCTTCAAGCTATGCCGTGTACTACATAGATTAAATTTATTTTTGGTGGTGCTCAAAACGTGCCACCAACTTCTCACCTTGCTCTTGGCTAATGCGCGCTATTGAGTTAAGCATATTAGTCACTTCGCGTCTGTCGTATTCATTAGTTACATGTTCATTTATGTCATCAACGATCGCATTTAAGTAATTAAATAAACTGTTTCGTGCATCGGTATCTTTATGGGCAATAAACAAAATATTTTTAAATGCCTCAAGCACATTTGTCATTACGTATGCATCGCCTTTGGCGTAATTACGCAGCGGTGTAAAGTTGTCGTGTAATAACTCATCAAAGCTTGTTTCATGAAGGTATAACAATGGGGCATTATCACTGTGCTTAAACGAGTAGTTAATATCGTTAATTGAAAGTCGTTGAATAAGTAAAATACTCAGCATATCAATTGATTTAACCGCAGTACCGGGATCGTTGATACCCGGGCTCATTGCCTTAACTGCAATTTCTGATATTTGCGTTAACCCATAACGGTAATGATCGCTAATGTACTCCTCTATATAAAAAATAAAGCAGTCGAGAATTTTATTTATCAACTCTTCATCGTTTGATATGTCTTTATTACACTTTAAAAACGGATAGCCTTTAACTGTAAAATAGCCTTGGTTAACAGAGATATAAACCTTTATATCTTGCTCTGCCAAAATGGCACACAGCTTATCGGTATGTACGCCTTTATAATACCCTTCCGTTTTACTGCTAACCGAATGCCACTTGCTAAAGTCTGGAAAGTCTTCAACTGGGTTCTCTTGTTGTCTTAGTATTATTGTTTTAATTTCGTTTTTAGTTTGGCTAAACAAGCCATTTAATACGTTATCAACCTGAATGGCGCGAGAGATTGAATGTATAAAAAATACAAATAAACCTAATGAAATCAAGCCAAAAATAAGTGCAAACAGTACACCAATTGAAGGAATAGCCGTACTGCCACCTTCAAGTTTATTAATATTTATAAGCATAATAATTGAGTAAATTATGCTGCCTAAATAAAATCCCAAAACCATTTGGTGTGATTTACGCGTAATAAGCCCAGGCACTACGCGGGGCGATAAACTCGCACTGGCCGAATTTAAAACCACCATTACCATCGAAAAACTAAACACAGTAAGCGAAATAATACTCCCCGCTAAAGTGCTTAAAATAGTACGCGCGTTTTCGGCGCTATCAACAAGTACAACCGATATAAACGATTTCAGCTGCTCAATAGGGGCTAAATATTCAACCGACATAGTTATAATGGCAAATACTAAAAAGCCCACTGAAAGCATAGAAGGGTAAAAGCCAATACTGTTAATCATTTCACGGTAACTGTCGGCTACTTTGCGAGGTACAAACATAAAATCCTTATGTGATTTTCTACTAACTTAATACCCTTAGCTTAGCATAGGCATTTATTAAACTTCTGATAATGCTGCTCAAATTTATATGTTATTATCACGCCCACAATAATAAAGCGCATGCTTATGCGATAAAAATAACAGGAAAACGCCGTGATCATTTCAACTTATGCTGCATTACTTGCATTCTTTTACATTTATTTGAGCTTTAACGTAATAAAAGTGCGCCGCGCGGAGCAGATATCACTTGGTGATAATGGTAACGCAACGCTGCAACGTGCTGTGCGTGCCCACGCTAACTTTATGGAGTACGTGCCAATTGCTTTAATTTTACTTTTTTTGGCAGAGTACCAAGGGCTTGCTAGCCATTACTGTCATATATTAGGTGGTGCGTTATTAGTAGGGCGTGTGTTTCAAAATTTAGGCATAGTAGAAAAAAGCCTGAAATATCGCCAAATTGGTACTATTACTACATTTTTAGTGATTATTGTTAGCGCCTTTGTATTGCTAGTAACACGTGGCTAATTAAAGAAAAGTTAATGAGCAAAATATTTATAATAGGTTTACCGCGTACCGGCACTACTAGTGTGTGCCACGCATTTTTAGAGCTTGGTATTACAACGGCGCATACCGCGTATACTAATGCTTGTTTTGAAAATGCTAACGCGATTGCCGACACTCCCATATTTAATGACTTTAAAGCGCTTGATATTCATTACCCAGACTCTAAGTTTATTTATTTAGAGCGCGAACCTGGTGCATGGCTTGTATCAATAAAACAGCTTTTAACGCGTATGCACACTAATTTAACCCGTGCAGACGGGGGCTTTAATATTCATATAAAACGCTGTTATTTAAATACGTTTAGTGAGCTTTCGCTTAATAATATTAGCGACGATAGTTACTTAGCAGACTGTTATAAAAAACATTTTAATGATGCTCAAACGTATTTTAATAACCGCGACAACGATTTTTTATCCATTGATATAGCAAAGCCTGATAGCTATAAAAAGTTATGCAATTTTTTAGCGTTAAAAAGTGATAAAACTGATTTTGAAAAAATGAATATGGGCGGCAAAGTTACCGCGTGGAACGATATTAAACACCCGTTAAAAGTTGAATCTACGGCTAAAGGGCGGATAGATAAATTACTGCCTTACAAGATTTTTTAAATCAAATACGTTAAAATCCCCGCATTATTATTTAAGTTGTACAGAACATGTTTGAATTAAAATACCACACCCCATTTGAATGGACCGAAGTTGTCCTTGCTGACTTTAATACTTTTTTACAAGATCACGCCGCTGCAGAAAAAAAAGCATCGGGTATGGCTATGTCTATGCTTTCGCATTATCCAGACAAACGTAAATTAGTAAAAGCTATGACCGACTTAGCGCTAGAAGAATTAATACACTTTAAACAAGTACTTAAATTGCTTTTAGAGCGCGATGTAAACCTAGGTGACGACAAAAAAGATCCGTACATAAAACAAATACGTGCACTATTTAGACACGGTCGTGATGGTTTTTTAATGGACCGATTACTAGTAGGTGGTGTAATTGAAGCACGTGGCCACGAGCGTTTTTCTTTAGTTGCACAAGCACTTCCTGAGGGTAAAGAAAAAGACTTTTATGTTGCTATTGCTAAGTCAGAAGAAAAACATAAAAACCTATTTGTAGAACTCGCTTACGAATACTTTGAAAAAGAAGAAGTTGATGTTCGTCTAGAAGAGCTGCTTATAGCTGAAGCTAAAATTTGTGAAAGCATTCCGTTTACAGCCGCTTTGCATTAACTAAAACTAGCGTAAAGCGTATTTTCACTCGCTTTGCGCAATACACCTCTGCTCTTATTTCTTTGTTAACCTCTTCATGAATTGTTGATTTGCAATTTGCGAATCAAAATAATAAAAAACATGTTTATACATCTTAATCCATTGATTATAAATACAAAAACCCTTGGTCTCATACTTGCTACCTATACAGTAAGCAAATTGAGGGAAAGGCTTATGTTAAAATTTATTTTTATACTATTACTAATATCTTTTACCGCTATGGGCAGTGAAAGTCATTTAGATTATATAGAAAATGCAAATGGTGAGCGGGTACAAAAAGTATCGCACTTAGTTAAATGGACGCATACTCGCTTTGTGTTTACCCGTGATATTTCTCGTATTGCACTTGGCCACGAAACAACACTTGATGTGAACGTGGTAAATGGCCGTGAGCTACTAATTTTAGCTAAAAAGTTGGGCCGTACATCTATGATGGTGTGGTACGACGATAAAAGCTCTGAAACATTTTTACTTGGCGTAACCGAAGACTACAGCGTACTGGAAAATGCCTTAAACGATATTCATCCTGACGTACAGCTAACCATAGCGCCTGATCGCCATGCTGTTGTATTACGCGGTGAAGTACCTACTATAAATTATCGTCATGCCGCTTATGAAGCTGCAAAAAACTACCTTTATGCCAGTAGCTCACAAGCATCACAACCTGTTATTACCTCAAATCCTAACCAAGGTATGTTTAATTCACTTGCTCAACGCTTGCAAGGTTTGGGTAACGCAAACGGCGGTAGCTCTCAAAACTCGAGTAAAGTCGCTATTATTAATTTAATAAAAGTAACTCAAGCACCCAAGCCAAAAGAAGAGCGTATTAGCGAAGTGATTAAATCAATGGGCGCAGATAAAGTGACCATTAAGCGCATCTCGGTTGATGAGTTATCAAATGACGACAACGATGTGTTTTTACTTTCCGGCTCTGTAAAAAATCAGATAGAGCTAGTGCGCTTATTAAATACAATTAATAAGTTATTCGAACCAGAGCAAGCATTACAAACTCAGGGTTCTCCTCTTGATCCTAATAATTTAATGGGCGGCGCAACGCAGGATAAAAGTTCAGGTATTGAAGTACTTGCCAACGAGTCAGGCGGTTTAATAAATGATGCTACCTCAGGATTAAATTTAAGCAATGTGAGTTCTAATATTGCAAGAGCAACGTTGCTGTCAGTGGCTGGCGGTAAAGTTTTATCAAGTATTGAAGTTGAAGACTTACCGCAAGTGCGTGTATCGGTGCAGCTATACGAAGTAAATCAACGTAGGTTAAAGCAATGGCGCCCAGATATTAGCGTGCTCTCTAATGGATATGAAAAAGAAGCGGGCTTATTTGGCCGTGACGGTATGACTAATCGTGAATCTGGCTCTGCAACAATAGAAAATGCGCTGCAATTAATTGGTGGTCAATTAACTAATAACTTACAGCTTTCTACCTCACAGTTTGCCATTGATATGTTGTTTTCATTACTTGAACAAGAAGGTATTTCTCGAACGCTTTCTCGCCCTACAATAACAGTTTTAGCCGGTGAAAGTGCCGTGTTTAAAGTCGGTGGTGAAGTACCCGTACCTACAAGTTATAGCCCATCAGGAATTACAAGCGGTCAGCAAGGTAGTAGTGGGTCGGTGTTTAGCGGTACAGAATTTAAATCATTTGGAGTTGAATTAAATGTACGCGCCATGGTTGACGACAAAGACAGAATAACACTTGATCTAAACCCAGTAATTTCATTACCCGATACCACGTTAACCGCCGAAATTGCACAAAGCACAGGCAGCAGTTTAAACAGTAGTGCATTTAATACACGCAGCATGCAAACATCAACACGTTTAAAAGACGGGCAACCTCTTATTATTGGTGGCTTAATTAGCACCGATAACAATGCAAGCCACGACTTTGTACCTGATGGCAACGGCAATAGCATGCTAGGAAAGTTAAGCGAAACAACCAGTAAAAGTGAAAACAACCGCGAGCTTATAATTGTTGTAACTCCAAACCTGGTGCGTGAGCCAATTAATACATTACGTTCGTGGGAGCACGCAAATATAGACACCCAGGTACTTAGCTATATACAGGAGCAAGGGCTATGAAAATATTTTATATTATTTTACTGCTTACTTTATCGGGTTGCGCTCATATTGATTACAAGCCAACAGTAAATCCTTACAACGCGCTCGGTGACATCGTTAAAAAATACCAATTAAATGCCCAACCATTAAAGTGTGAAGGTATAAATGCAAGTAACTGTTTAAACCTAGTGCATGAGGTGAATCAGTTAATGCTTGAACACCCCGATAACACGGCAATACTGTCTATATCGGCTTACGTACTTTATAAAAGTGGCCGTGCTAATCAATCTCAACAAGTTATAAACACATTACTGAATAAAGCTAATCCACCATTAAATGCAATTACTTTAGGGGTTACGTTAGCAATAGAGCAAGGTAATTTAGCTAAAGCAAAAAGCATTGCTCAATACGGCGTTGATGTTTTTGGTACACATGCTTCACCATACCTGCAAATGGCCTCTATACATTATGCTCAGGGCAGTTACGTTATAGCTTCAAACTACTTAGAGCTTTCGGTTAAGTTTGGTTTAAATAGCACCGCCTATTTTTACCATAAAGGGTTAATTGAAGAAGCGAATACCAATAATTTATTGGCCTGTGGCTACTATGAGCAAGTTTTACGTGCAGAACCCACGCATAAAAAAGCACTTGCTAGGCGCGGTAAACTCTCCGTTTTAGGTAATTGTTATTCTTAAGGCCTTCGGGCCTTTTTTATACCTACAATTTGGCATTATTAATACCAATCTGCTTATATATGGGGTCTATTTAACATTAAGAAAATTACGCTAGAACTAGGCAAAAATTTTTGTATCTAGTTGTTCTAAATAAAAAATTTTTAACGACGTTATAGTGCAATTTAATTCGTTAAATTGATCAAAGATTTATGCAGGTTGGTATAAGGAGCCAAAACCACTTTATTATTTATCAAAAATAGGAGTAAAGCTTACGCTCATCCTACGTTTTATACATAACCTCACAAGATTGCTTTTAATATTTCCCCCTTACACTATCCATCAGTTTTAATAATACTTTCAATAACGTAAACCTAGCATTATTTATCTAAAATATTTTTAATATTGATTTGCATTTTGCAAATCAAAAATGAAAACATCTAATAAACAATAACTATTAAAAACATAACTAACTGTATTTAATGGTTATTTATAGCTGGCATGGTCCTCGCAATATGTAAAGTGAGCATAAGCTCTTCTAATTTAAAGGCTACGATTATGAAAACTATTAAACATAACTTAAATAGCAAAAAGCAAAAAGGTTTTGTACTAACGTCAGAGCTAATCATTCTTTCTACTTCAATGGTAGCAGCACTTGTAATTGGTTTATCTACATTACGTGACTCGGTAACCAGCGAACTTGAAGATGTAGCTGAAGCAATTGGCTCACTTGACCAAAGCTATGTATTTGACGGCATGATTAACGCCGAAGGCACTGCTGAAGTGTCTGGCTCTGGGTTTGTGGATTCAGTTGATGTGTACGCAGGCGATGGCAGTTCATTCACTTTTGTTGCATCAGACTTTAGTGAAAGTGCCGCACTTGTTAATGCAACACCAAGCGGCGATGCTGCAACACGTACAGCAGCAGGCGGTTCGCAAGGTAACTAACGCAAGGTACCCAATATAAGGCAACCAGGTTTGAATACCAAGCTTAAGGCTCACTGCCACAAAAAGTGTGGCAGTGAAAGTTACTCTGGAGGAATATTATGAAAAGTAAAAGTAACAAAGGCGCAACCACTGCGGCTCTCACATTACTCATCACCTCTGGCATGTTAGCTTCGGCTTTGGGTATTAGACAGGTAAACGATGAAAATAGCGTAACAGCTTGGGTAGTAAACAAAAATATGTCTGCCGGCCAAACTGTAACCGTTCACGATGTAGAGCAAAAGAGTATAGATCCAAGTAACTATTCAAATATTGCACTGAGCGTTCAAAATCCACGTGCATTAATAGGTCAAAAATTAGCAACTAATAAAATGGTTGAACAACCCTTATTCGACACCGATTTTATTAGAGAAAAAAGCCAAAATTTATCAGAAGCCATTCCGGCAGGGCGTGTTTTATATACTTTAAAACTAAACACCTTAGATATTCCGCTTTCGCGCATACACAAAGGTGACCGACTCGACATAGTCGCTAAAACAAATCGCTTAGTAAGAACAGTTGCCCGTGATGTACAGCTTATTGGTGTTTCAAAAGGTCCTAAATCGCAAGCCGCTAAAAGTGGCGTAATGGATAACTTAGCTAAAGAGTCTAATTCTGCTACAGGCGGTGTTTCGTTAGTCCTTGCGGTACTTCCAAAAGATGTTTATTCGTTGGCGGGTATAGATAACGCCGACAAAGTTTCAATTATTGTGCATAGCGCTTATGACATTGAACAAGGTCGTTTGCAAAACTTTTCACGCTTACAAACCAGTCGCACAATCGAAGTGGTTAAAGGTGTTAAAAATGAAGCTGTATATGTAGCTAAGTGAGTTTTTATGTTTAATTTATCAAGCAAACATGAAGAAGTTCAAACCAGTTTAAGTACCTTTGAAGAGCTTAAAAAGCTATTGCACGATGCTGTTATCGAAGAGTACGAACAAGAACCAACCGCGCTTTTATCAAGTAATGTTCTCGAAAAAATCTCTGCTTTGTGCAGTGAAATTCCACAATTTAATCAATCTTCATTTAACCAACATCAACAAGATCAGGTTGTTCAGGCTGTATTTGATGAAATTCAAGGCCTGGGACCTATTGCACAGTTTATGCTGGACGATCAGGTTAGTGATATTTTAATAAACGACACGCAAGATATATGGATTGATAAACAAGGCAAACTACTTTGCACAGCTAGTAAGTTTGATGACGAACGCCATTTACGCCGATTTGTTGATCGCTTACTTGATGGCTGTGGTCGCCAAGTAAATGCGCTTATGCCAATTGTTGATGGCAAATTAAAAGATGGTAGCCGAGTTCATATTATTGTACCGCCTGCGTGTACCAGCGCCGCGATTGTGTCTATTCGTAAGTTTAATCATAAAAAAATAAACGATGACTTTTTAGTTAATAACCATTTTTTAGATAAAAAAATCTTATCATTTTTAAAAAGCGCAGTTAAAACAGGCGTTAATATTTTAGTGTGTGGCAATGCAGGTGCAGGTAAAACGTCATTATTAAATGTTCTTGCTAACTCAATTAACCCAAATGAACGTGTTGTCACCATTGAAGAAAGTGCTGAGCTTAATTTGCATCACAACCACGTTGTGCAATTAGAAGCCCACGACACAAACAGCGATGGTAAAGGTGCAGTAAGCCTAAGAGATTTAGTAAAAGCAGCCCTAAGAATGCGCGCAGATAGAATACTTGTAGGTGAGGTACGCTCAGGCGAGGTAATCGATATGCTCCAAGCAATGAACTGTGGTCACCAAGGCTCAATGACGACCATACATGCTAACAGCGCAAATGATGCCGTTATTCGTTTATCTACTTTAGTGCAGTTACACAATGCACAACTGAGCGATACCCATACAAGTTCGCTAATCGCGTCGAGTATTCAACTCATAGTTCATGTTTCTCGCTCAACTAATGGCACCCGAACTCTAAAAAGTATTGGTGAAGTTAAGCGTGTTAATGGCGGCGCACATTTTAGCCCGCTTTATAGTATTAACGAAGCTGAGCCTGTACAAAGTGAGTTAATAGATAACTCAAGTGTTATTGAGTTTATGAAAGGCCAAGGGGCAAATGCAAAAGAATTAAAAGCATTACTGCACAATAACCCGGAGGCTAACAATGACTAAACTTGATTATTTATTAGCTATTGCGGCGGTTATAACCTTTGTACTTGCAACTAGTGTGTTGGTTTCTTTGTATGCTAAAAATAAAAGCAGCCAAGGCACTAAAAAAGTAGATATTTTAGAAGAAAAAGACGTACTTACTCTGTCACTACGAGTGCTAGGCTTAAACATAAGTAACGCCTGGTTTATAAGCATGGCGTGCTCGCTCTCTAGTAGCTCATGGTTTTTAGCTAAATTATATTATCCAGAGGCATCAACCAGCGCGTTTATTATTTCAATCGTGGTTTTTGTAACCTGTTTTATAACTGTGATTGACTTGGCTCATTATAAATTAGCAAAATTTGAGCATCATTTTTTAGAATTTATTGAAACCGTACAATCGTGTTTAAGCACTGGGCTATCGCTACAGCAATCAATGCAGTTTGCTGATGAACATGCAGACCCATATATAAAAAAACAAAGCACCTTACTAATACAACGCATGAGCATGGGTAGTGATGCCGAAACGTCGTTTGCCCCTTTAATTGAAAGATACAACTGCGAAACCGTAAGATTGTTTGCTCATAGCATCATTACACATACACAAAGCCAGTGTGATTTAACCGATATGCTAAAAAGCGTATGCAACATGATGTCGCTTAGGACCCTCGACCGCCAACAGCTAAAAGCTAAGCTTTCTGGCACTAAATACGCTGCTGTATTTAGTGGTTTTTTACCTTACGCACTAATTCCTTTATTTAGCTATACCGATCCAAACTGGTTTGAACCATTATTAAACGACCCTAATGGTATTGCATTTATAACGGTTGCGCTTATTTGTCAGCTATTTGGTTTTTTATGGCTACGCCTTAGCTTAAGGGTAACATTATGATTGATATACTTTTACTTATCGGACTTTTAGTAAGTATGGGGTCATTTATCCATATTCATAGGCAATCTCTTAAAGTTGAATTAGATAAACCCGATACTAAAAACATTAATTGGTATCCGCTAATCATCATCTCTAAACGTCAACTAAGACAAGCAGGAATTCAAATTAATAAAATATTAATAAGCCTGTACTGCTTCAAAGTGGCTGCTACTTTTAGTGCATTTACGGTTATAGAACTAACAGGTTATGAGCTGAGCCAATCGATTAAATTATTACTGTGTTTTATGTGTTTTTTTGCACCAGAATGTTGGTTTTTATTACGTAAAAACCAACGTAAAACCGTTATAAATAATAGCTTAGAGTTTTTTTTACGGGTGTTACTGGTTTACATGCGCGCTGGATTTTCACTAGAGCGCTCATTTGCACTGGCGGTTGATCATGGATTAAGTCAAAAACACCCATTATACAAAGAGCTAAAGTTATTTTTATTCGAACTAAGCGCAGGTAAAGATCGTGAATTTGCATTTAATTCACTTTTTGAAAGAACTGGCGTATTAGGAATTAAAAAGCTCGCCAACTTAATGTTAATAGGGTCAAAACTTGGTACGCCACTTATCCAAGCAGTAGAGGCTCAACTTGAAGGCTTAGCTCTAAAAAAGAACATTTTACTCGCTAAAAAGGTAAACAAAAAAGCGATGCACACAACCTTTCCCATTATCTTAATTTGTTTTCCGATGTTTTTGGTATTGGTGTTTTTTCCCGCAGCATTACAAGTAATGAACGTACTTAAAATGCTTGTAGAAGTGTTATAGGAGCCTGATATGAAAAAGCATTATCAACAAGGGTACATACTAACTATTGAGCTTATATTAATTATAACAATTTTAATTATTGGCTCAATTGGTGGGGTGATTTTAGTAAGGGATGCCCTTATTAAGCGCCATCAAACTAAAGTAGATAATCAAATTACTGTAGTTGATGCTAATAATAGACCACTCGGTATTGCAGTAAGTTTTGATGAGCACCAAGCACCACTCATATTTTATACAGACCGTGGAGCAAATAACACGTACAGGGCATTAATAGGCATACGAGATGATAGGTTTACCTCGCGAGAAGCTGTTTATTACGATGCTCCGAATTGCCAAGGTAATCCGTGTTTAAAGGGCTTAAGCGACGAAGCAACAGACAGCCAAGGTGTGAGCAAACTAAATAATACCGGTAATGTAAGTTATATAAATGCGCTGCAGCAAGGTCCAAATTATGCAATAGGGCAGTTAGGTAATACCGTTATTGGTCAGTTATTAAGAAGTACGCCACAACAATGCCCTGCTAATAGTGAACAAATTCTATCTCGTTATGTATCACAAAAAGTAGTAACAGGCTCACCTTGTGAAAGCTTTGAAATAGATAAGCAACCGGCCGACAGCAGTTGTTTAGTTGGCTTGACCGCTTTGGGTCGTCCACTTGTAGGAACCGACGGTCGAGAGTTGGCGCTATCATGTGACACATGCCAAGCAGGGTACGAATCGCAAGGCGACATACTTGATTTATATTTACCCGAAGTAGAATCCCTCTTAAAAGATGCACTTAAAGCGCTTAAGTTTGTTCTTATAGGAACAAACTTTGATATAGAGCTTGGCACTATATGCTGCCCAGAAGGTACACGCTTAGAAGAAGATGAAAACATTGTAGAGACACTCGTCTTCACTATTTTACAAACTACATTTGAGCTCGCCGGTATTGATTTAGTAAATAACCTTATTATTAGTGAAACACTGAGCTTAATAGGGATTGAGCCAGGCATTACATATTGCAAAACATCACTTAATTTAGTTAATGCAGAACAAGTAATTAATATCACCACAGGCGAACCTGCACTTAGTAGCTTAACACCACCATTTAAAGTTTTACTGCCAGTACATAGCAGCCAAAACAGTACAACGTGGATACATACTCCCCTAAAAGGGGAAGGAGAACGTCAATGAACGCCTCAAATATATTTACCTCACATGCTAATGTAGCAGATACACAAACTGATGAAATATCAACAGAAATTAAAGAAACGCTAACACTACTAAAACAGTTTTATGACGTTGCAATTGTTAAATTTATCGATTTTAGAGAGGTTTATTCAGAGCAGTTAATAACCTGCAACGATAAAGAAAGCGTCGAAAATGAGTTATTAAGCTATCAACAACGCTGCACACAAGAAAAACTATATCTATTTGAAGATACTTTTTTTGATGATGTATCAAACAACACGCACAAATTAATTCGTTTTTATGCACAATATCCAATTTATAGTGTCACTAATAAATTAATTGGCGTAGTGCTGATGGCCGATTTAGCACCTAAAACATTAATAGGTTCACAAAAAGATCAGTTTATTTCATTTTCTCAGTTATTACAGACTCAGTTAAATAAAAATTCAGATTCAGTAAGTAATCAAAGTACTAAGCCTGAGAAAAAAAATTATGGTGAAAAGTATATTCATGTATTTAGTTTAGCGCCCGTCGCATTTTTAATTGCATTAGTATTATGCTCATTCACTGCATTACTTCTTTATACTATTGAAAAAAAAGAGCTGCAAAGTAATTACAATCAACAAACCCAGCAATTACGTAAAACGTTATTTAATGCATTAGAGCGATTTGATAATCAAGGATTGTACATATCTCAAAAAGATTTAGTTATTGCAGGCTTTTTACAAAGCCAAAATAATTATACAAAAGAGCAGCTTAGTAATTTAGTGCAGAGTCAGGTTTCACAAAATTTAACTTACAAAGGGTATGTTGTGTTTGATTCTGAGTATAACCAGCTTGCACTTTGGTCAAAAAATAATTTTGATTTAGCCGCGTATGGGTTTACAAACTGGTTAGAAAAATTTAATAAAAGAGCGAATAAACAAGCAGTAGAAGTATTTACGGTTGCTGATACGGCCTTCTTAATTTCTGAAATAAAAATAAAACAAGGCTCTATTTATACACTTACAGCATTTGATTTAAGTAAGTTTTTAAAAGCCGTTATTGGAAAATTAAACACTGAAAATTATAACGTTTTTATAGCAACACCACAGTTTACTTTAGGAAAACAAGGAGAAGTAAACCCGAGTATAATTAAAAATAGTATTAGCGCTTTAAGCAGTCGTTTTCCTCCTACTTGGCGCTTGCATGTGCAACCAATGAATAAAATAGTACGACCACAAATAACTAAATACAGTTTAATTAGATTAGGGTTAATCTCTTTTTGTGTATTCGCGTTTGTGTATTATTTTTTACGTTTGCCAGGGCGTTTACACAGTGAAATAAAACAAAAAAATCAGTTAATACTCAATAGAGAAGAGCTTTTTTCAAGTTCTCTGGATGCATTGCCGCATGGGTTTGCTATTTTTAATAGCCACGAATTTCCTGTGATTACCAATAATGCTTTTAATCTTTTATTTGCACAGGTGAATAAACAAAACAGTCAGCTATCGTATAGCCAGCTGATAAGTATTGCGCAGCAGCATAATATTATAAATCACTACCACGAACATCATAAGCTTGATGATGACCGTAACCAATTAATAGATATAGGTTTTACAGACGGGAAGTGGATAACTGTATTACAAAGACATACAGATTTTAATGGTTTCGTTTGCTACTTTAGAGATGATACAGAGGCACATCAAAAAGAATGTTTACTCGCTGATGTTCTCGAAAAATCAAAACAGACAAATCAATTAAAAGAAAAATTTGTTACAAGGCTTAGTCGTCAGTTAAAAACGCCTTTATCATCTTTAAAGTCATTAGTTGAAATATCTAAAGATCCAATAAGCTTTAACGAATTCAAAAACAATGTGGGGAATATTTCTGATGCATGCGACCAGCTCGAAAGTGTAATTCAACAACTCGTAAATATAAATAAATCGGAAATAGGTAAGTTAAAGCTTCAGGCCAAAAACGTAAACCTAAATCAAATGATCAATAATAACATGTCGATTTTAGCTAAAGAGGCTGAAAATAAAAGAATCGTTCTTAAAAATAATATTACGCCTGAATTAACGGTCGCAAGCGATGAAAAGTTAATTTCTCAATTGGTTATTCAATTAGTGACTGAGGTTTTGGATTCATCAAATAATACAACGCTTTCAATTAACGCTCAGATTAAAAATGAAAGTAAACGTAATTACTTATACCTCGATTTTTCATTAAGTAATTTTATCGACAGTAGTAACTTTATAACTGAGCTTAAAAGTATATCGGGTGATGATATAACGCGCTTTATAGATGATAAAGACGTGTCATTAGAGTTAAAGTTTTTTATTTCAATATTTAAAATGTTAGGTGGTAAAGCGATAACTGTAAGTAGTAACGCGAATAAATCAACGATATCACTTTCTATGTTGGTCAACATAGCAACCAAACAAGGTAAAGACAATGAGCAAGAAGTACCAAGTAGCTCGTTAACAAATAATGATTTAGTAAAAGCTAGTTTAGTAACTAACAAACACCAAAACACGCTATTACTGGTTGATGACGATCCTCTTGTTGAGATTGTAATTAGAGCGATGCTAAAAAATGAGAATATTAAAATAGATTACGCGCGCAGTGCAATAGAAGCGATGTTGATGGTATCGCAAAACAGTTACGACATTATTTTAATGGACATAGTAATGCCAGAATTGTCGGGAACTGACGCTATGTTAAAAATTAAAAAACACAGTGACAATTTGAAAACTAAAATAATTGCGCATACATCTACACCCGATACAGGTTCAAAATACGTTAACCAGGGCTTTGATGACATGCTATTAAAACCAGTAAAACAAGGTGTATTAATAAACCAAATAACACGCATTTTAAAAGATAAGTCGTTATAAATTAGCGTATATTACTGGAACAGTAATGAGGTAAAACATGAAAAACACTATTGAAAATATGGCTGAAGTTATCGAGTTTAAAGTAACGCCAATAAATAAAACTAAACGACTGCTTTTAGTAGATGATGACTTGCTAATAGAAATAGTAATTAGAAAAATGCTTAACGAAGAAAATATTTTAATAGATTTCGCATCAAGTGCTATAGAGGCGCTAATTATGGTTTCTCAAAATATTTACGATATTATTTTAATGGATATAGTAATGCCGCAATTTACAGGCACCGACGCAATGCTGAAAATAAGAAAGCATGCTGACGCATCAGCAACAAAAATTATCGCTCATACATTTAGTGAAAACGAAAATAGTGATAACAAGTATGTGAAGCTTGGGTTTAACGGCCTGTTATTGAAGCCAGTTAAGCAAAGTGTATTAATAGAAAATATTAGATATTTCTTGGAATGATAAATTGAAACAGTAGGGCGGTTAACTATTTTTTATTTATAGCTTACTAAAAAATTAAATTATAATTTTTGAAAGCACTAATATTTATTAGTGCTTTTGCGTATATGAACCTTTAATGTATTTAAATTTGTAAAAGTTCTTTAATAAGAATAATTATTTCAAATTATTCCTTCAAAGTATTACAAACTACGCTTTTGTAATTGTTGCATGTATACGAGTCATCGTTTCACACTTCTTAAAGCGGTTTGATAATCACAATTATTAAACACTGCAATATTATAAAGTCAGTAAATTTATTTAGCCTAGAGCCCACGTATCACAGGGGTTTAACTTTTAAAACATTAAGATTTTTTAATAACTAATAAATACTCATATTGGGACGGAATTTGCTTTATAAGGCTATATTCTAATTTTATAGTTTACTAAATATTATAATTTTTAAAGTTAAAGAGGCAAAATTATGAGCAAAACACAGTACGTTACAGTAGAAGGTCATCAAATTGCTTATCAAGAAATGGGACAAGGAACACCTTTATTATTGATACACGGAATACCAACCAATAAATTTTTATGGCGAAATGTGATGCCAAAACTTGCATCAAAATATCGAGTAATAGCGCCTGATTTACTAAACTTTGGTGAATCTGATATGCCAATTAACACCGATGTATCTATAAATGCGCAATGTAGAATAATGTGTAAGTTTTTGGAAGAACTCGGTATTTCTAAAGTTAATATTGCTGCACATGATATTGGTGGTGGTGTTGCTCAATTAATGGCTGTAAATCATCCGGATAAAGTAAACGGGTTGGTTTTAATTGATAGTGTATGTTTTGACTCTTGGCCAATACCAGAATTTGAACCTTTGCTAGAACCAGGTGTAGAAGAAAAAACAACTGTAGCTGAATTTGTGGATACATTAAGAGATTTCATGCCCAAAGGTGTTTACGACTCGAGCGTAATGACTGAAGAGTTGATGAAAATATACTTAGCACCATGGAGTAATGAAAAAGGAAAAGCCGCTTTATTTAGTAACATGCGCAGGCTCAATAAAGAATATACCGAAGCTATTACAGGCGATCTTAAAAGCTTACCTCATGAAACACTCATAATATGGGGTAAAGAAGACAAGTTTCAAAAGCCAAAGTATGCGCCAATGTTAGAAGAAGCAATTCCAAATTCATCATTGATTTGGATAGATAAAGCCGCTCATTGGGTTATTGATGAACATCCAGATAAAGTGTCTGAGCTTATTAGTGAATTTATGAATAATAAAACATTCTAGTGAATTACTAGGTTTATTAAAAAGCTATTTGTTTCAATACGTTAAGTTTGATTGGGTAAAGTGGCGAATAGGCAATCATTGTAATACCGCTTGATTATATTAATAACCAAGCGGTATTTTTATATGTTCAAGAAGCTAATACCGTAAATGGGTAAGGCACTAACTATTAAGATAAGTAGGTTAATGCTTATTAAATAGTCAAAATATCGCGTTTATACGTTAATTAATGAAGGTGAGTAACTTGGTTATGTATTTATTTATGCTATTTAACATAATATAAATTATAGGTAGTTAATGTATATATAGAAAGAGCGCTTAAATGCGCCCCTACTATGTCCAATACTAGACGGTATCGGACATTAAGTGATTTTATTACAATAACAAGTATTACTAATACAGATACTTTATTTATCAATTTGTTTAATCAATACTAAGTAAACGCTCAGCTGTATATTCGTTAGTAATTAATCCACTGATCATGTTTGACCTTACTGCGCCCAAAATGGCTAACACTTTTTCTTCACCAGCAGCTATCGCATAAATCTGTTTGTTAGCATTTGTTTTTAATGGCGTACTTGCTACACGCTGATTAACTGTGCAATCTAAAAGCTTACCGTTTTTATCAAACACCCAACTAATCATTTCACCAACAGCACCAAGATCTTGTAGCTCTTTAAGTTCTTGCGCATCAATAAAACCATCTATATGTAATGGCGACTTTTCACCTAAGCTACCAATACCCACAAATGTTACATCGGCATCTTTAGCGAGTTTTAAATTACCGGTAATATTTTGTTGTGCGTGTAACTGTTCTTTTTCTTCAATGCTTCTTGGTAAAACTGGCAATGGCATTGGATAATGTTTTGCATTGGTGTGTTCGGCCATTCTTACTACAACATCATAAGGTGAAGCCGACCCATCCAAAGCCATATTACCTAGCATGGCTACAATTTTATGTTGCGGACAATCAACGGTTCTTAGCTCATCCACACATGAACGTAAAACTCGACCGGTTCCCATAGCAAGTACTTTGGGTTGTTCTGATTTTAAATGACGTTCTATTTCTGCCGCGCCAGCTTGAGCCAAACCTAATGTAGATGAAGGTTCAGATGGATCGCTCGGTACAACTTCACACGAATCTAACCCAAAACGGCTTTTTAATTTTTCAGCTAAATCCATACATTTGGCAATCGGGTGGTCAAGTCTAACTTTAATTAATCCTTGGCTCACAGATAATGCGACCATTCTTTGTGCAGATTGACGAGATATATTTAGCTTTTTAGCAATTTCATCTTGTGTGTTACCACCAACATAATATAACCACCCTGCTCTGGCTGCATCATCTAGCTTTCTAATTTCTGTATTTGATAGCTTTACCACGTAAACCTCTTAAAATAGAAGGAAAACTAAGTCCTTATTTTCATTACATAATTTTAATTATATGTGCTGCTATATAAATTATTTTATTAATTTGGGAGTATCTATTTATCAATAACGTTTTTGTTATTTATAGTTGTAAATATACCATTCCTTAATAAAAAATACCTAGGTTTCATAGGATTATGTAATTAGAATTTAGTTAATAGCACCCTTATAAAGGTGCTATTTAAGGTAATTAAAGATTGGCTCTAGCGAATTGTTAGACCGTTATTATCAAACTTTAATACTTTATCAGCCGGTGCGCTTAGGTAAATACTGTCGCCATATTTTAACGGACAATCACCATCTGCTTTTACTGTTACGGTCCCTTTGCCTTCAATATTTATATGTAAAAAGCTCTCCGATCCTAAATGTTCAATTACACCTACAGTTCCAGTCCAAGTACCTTGCTCAGTAGAGAGTGTTATATGCTCTGGTCGTATACCAATACAACTAACATTCGCATCTTCATTTTGTGGAACATCTATAAAGTTCATTTTTGGAGAGCCAATAAAACCAGCTACAAATTTGTTTACAGGATTTTTATAAAGCTCTAAAGGTGTGCCTACTTGTTCAATAATACCAGCATTAAATACCGCGATTCTATCTGCCATTGTCATGGCTTCAACCTGATCGTGTGTAACATAAACCATTGTTGTAGCTAAACTTTTATGTAATTCAGATATTTCTAAACGCATATTTACACGTAGTGATGCATCTAGATTTGAAAGTGGTTCATCAAATAAAAATGCCGATGGTTGGCGTACAATTGCGCGCCCTATCGCTACACGCTGGCGCTGACCGCCCGACAATTGTCCAGGCTTTCGGTCTAAATAATCGGTCAAATTAAGGATTTTAGCGGCGTTAGCAATTTTACTTTCGATTTCTGCAGGGCTTACCTTGGCTCTTTTTAAAGGAAAAGCAATATTGTTACGCACTGTCATATGCGGATACAACGCGTAGGATTGAAACACCATTGCTAAGCCTCTTTTTGCAGGCGGTGTTTTTGTAGCGTCAATGCCATCAATTTCTATATTGCCACTGGTTGTATCTTCAAGACCTGCGATCATACGAAGTAATGTAGATTTACCACAGCCCGACGGACCGACAAAAACGATGAACTCACCGTCTTTAATTTCTAAGTCGAGCGGTTTAATTACGTTTACTTCATCAAAGTTTTTAGTGACTTGTTTTAGTGTGATGCTGCCCATGTGTATTCTCCTATTTTACTGCGCCGAAACTTAATCCACGCACTAATTGTTTTTGACTAAACCAACCAAGTATTAAAATTGGCACAATGGCCATGGCAGATGCTGCCGATAACTTAGCGTAAAATAACCCCTCAGGGCTTGAGTAACTGGCAATAAATGCCGTTAAAGGTGCAGCATTTGCAGCGGTTAAAATAAGTGTCCAAAACGCTTCGTTCCACGATAAAATAACATTTAGCAATAACGTTGAGGCTATACCTGGTAAGGCTATTGGCAATAAAACATGAAATATTTCTTCACCAATTGTTGCGCCATCCATACGTGAAGCTTCAAGTATTTCGTTTGGTATTTCTCTAAAGTAGGTGTACAGCATCCATACCATTATTGGTAAGTTAATGAGTGTCATTACAATCACTAAACCTAATTTTGTATCGAGTAACGCAAAGTCACGAAACAATAAATAAATAGGAATAAGTACGCCTACTGGCGGTAACATTTTGGTTGAAAGCATCCACATTAATAAATGCTTTGTTTTTTTAGTTTGTACAAAAGCCATAGACCACGCAGCAGGTACCGCAATTAATAAACCCAGCAAACTTGAACCTAGCGATATAACTACAGAGTTCCAAAAATGTGTAAAGTATGGCGAGCGCGACAGTACATCTCGGTAATTTTCGAGCGTCCAATCAAACGCATATAAGCTTGGGCTTGCTGAAATTGCTTCGGCTTCGGTTTTAAAACTGGTGATTAACGTCCATAAAATTGGAAAGAAAATCATGCCGCTTATTGTCCATGCTGCAATGGTATAAATTAGTTTGGAACGACGGCTATCTTTTATAGTCATTATTAACCCTCCAAGTTTTTGCCTATTAAGCGCATTAAAAATATAGCGACTATATTTGCAATAATAACTGCAACTATGCCCCCTGCCGAACCGCCACCTACATCAAATTGAAGTAGTGATTGCGTGTAAATTAAGTACGTTATATTGGTCGACGAATAACCAGGGCCGCCACTAGTTGTAACTAATATTTCAGCAAAAATTGACAGTAAAAATATAGTTTCGATTAAAATAACCGCAGTTACAGCTCGCGATAAGTGCGGTAAAACGATGTAAAAAAACTTACTAAATGGGCCTGCTCCGTCCAAATCAGCCGCTTCTAATTGCTCGCGGTCTAAAGATTGTATAGCTGTGAGTAATATTAATGCTGCAAACGGTAACCACTGCCAAGACACAATTATGATGATTGAAAATAACGGTATTTGAGCAAAAAAGTCGATAGGTTCAAAGCCAAGCCAAATCGCAAAGTGTGCAAATAAGCCATTAACTGGGTTCATTAGCATGTTTTTCCATACCAATGCCGACACAGTTGGCATTACAAAAAATGGGGCTAGTACCATAATGCGAACGTAGTTTCGTCCCCATATTGCTTGGTCTAGTAAAATAGCTAAGCCAATACCACCACAAATAGTGATCAGTAAAACCCCAGTTACTAGGTAGAGCGTGTTAAAAAATGATTCAACAAAAGCCGGATCAGTTAGGAAAAATTCATAGTTTAAAAAGCCTACAAACTCTTTATCCCCTGGAACGAGTAAGTTGTAATCAATAAAAGAAAAATACAGTGTCATACACAGCGGAACTATCATCCAAGCAAGTAATAAAATTACACTTGGAAGAAGCATAAACCGAGCAAGCGTGCGCGAGTTAGTTGTTGCCATAAAGGTGACCTTAAAAAAGCCAATTCTATTTACTTGTTAACTATCAAGTGAAAATCAGAAACCCTTGATAGCGTTTATAACTAACAAGTAAATAGAATTGACATAAAATATTGGGTAAGTTTGAGTACTTACCCGCCCATTACATGCTATTTAGGATAGCGAGCTTTACGCATTGTTCGCTCAACGAGGTGCTGAGACGTACTAAGCGCTTGCTTAACGGTCATTTGGCCAGTTAATGCTGCTGAGAATTGTTGCCCAACAGCTGTACCAATTCCTTGAAACTCAGGAATAGCAACAAACTGAATACCTACGTAAGGCACCGGTTTAATGGTTGGATTTTTAGGATCTGCAGATTGAATAGAATCTAAGGTAATTTGCGCAAACGGTGCTGCGTCCATGTACTTTTGATTACTGTAAAGTGATTTACGTGTACCTGGCGGTACTTTTGCCCAACCTTTTTTGTCGGCTACAAGTTGAGTGTATTCTTTAGATGTTGCCCAGCTAATAAATTTCATTGCGGCATCTGGTTTTTTGCTGCTTGCCGGTACGGCTAAAGTCCAAGACCATAACCAGTTACCGCGTTTACCTAGGCCGTTATCTGGTGCAAGTGCAAACCCGACTTTATCGGCAACTTCTGAGTCTTTTTTGTTAGTAACAAATGCGCCTGCAACGGTTGCATCAATCCAAATACCACATTTTCCGGTTTGAAATAGTGCAAGGTTTTCATTAAAACCGTTTGCAGATGAACCAGCAGGACCAGATTCTTTCATCACATCGACATAATACTGAAGGGTATTTTCCCACTCTGGGGTATTAAACTGAGGTTTCCAATTTTCATCAAACCAACGCGCACCAAACGAATTTGCCATGGATGTAATAAGCGCAACGTTTTCGCCCCAACCCGCTTTACCACGTAAACAAAGACCATAAACACCTTCTTTTTTATCGGTCATGGCTTTGGCAGCTTTGCGTATAAAGTCCCATGTTGGGGCTTTAGGCATTGTCAGCCCTGCTTTTTCCATTAAGTCAGTGCGGTACATGACCATTGAACTTTCACCATAAAATGGTGCAGCATAAAGCTTGTCGTTAATCGTTAAACCACTTCGAATTGCTGGGATTAAATCGTCTAAATCGTAGTTTTTACCTAAATTATCCAGCTCTTTTAGCCAATTTTGCTTGCCCCAAATAGGTACTTCATAAGTACCTATGGTCATAACATCGTATTGGCCGCCTTTTGTTGCAACATCGGTAGTGACACGTTGGCGAAGAATGTTTTCCTCTAGAGTAACCCATTTTAGGTCTATATCAGGGTTTTGGCTGGTAAAGTCACTGCTTAATTCTTTCATGGTGATCATGTCACCATTGTTAACAGTCGCTATTGTAATTGTTTCTTTTGCCGCAGCGCCCATGCTTATAAAGCCACAAGCGAGCATAATTAATTTATTTTTCATCGGGTATTCCCCATACACGTTATGTTTTAACAAGTGCTATTAAATTTCAATCTATTGCCAATTCTATTTATGGCAGTTTTAACGCATAAAACTGCCCGCAAAGTGCCTTTTTAGGTCCTTTGTTTAAATAGTTAGACTAGTTGGATAATGATTTAAAATTTAACAGATATTTCAGAAGTGAAGCCGTCAAATCCTTTACCGATTTGGCCGCCCGAATTAACACCTTCTTCTTGGTTAACATACTCAACTTTTAAAAGCGTTTTATCGTTAAACCAGTAACCTGCGGCTACTTGAATACGCTCTACTGTGTTGTCTGTTTGTTCAATTAAGTCGGAAGTGTTTTCGGCTTCTGCATAACGAGCCGCTACATATAGCTTTTTAGGAATAATATATTGTTGTGCTTCAAACACGAAGTACTCAACCGATGAGTCGCCTTCTATTACACTGTTTGAATCAAAAGTAGTGCCATTTTCATCTGCTATACCGTTTGTACCAAAGTAGGTAATACCGGCAACTGCATTACCAGCGGCATCTGCGAATGTGTAGTCATCAGATGATTTACCAACCATAAAAATTAAGCTAGTTTCGTCAGATGGTTGATAAGCTAAGTTAAGCTGGATGATTGATTGCTCAAGCCCTGGCATTGCGCCAACGTGAGTGTCACGCTCGTTTGAAGGTGACGCCGAGAAATTATAGTTTTCACCATCGCCAAAGCGATAGTTTGTTGTGGTTACACCATCAAGACTGGCTACACCGTTTTCAAAACGTAACTGGTCGCCTTGATTCGCCTTTAATAAGTTTAAGCCTGCTTTAAAGCCACCTTCAAATTCTAGAGTACCTTGAAGTCGGTAGTTATAACCTCTGTCCTCTTGAAACGCTTCACCAAAACTAGAAGTCGTAATGTGACCTGTAACATTATAAGCACGTACTACACCACTATCGAAAGTTTCGCTGTAACTTAGCTGTGCGCCGTTTTCTGCGGTTGCGTAATCGGTAATACCATTACCAATAAGTGCATTATTTTGGTTATCTGCGCCGTCTTGAAAACCTTTAAATTGAAATGGTGAGCCACCAATATTACCCAAACGCAGTGTTAAATTTGCGTTTTCTTTTGGTGTGCCATATAGACCTAGTAAGTCAAATTCAACACCTGCAAAATCGTTGTGAAATGAAAAGTCACGATCTTCGCCACCAAAGTCATTAGGCTCTTCTGCAATATCTATATCGGCAGTGATGAACTCGTTAATATGAAATTTAAGCATTAGATTAGCTCTAATACGGCCAAATCCTGATTCTTGTTCTTCATCTTCTGGACGAAATGCGCCGTCTTTAGCTTGAATTGACTGAAAGTTTTGCATTAGTAAAAAGTCTACGTCAACGCGATCTAAATATTCAGAAATATCAGCCTGTGCTGGAGCCGATGTAGCCATAGCTGCCGCTATGAGAGAAATTGCAAATTTAGTCTTTTTATTATTCAACATAATAAGCTCTTTATTTAGTGTGGTGTGTGATGCCAACTTTATTAAATTGCATATTCATTTAATGAAATTGGTATTAATTCAGTGTGTGTAGATGAGGCTGGCTGAGCAAAACATTAAATAGCTAATGAAGTTGCACTTATGAGCATAAGCTCATCTGCTGAGCATAATCACAGAATGAATTTAGAAGGTCAACGATTTTTTATTACAAAACGTTTACAAAAAATCGAATTCATATGTAAATATTTTTGAATCAATAAGTTAAGTAGCAAATTTGTTACATCAAACTTTGAGGAAATAAGGTGTTGGGTTAACGAATTTATTGTAGATGCGTCATTATTGTTCAATACAATTAATGAAAATATAAGTTAGTAAAAGATATGAAAGCAGGTAATCCTTTAAAAATAGGTTATTGGGCAAACCTATAAACAGTTTATTTATTAGTGTTTTTTAAGTAACGTTCTTGAGCTTATGATGGGGTTAGCTTAGTATTAAAGCACTTAGATGTATTCAAAATAGAAGTAACCTACATATGGAATTTGTTCGCCCGCTAGAGCCCATCCTCATTATTGATGACGTTAAGGAAATTCGTGATTATCTAAACCAAATTTTAACTGACTTAGGGTTTGAAGATATATTAGAAAGCGCTGATTTTAGCTCTGCTAAACCTATTATGGACAATAAACCGCCAGGCGTAATATTTGTAGATGTCGATTTACCTGACTCTAACGGTGAAGAGATATTGGAATACATTAATAGTGCTTACCCACACACTCATGTTGTTATGTGTTCGGGCCACAATAGTCTCGAAAACGTACAAAACACGTGGGAAATGGGTGCTAAAGGCTTTATTGCAAAACCCTTTAACACAAAAAAAGTCGACACTGTAATGAAGCGTCTTGAAATAATAGAATAATAATAAGGTTAGCATGCATAGTACTGTTACTGCGATTATAGAAGATCTTTCGACTGTTATATTTGGTAAACAACAGCAAATAAAACTGGCACTTACATGCTTATTTAGCGAAGGGCATTTACTCATTGAAGATTTGCCTGGTATGGGAAAAACCACTCTCTCTCATGCATTGTCAGCTGTATTAGGTTTATCATATCAACGTATACAATTTACTAGTGATCTTCTTCCTGCTGATATTCTTGGGACTAATGTATTTAACTCTACCGAGCATAGCTTTACGTTTCATAAAGGCCCTATTTTTAGCCAAGTAGTTTTAGCAGATGAAATAAACCGCGCAGGCCCCAAAACACAAAGTGCGTTGCTTGAAGCAATGGAAGAGCAACAAGTAACAGTAGATGGAAAAAAATATACGCTGCCAAATCCATTTTTTGTGATTGCAACACAAAACCCGCTGTATCAATCGGGTACTTATCCGTTACCCGAGTCACAATTAGACCGTTTTTTAATGCGCATAAGCTTGGGGTTTCCTCCTAAAGATGCCGAAAAACGCTTAATTTTGAATATGCAAAAACGAGATTATAGCCAATTACCACAGCGTATTAACCAACAAGCGTTAGCGGCAATTCAAACCCAGATAAGCCAAATTACTTTAAGTAGTCCAGTAGTTGACTACATTATTGAGCTTGTTAATTACACACGCACAAGCAATGCGTTTGCTGCATCGTTATCACCTCGTGCCAGTATGGCTCTCGCTAAAGCGGCTAGGTCGTGGGCCTTTATTGATGGCCGTGACTTTGTAATGCCAGAGGATGTTCAAGCCGTATTTTCAAGTGTGTGTCAGCATCGATTAGGTTTACATAATGAGTCGGGTGAGGCGCAGGTAAATGATATTTTAAAAAACGTTTTAGTTCCGGTATAAGCTTTTATGCCAAAAAAAACAGCTAAGCGCCCTTCTTTCTTTAAATCATTTAAGCAAAGTTTATTTAATAAGTTATTAAAAAATAAGCATTTAAAAAACTCAATTACACTTGAACACAGAACAATTTATGTATTGCCATCGTCCCTAGGTTGGTACTTTGTAATTGTGGCTATTTTAAACTTTGTAATGGGCATTAATTATCAAAATAATTTAATTTTAATAATGTCTTATCTTATGTTTGTGGTGATGATTATTGCTGTATTAATGGGCTACAGTAACGCTAAAGGCTTAACGGTTAAATTTAAAGATGCATTTAACAGCTACGCCCCCCAAAAACCGAGTATTGTATTTGAATTACAAAGCCCTTCACTAACCCAATCTATTAATTTAACATATCAAGGTAGTGAGCAAACTCACAAACATACCGGCCAAGTTAATAGTAAACCTCAGTTACTTACACTCAACTTACCCTACAGCTCACGCGGTAAGTACTCAGTGCAACGTATTAAAATAGCGAGTAACTATCCCTTTGGTTTAATAACTGTTTGGAGCTACATTCAATTACAAGAAGATGTATTTGTATACCCGTCGCTTGAACAAGTACACAGTGATGCGCATGTTTCTGTGCTTGATGAGCAAGCCGATAAAGGTATTTCTACACAATCTGGCAGCGAAGAGTTCGAGTCGTTAATCCCACATTTACCTGAGATGGGATTGCAAAGAGTGTCGTGGAAGCATTACGCAAAAACACAGCAGTTATTAGTTAAAGAGTTTGTAGACTTTAAAACAGCGAATGCGCTCTTCGATTTTACGTTGATGAATGGAGATACAGAACAGCGCTTAAGCCAATTATGCTTTTTAGTGTGTGAAGCAACCGAGAAAAACACCCCTTTTATGTTAAAACTGCCGAGTAAAACAATAAATACAAATACCGGACAGCAGCATAAGCTGCAATGTTTAGCGTTATTGTGCTCATTTAATGGTGATGTGTAATGGACATACTTAAAAACGAAAAAGTAATAAATTATTCGCTGTGTTTTATATATGCATGTTTGATTGTGTTTTTTATAGCCCATTTACCGCTTGTTTTTGTTGGTGTACTTGCACTTATTTGTGCCTGGAATTTTTACATAACGCTGAGTAATAAACCAAAGCCAAATGCTTGGCTGGCAAATATACTTGCAGGTGTGTCGCTTGGTTTAATGCTCTACACTGTTGGCATGTCTGATACGGTTATTTTATTTGTGGCTATGCTGCTACTTGCTAGTTTATTTAAGCTGCTGCAGGCTAAAACCAAAAAACACTATCATGTTATTACAACGCTTACGTTTTTTTCACTCTCATCGGTGTATTTATTTAACCAAAGCATTTTAACGACGTTAACGGTAAGTGCTTTATACATATTAAACTTTGCAGTGCTTGGCCTACTTGAATCCAAACATAATTTAAAAATAGCCTCTAAGCAAAGCGGTAAGATACTGCTTTTAGCGCTTCCATTAGCTATATTTTTACTGCTTTTTTTACCAAAAATGCCCGCTTTTTGGCAGCTTCCTGGGCCAAAACTTGCCAAAACAGGGCTTTCTGAACAAGTCGACCCATTCGATATTGCAAAGCTTTCAAATTCTGACGAGCTTGTGTTTAGAGCTAAATTTAACGAAGAAAAACCTGTAGCGCCTTATTATTGGCGAGCAATAGTTCATGATGAATTTAATGGCAATGCGTGGTTTACATCTGACTTTTTAAAATATAATAATTTAAAAATAAATACCGAGAGCGAAAATGATGAGCAACTTATTTCAAGCTACTCAGTTATTACAGAGCCTGCTACACAAAAATGGCTCTATGGTTTAGCCTACTCCAGTAGTAACTCACAAAATGTTGAAGGTAATTCGCTAGGTTTATTGCGAAAAAAAAGCCGACAAGCTAAAAACTTACAATACGATGTAAATAGCTTTAACTTTACAACTTTACCGCTTGGCGAATTTGAAGAAAAACGCTACAAATACCTCGCTTATAAAAAGAATGTAAAAACATCATCACTTGCTAAAAACTTAAAACAAAATACACACTCTGACCGCGATTTTTACAATAGCTTATTACAATACTTTGCAAGTACGGGATTTACTTACACGTTAACACCCACTCCTATGAGCGGCGATAATACAATTGACCAATTTTTATTTGATAATAAACGAGGTTTTTGTGGTCATTATGCAAGCGCTGCTGCGTACATTTTTAGAACCGCAGGTATACCCGCTCGATTAGTAAGTGGTTATTTAGGCGGTGAATTAAATCAAGATAATAATACGCTAACAGTTCGCCAGTACGATGCGCATGCATGGGTAGAAGTATATTTACAAAACGAAGGTTGGGTTATTTTTGATGCAACCGCCGTTGTTGCACCAGAGCGTTTAAATGGCTCACTTTCGCAAAACCAAGAGCTGAATGACGAATTTAAAAGTAATCTTGATTTTGGTTTAGTGAGTTTAAGTAATTTCCCCGCTATTAACTGGTTAAGGTTGGAACTTGAAAACCTCGATTATCAATGGTCTAGCTGGGTACTTGGTTTTGACGAAGAAAAACAAAATGATTTTTTAAAATCAATTTTTGGTAGTAAAAACATTTGGCTTGTACCATTAATGGTTTTACTAACAGCTGGTTTTTGTTTTGTAGGTTATTTTGTTTATTTAAACTTACCAAAACGCCCGGCTAAATTAGCGCCTATGGTTAAAGAGTTTTATGAAGTAAAAGCATGGGCGAAAAAACAAAAAATAAATATACCCGATAATTTAACACCGAGTCAGCAGTTACATTTTTTTGCTGACAAATTCCCTCATTCTGCACAATCTATAAACACATTTAGTCAGTTATTTAACCAAGTACGCTATAGTAAAAAACCTTTTACGAAAGAGCGTAAAACTCAGGCTAAAGATCTGATAAAATTAATTAAAATTTCCAAATAGAGAATACTATGAATGCTGTTGTTATAGGCGTTATTTTAATGCTCGGGCTATCTCTGGCTCGCGTTAACGTCATTGTTGCCATGATCATAAGTGCTTTAGTTGCTGGTTTAACAGCAGGCTTAGGTATAAAAGAAAGTGTTGATGCATTTAATTCTGGCCTTTCTGCCGGAGCTGAAATTGCACTAAGTTATGCCATGCTCGGTGCATTTGCCGTTGCTATTTCTAAGTCGGGTTTAACACGCATTCTCGCTGATAAGTTACTTGCTAAAGTAAATGCTAAAGGCAGTGGGAATGAAACATTTTTAAGTTACTTCATTTTATTAATTATTTTAGGTTGTGCGATTTCTTCGCAAAACTTAGTACCTGTACACATAGCGTTTATTCCTATTTTAATCCCGCCGTTACTCGTGGTTTTTAATCAGTTAAGACTAGACAGGCGTGCTATAGCGTGTATTTTAACATTTGGATTAGCAACCTCTTATATGGTGCTGCCTTATGGTTTTGGTGGTATTTACTTATATTCTATTTTGCATAAAAACCTAGTTGATAACGGCCTAGACATTGTAAATACACAAGTCCCTATGGCGATGATAATTCCTGCATTAGGTATGTTTATTGGATTACTTATTGCGGTATTTATTACCTACAAAAAACGCCGCGAATACACAAAGCTCCCATTAACTACTCAGAGTAAATCGGCTGAGGTAGAAAACCCTAAAAAAGTAATGATTGTAGGGCTTTGTGCGGTACTTGCCTCACTTGTTGCACAAAACCTAAGTGGCTCAATGATTTTAGGCGGTTTAGTAGGTGTAATGATATTTAGTGTATTTGGTGTAGTTAAGTGGGAAGAAAACGGCGACGTATTTAGTAAAGGCGTTGCGATGATGGCGATGATTGGTTTTATTATGATATCGGCACAAGGCTTTGCATCAGTTATGCAGGCCACTGGCGACGTAGCGAGCTTAGTACACAGCACCGCCGCACTTTTTGATGGTAATAAACCTTTGGCCGCCAGTGTTATTTTGTTAGTCGGGTTATTAATTACAATGGGAATTGGTAGTTCGTTTTCAACAGTGCCTATTATTGCAACTTTGTTTGTTCCTTTGTGTTTAGACCTCGGGTTTTCTGTTATGGCTACCGCTGCACTTGTTGGTACTGCGGGCGCTTTAGGTGATGCAGGCTCCCCTGCTTCAGACTCAACGCTTGGCCCAACATCAGGTTTAAATGCCGATGGCCAGCACGACCATATTAGAGACTCTGTTATTCCAACATTTATTCACTTTAACATTCCACTGCTTATATTTGGCTGGATTGCAGCAATGGTGCTTTAAGTAGTATGTATGCATGTAAGTATTCGTAAATTTAATTAAAAGCTAAATGTAACTAAAAAGGTATGTTTAAAGCATACCTTTTTTGCTTCTAACAATTCTTATCCCTATCAATTACTCCTCTATTTTGATTACTTTATTAGTCAATATTAACTGAGCTGTTGAGATTACATTTAATAAATTTTTAGTATGATGTGTTCTTTTGGTTTTTTATATAAGCACCAATTAAGGTGCTTATTACCGCGTCTTTAAAGCTCTAAACTACTCAAAACCATAAATCATTTTATCGCATACCACAGGTGTTGGTCTGTGGTTATCATCTACAGCTACAAACGTAAAGCTACCACTAATAGCAGAGTGCTTATCATCTCTGTGCATAGTTTCTAATAGTATATCTACATCAACTTTTAAGCTGGTGTTACCTACATGGACTACTTTAGCAATTAACTCTGCAAAAGTACCTGCTGGTATCGCTTCTTTAAAATCAACTCTATCGGAAGATATGGTAACCAAAGGTTTACGACAAAAACGCGTAGCAGCTATAAATGCCACTTCATCCATCCACGCCAATGCATCACCACCAAATAAAGTATTGTGATGATTAGTACGCCCTGGAAACACAGTTTTAGTTACCGATGTGGTTGAGTCTTCAATACGCTGAGCAATTATTGCATCGCGATTTACTTCAGTCATAATCTCTACTTTTTGTTTGCTAATGTATCTTGCATTAGTAATGCAGGATCAAGGCGTTCGCCTTTCCAGTTAAAACGCCAATCTAGGTGAGGACCCGTTACACGCCCTGTTGCACCAATTTCAGCCACTTTGTTACCTTGCTTAATTTTGTCACCCACTTTTACATCAAGCTTACTTAAATGAATGTAAGTTGAGGTAATACCATGGCCATGATCAATAATTAATGTACCGCCTGAGTAGTATAAATCAGGTTCAGAAAATACCACGGTACCACTAATTGGCGCGTAAACAGGAGAACCTGTTTTATTAGCGATGTCTAAGCCAAAGTGCGGACGACGAGGCTCGCCATTAAAATAACGTTGACTGCCGTAAACACCCGATATACGCCCTTCTGCAGGCTTTAACACAGGGTCTAAAAAGTACAGTAAATCAGAGTCAACTTCTCTCGCTTTACGAACAGCAACTGCTTCGCGGCTTATACGTGCACTGACTTCTTTTGCCGGTGAAACATACTTTTTAGCCACGCCGGTAATTTTATCAATTTCATATTCACGCTTAGTTATAGCCAGCGGCTGATAATGAGATTTACCCGTGTTATCTACCCATTTTAAAGTATGAGTCGTTTCAGCGTCACGCCCAAAACCAAATACAAAGTCACCATTTGGAGAAAGTTTTAAGCTTTTGCCATCTAAGCTTACTGATTTAGCGTTTTCTAGCTTTCCAGTAACTAAACCGCCTTGTGTTAAATGCCCTTTTAACTCAAGCGCCATAGCACTAAAGCTAGCAGAGGCAACAAGCGCTGTTGCTAAAAGTGTTTTAAACATAACTAATCGATCCTTTTCCAACACCTTCATAAGCGGTCACTTTCACTGCTTTTTCTGGATATTGGGCTTTAATTTGGCCAGCTACATGTTCAGCAATACATTCTACAGTGGTGTCTACTGGTAAAATGTCGCAACGGGATTCGCTAATCGCCATTTCAAAATAGCCTTGTGCCGACGTATAAGCAAAACATACATCACCCGCTTTGGCTGTTATGTGTTTTAAATCAGGTGCGTTAATTTGATCTTCACTGGTGGCTAAGTAAATATCTTCCCACTTTTGAGACCATTCTTTTTGCAAGCGCGGCATAGAGATGCCATCTAGGCTAATACCAATTTGAGAACGATGCCCATGAATAATACGTTGGCAATTACCGTCATGCTTTTTAAGGCCATGGCTGTAATGATAGTAAAAGCTTTGGCTGTGCTCAGGCTTAAGAGACAGCTCAATTTTTTCAATGTTATCTGGTAGCTTCGGTAAAATAGTCGCAATTAAAAATTCAGTAACCGATTCAACCGTTACTTCGTCTGCGTTAATCATGCAATAAGCTTGATGAGGAGCACTCATAGCTAAGTGGTTGGTTTCACCAAATGTACAGTCGAGTGTTTTATGCTCGTCAAATTCAGATACAGTGCCATTAAGGCCCGTAGGAATTGCTAAACGGTGATCAATACACTCATCTATAATGCCTTTAATTTGCTTTTTAACTAAACCAAAGTCTAAAACCATAGACTCTTCGTTAAGTTTACCGTGCAAAGTTAAATCAACAATCCAGCTCTCGCCAACGGCGCCGCGTTTGTTACATAAGTAAGAAAAATCAATCACAGTTAGTGAGTTAACAAAAAGGATCATAAACTTCCTTTAGACTGGTTATAAGACAGCGTTAATTATAATGATTTCTGATTGTAATTGCGCGGTTTTATAGTGCAAAAACCAATCGCGCTGATTGATTGATGATTTAATATGCAATATTTTGATTTTTTAACTGCTCCGAGTTGTTTAGCGTACAAGTGTACGCTAAAGTACTTGGCAATTTCTAAGCGAAGATAAGTGTTATGGAACCTAAAAATAGCTATACAAAAGAAGATTTGATCCTGTGTGGTCAAGGTGAAATGTTTGGTGAAGGCAACTGCCGTTTACCAAGTGACAACATGTTAATGATGGACCGCATTACCTCTATTACTGCTGATGGCGGAATTCATGGTAAAGGCGAAATTGTTGCTGAGCTTGATATTGACCCTAGCCTGTGGTTTTTCGATTGCCATTTTAAAGGCGACCCAGTAATGCCAGGTTGTTTAGGATTAGATGCTATGTGGCAACTAGTTGGCTTTTACTTAGGTTGGTCTGGTGGCCCTGGTCTTGGTCGTGCGCTAGGTGTGGGTGAAGTTAAATTTACTGGCCAAATTTTACCAACTAATAAAAAAGTAACTTACCGTCTTGTAATGAAACGCGTAATTAAACGTAAATTATTTATGGGCGTTGCTGATGGCACTGTAGAAGTAGATGGCCGAGTAATCTACGAAGCAAAAGATTTAAAAGTGGGCTTATTTCAAGACACTAGCGCGTTTTAATTACTTAAACTAAATTCTGTTTAGGGTTTAGTTTAAAAGTTAACGCACAAACAAAAAGGCCTCCAATGTGGAGGCCTTTTTGCTTAAATTCGATTATTGATTTTAGGTTTTGTACATGTTGCGATTTTCAATCGCTTCACGCCAACCTCCTAACCACTCTGATTTTGGATCTACTTGTTGATAAGGGCATAGCTCTTTTGAGCGACCTGCTAAACCTGCTTTAAAACCTTGAGAATGAGCTCTTTCTAAACGATCTCTTTTCTGTCTCTTCATCGGTAATATCCTCACCTTTTTATTTATATATTGTGTAGCATTAGTGAAATCTACATTTAATGAATAGTTAATAAAAATGTAAAATTCAAATTGTAAAAGCAATTAAATTGTTTGACTTTAACTAAGCTGCTGATGCAAAAATGAATTAACATTTAAAAAAGTAAGTGGTCATACAACATTTAATTTGACCGGTTCGTAATAACAAATTGGCGATTTAATAATCGCTGAAAAGCACTTGTGTGCTTTAATTGTGACCGACTAATATTGACTAAGTTCCAAACAAAAATGTAATCGTGACACTTTTATTTCATTAATCTTAAATTAGTAGCCCGCCCCTAAATTTGAACTATTTTTAAACAATTTAAATTTATACTTGATTATTTAAAGTCGATCGGTCTAATATGAGTTCATGAACAAAAACACATCAACACCAATACGCCGTGGTCGCCCACCTAAAATAGCCAGAGAAAACGCCGATACAAAAGCGTTACTTATTCGCACGGGCCTAGAAACCCTAACTGAATTTGGTTTTAGCGCCACGGGGCTCGATACTATTTTAAAAAAAGCGGCTGTACCTAAAGGCTCTTTTTATCATTACTTTAAAAGTAAAGAAGCCTACGGTATTGCGTTAGTTGATGCATACGACAGTTATTTTATTGCCAAGCTTACCCATTACCTACAGCAAGAAGATGTACCCCCACTTGAGCGAATCGTTAATTTTACTCAAAGCGCAATTAAAGGGATGAAAAAATACGATTACAAACGTGGCTGTTTAGTCGGTAACTTAAATCAAGAGCTTAACCATTTAAGTGAAGAGTTTAAAACCAGATTAATGCAAAGCTACACAGCTTGGCAAAACTATGTAGAGGTTTGCTTAAACCAAGCTAAGCAACAAGGCACTATTGCAAGCCATGTAAATACAAAATTGATGAGTGAGTACTTTTGGATTGGTTGGGAAGGTGCTGTTATGCGCGCCAAGCTCACAAAATCAAATACTCCACTTACTTTGTATACAGAAATGTTTTTACGCGCATTATTAACCTAATGCGTTTTTATTTACCAATTAAAAGACGATCGGTCTAAAAGGATATCCCATGAGTAACCCAATTAAAGCCATTGTTATTAATAAAGAAGATAATAACTATAGCGCTTCATTATCAACTATCGAAAATAGTGATTTACCAAACGAAAACGTATCTATCGACGTGCTATACAGCACACTTAACTATAAAGATGGTTTAGCAATTACTGGCAAAGGCCCCGTTGTACGCAGTTTTCCTATGGTGCCAGGTATTGATTTAGTGGGTACGGTTACAAATTCCACCAGCGATGAATTTAAAAACGGCGATAACGTAATATTAAATGGCTTTGGTGTAGGTGAAAAACATTGGGGCGGGCTTGCTCAAAAAGCAGCACTTAATAGCGATTGGTTAATCCCCTTACCTACTGGTATTTCACCAAAGCAAGCGATGCAAATAGGTACAGCCGGTTATACCGCCATGCTAAGTGTTATAGCTCTCGAAAAACAAGGTATTACGCCTGAGTCTGGCGAAATACTGGTAACGGGTGCTAATGGTGGCGTAGGCAGCTTTGCTATTTATTTATTAAATCAACTTGGGTTTAACGTAACAGCAGCAACGGGCCGATTAGATCAAAGTGAGTATTTAAAAGAGTTAGGCGCTAAACACGTAATTGATAGAAATGAGCTTTCAAATCCAGGTAAGCCCCTCCAAAAAGAGCGCTTTGCAGGGGCAATAGACTCTGTAGGGAGCCATACACTTGCCAATATTTGTGCATCATTAAAATATGGTGGCGTAGTAACCGCCTGCGGACTTGCACAAGGTATGGATTTACCAGGGTCAGTTGCGCCATTCATATTACGTGGCATATCGTTAATGGGGATTGATAGCGTAATGCGCCCTAAAGCCGACAGAATTGAAGCATGGGATCGTTTAGCTAAATTAGTAAGCGCCGATTATTTAGATAAAATCTCGACAGAAATATCTCTCGAACATGTAATTGATAACGCAGAGCAACTTATGGAAGGTAAAATTCGTGGTCGTGTTGTAGTTAATTGCCAAAGTTAAGATATTTACTCTGTTAAAGCCTCGTTATTAAATTTATAATGCAATTTGTATTTTAATAACGAGGCAACACCTATGAGCAACCAAGAACTTTTCAGTAATAACCCACTGCAAGGCGTAAAATTAGAACAAGTGGTTGAAGAGCTGGTTGAACAATACGGGTGGGAACTCCTGCACGCTTATTTACAACTTAACTGCTTTAAAAATAATCCTGATGTTAAGTCTGCGGTTAAATTTTTACGTAAAACACAATGGGCACAAGAAAAAGTAGATAACTTTTACCTTTACCGCCTTAAAAACTTACCTAAGCCTGATGATGTTCAATACGAACTACCACCACGAGATCGTGTGATCCCAGCTGATCATAAACCGGGTGAGCCGTGTGAACTTAGTTTTGTTGATGCTAAACGTATTGTAGAGAAAAAAGAATCTAAGCAACGTGCTCGCGATCGTAAGCAGCGTTCTAATTCTAGTAATCCTTGGGGTAACTAAAAACATACTAATTTAAGGTTGAAGAGCTGTTTATAAATAGCTCTTCGACTATTTTCTCATTAACTTCAATTATATCCGCCTTACATAGCCAATAAATAACAATTAGTACCCTCGGTTTTTCCAAAAATCTGTTGCGGTGCGCTCTGCCTCTAATGCCACATTAAAAGTTTTATCAGCAATGATTTTTCCATTTAGTTCAATCGTCATTCGCCAATCACCCAATTTATTTTCTATCGGCAGCCAAAGTGTATCGCCTAAATAAAAGTTCCAATCACTGTTTTTAACGTATACATCGCCTTCAAAAGGATCCATTACATCACCGTTACTACCTGGAATATCAGGATGGTAAATACAATAATGAAGCTTTTCGCCTTTACCTTTTTTGATATTTACGATTAAGCCAAACTCAATATCTACCTCAGCTATTACATTTGTTGTAAATTGCTCTATTTGTGGCAACGCTTTACTTTCGCTATCCCACTTAGAGTAAATACCGTGACTTTGTAACGTCACTACAGGTTTTGTTTTAGCCATTAAGGTAGCCTTTTATGTTAGCTATTTTGGCATTAGTTTAACTTTTTGAAATTTTAAAATAAAACACAATCTCATAAAGTTAAATCTCAACTTAGCTTTAATACTCCGCCTATTTACATAATTGCTAATTTGTCATCATTGTTTACACACTATTTGCACAATTGCTGATTATTGTTTGAGTAACTTAATTGATCAGGTAGGCAGCAATGAAACAATACGCACTTAATAATAAAAATCGAAATAGGATAAATGCTTTAAAGCTCACTTCTCTTGCTTTAATTGTTTCATCGTTAGTTGCATGTGGAGGTGGAGAAGGCATAGCTGATAGCTCAGAAACTACAGAAAGCTCATCACAAACCACCACAGATAATGGCACAGGTACCAGCAGTTCAACCCAAAGTGTACTTTGTGAATATAGCTACAGTGAATATAACGAGTCAGAGTCAGTACAAGCCACCAGCGCTGCAGATTGGTCATGCACAGGAACTACACGCGACTTAGCAGCTAATGGCATACCCGATCACGAAGTAGGTACATTCCCTAATGCTGATAACCCAAATACTATTTCTGAACAATCAGTAAATGAAAGCTACACACTTGAGCCTATAGAAACAACACAAGCAACTATGCTTGGTGGTCCTCGTGGAATGATAGGCGTTGTACTTAATGGCATTAAAATAGACGCAGGCACAGGCGGAAGTTGTGATGATTCTGGCACCGATTGCGATTTAGGCGACAACAGCGGCAACTGGAATATAGAAGCCCTAAGCCAAGACACGTTTAGTTTTGGAACAGACGACAACAATGCACATGTACAACCCGATGGCACATATCACTATCATGGTATGCCAGAAGGCTTTGTAGCAATGCGAGGTGGCAATAGCACCACTATGACTCTAATAGGCTGGGCAGCAGATGGCTTTCCTATATATGCACGTTACGGCTATTCAGACTCAAGTGATGCAACTTCAGCCCTAACCGCAATGACCGGTAGCTACCAACACATAACAACCGTAAGCGCAAACCGCCCTTCTACCGATATATACCCATTAGGTACATTTGCACAAGATTGGGAATACGTAGCAGGCTCTGGTGATTTAGATGAATGTAATGGCCGCGTTGGTGTAACGCCTGAGTTTCCTGATGGGATATACCACTACTACGCAACAGACACTTACCCGTTTTTTCAACGCTGTGTTAAAGGCGAAGTTTAGTTAGGAGTAAGCTATGCCTTATATAAAAAGAGGTCTACTGAGTATGACTACTTTGGGTTTGTTGATTATGCCAAATTTAGCAAACGCGCATTTAATGGTTGCAGATCACGGTACGCTGAATTTTGTTGATAATAACGTGTTTATTGTGCTTTCAATCCCTATGTCGGCTTTTAAAGGGGTTGATGAAGATAAGGATGGCAAAGTATCAATAGTTGAGTTTAATGCTCATAAAAAACAAATAAGTAAGCGAGTTAAAAAGAACGTTTATTTAGCAGAACATCAGTATAAATTTACTATTGACGGACTTTTACTAAACCCAGAAGCGTCGCATACACATAAAAGCGACAATATAGACCAAGTAACCATTACTGGGCGCTACTCTTTGCCCAGTAAATTAACCAAAGTTAACTTTAACGTTAAGCTATTTAGTAACAATGAGCACAAGCAGCATTATCAAATAACAGCGACTAATAAAACGCAAAAGCTAACTCATCAATTTGAGCTATCACCAACATCGCCCTTTAGTAAGGTGTTTAATAATTAGTAATACTTACCTAAATAATTAAGTGGCAAAGAGTACAAGTTAAACCAATTTGTGCTCTTTTTTATCTTTGTCTTCTTATTTAATACTCTTTAGTTAAGTGCTTTTTCTATAAAGATACAAGCTTAGGATTTTTAGGAAAGTAATGCTCTTCTTGCTGCTCACATAAACTAAACTCACGGGTGTTTTTATAAGGGAGTTTCATAAAGCCCGCAACACCAACGTCAGTAATATTTACCGCGTATTGCATGAGTTTATTAAGAAGGCGTTTAAACTCAACTTCTTTGGTCGAATCGAGTAATCGGTAGTAATGGTGAATTTTCATTCTATCAGGCAGTGCTTCAAAAATAATACACCCCGTATGATGAATTTGGTTAAGCTCAAATACGCACTTAATAACTTTTTTAGGTAGCTGTAGTTGCTCGTCAGGGTCTTTACCGTCTTCAAAGTATGAATGCGGGCGGGTTATGTCATTTGCTTTCATACTTACTACTTCGTATTCAAGCTCTGGTAGGCTATCAAACTTAAATGCCCCCGTGCCATCTCGCTCTAGTTGAATAGTTTTACGGGCATCAAACAAACAGCACTTAAATAGCCCTTTTTGATTAATCGCTTGCGCAAGCATAACCGTATTATTAATCGCATCACTAAACGCATCACCCAATGATTCGTCATGCATAATTAAAGACGATTCAACAAATAACGACTCATCTCTCCAATGAAAACTAAGCCCGCCTACTACAGGATACTTTGCTAATCGGCTTATAGATGCTAAAAATGCTTTTTCGGTATCGCCTGTATCAAACAAAAACTCTTTGTAATAACGGTCAAGTTGCGCGTCGTTTATATCTAGTAATTGTTGATTATGATCAGCCTGGCGTAAAAATTGTTTTCGTGAGCTATACACAACCGTATCTGGCTGCTCATCGCTACCATACCAAAAAGGGATATCTGCTTTTTTTTGTTTTTTAGCAAATTCAGGTAAATACGCTTTCGCCATAGTTGTAATGTTACGCATAAAGTAATCACCAGCACCATCACGTTGTGCCTTACTTTTAGAAAGCATACCGTCAATTACTTTAGCCAGCTCTTTTGGAAGCCCTAAGCTGCTTGCAGGTATAGCTTGTGCACCAAAGCGACACGACTGCGCCGACGCTAACGCATACAACGTAGCGGCTACACCTTGCTCGTCAAATCGTGGGGATGATTGCTCCCCCGACATTTGCGCTTCACCAATAAAGTACACATCGCCCATACGCGCATTAGTTGTGCTTAAATCGCCCGACATTAAATCCATAAAGTTACTCGCAACAGGGTTACCATCACTATCGAGCTGTGCATACACAGAGCTGCCCCAATCCACTAACGACAGCGCATCAGTGTTTGCATCCCAAACAAGGTTTGAAGGTTTTATATCGCCATGCACTATAGGTTGTGGGCTAACGCCATTTTTGTGGCTGCGTAAATCAATTAATACATTACGTAACCTAACAGCTAGCGCCATTATTTGCGCGGCACTAAAGCGCCCTGTTTTAAGCGATACTTTTTCCAGATCCTCTCCAATGGCGCGAGCCATCATTAAAATCCCTTGTTTTTTAATTCGCTCAAACGCATAAAAGGTAGGCACTAAGGGGTTATTAATTTGCGAAAGCATATACGCTTCGTCTTCTAGGCGGTCACGTACACTTTGGGCAAGCGTAATACGCGAAAACTTAAATACCCAAGGTAAGCCGTTATCGTCATCACCTGCAAACACAAAACCAAAAGCTCCTGAACCAATCATTTCAACGTTTTTGTAGCCCAGCAGTGTTAACTGCTTAATACAAATATTAAGCCACTGGCGGTGTTTTTTAGCATCGCGGTGCGAAAGCAAATAAACAGATTGCTCTTCGTTGATATAAAAATTGCGGATTTCTTTGGCTTTCAATACAGGTACTCAAACTTATAAAACTAACCAATTATTAGTTTTATGTAATGAGATTACAATAGGTTAAATAAGAGTTTTGAAATCGTGGAATAAAACAGCGCTAAAGTAGCGCCATAGCAGTAAATTTAAGTGTAAACGTTAAAGCTCAAAGTAAGCTTTTACAATGTACTGTATATAAATACAGTGCATTGCTTTTTGCTAACTTTCAATAACACGAAGCTGCTTAAGTGATGACACAGCTATGTGCGTTTGATAATAATATTTATTAGTAGCTCTACCACGGCTCATAAAATCGATAGTTACTCGTTTAGCTTCGCCTGTTACTTCTATTGTTTTATCAATAAAAAAGGTGTCTGCTGGTTGCCCGTATTTACTTTGAAGCTCTGCTACCACATTAGGCTGTATTGATACCGTAATTGAACGCCTGTCACGATAATCAGTTTCTGTATTTAAATACAACCAACTCCCCTGAACTCCCGCCGCTTCAATATGAAACTGGTAAGTGCCAGCAACCCCCTTTGGTGCACTTTGCTCAGTTAAAGCGATAAGGTTCATATTTGCAGCCGTACTTTGGCTCATTTCAATTTTATGGGGAACAGAACTACATGCACTAAGCGTTAGCACACTTAGTAAGGCTAGATATTTCAAGACACAATTTCCTTGTTTCTTACACCAATTCGCATAATTAAGTAATCTATTTTGAGGCAAGAAAACCGTATTGATAACAAAGCAAAATTTCGTTATTGAGTTGTTCTATATCAAAAATTTTTAATGCAGTTAGCGATTTAATCCCTTAAATTGATTAACTATTATTGCGAATTGGTATTATGCATTATTAAAAATATGTAGCGTTAATGATACCACTATATGCAGCCATGTTTCTATAATCAATCCAAACAATTAGTTAGCGGGTATTAAGGTGCATTGCGCTGAGAAGGATCTGTTTTAAAGCTTTTTAGCAAACTTTGTGGGTCAACCACCTCGGTATGTTCTTTAGCAGCCTGCGCCCACCATATTAGTTGGCCAAACGTACGTGAGAAATAATTAAACCACGATGATTGACTCTCTCCTGCAACAGGTTTGCCATCCTCACTAAACACATCTTGCGCTTTTGGCACGTGGATCATAGCCGATACCGGCAAACAGCCAAGTTCAGATAAAAAAGTACGCATGCTAATGGCCGCTCTTACGCCCCCCCACTGTCCTGCTGAGTAAGTTACTATTGCACTTGGTTTATACGAAAATAGTGAGCTACCAAAATGATTAAGTAAGTCAGCGAGGGCTGGACTCATGCTGTGATTGTACTCAGGGCTAATCATTATATAACCATCTGCGGCTTTAATTTTATCAGCTAATAGAGTGAGCTCTGTAGGTGCATTACTATTAGCGTATGCAAAATGTGGTTTAAATACGTTTTCGCTAGGAAAATCCAACGCATCAATTAGCTCAAACTCATGATCGCCAAAATGCTCTGTTAAGCATTCTATACAAGCCCTAGAAACCCTTAAACCTAAGCGAGCTGGCTTTGGTGGTGTACTATCGCGTACTGTGCCTAAAAATACTAAAAACTTCATATGTAATTCTCAACTGTGTTTAAACGATAGCTAAACACTAACATTTTTTAGTTATTGTGTATTACACATACGCATGGTTTATTGATTCAAAACATACGAATAATTTAAAAGCTGTAAACTCACCCTCGAAAAGCAAACACGCCCTAGTATTGATAACTTAGCCCTACACCACCCCAAAATATATTTCGAAGTGTCTCGTCACCTACAAAGCGTTTTTCATCTTTATTAACTGCAATGCTATAGCTTGTATATGTGTATAAGGCTAACTGATTAAAAAGCTGATACGACAAGTTTGCAGTAAACTTAACGTTGTTTACTCCGTTGTGCCCATCACTAACATACCCCGCGTTAAACCCCACGCCTGATTGAATATCTACTGATAATAAATCGTTAATATAAAAATCTTTTTTTACTGCCAACTCCAAAAATGTACCGCTGGCATCAAATGAATGATAAACACTACTTAACAACTGAATATCGTCTGCATAAAAATACGCAAAGTCGAGGCTTAGCTCATTATCGTGAGCATCAATGCCTTCTTCACGAGCTTTAATATAGTTATAACCTACATACATCTCTATCCGCTCAGATAAGTGAGCGGTATAAATAGTATTTAAATTAAGCTCTGAATAATCACTACTAATACCTTTTGCCGCCCAAGGGATCACCGCAAAGTTTTTATAATTAAACTCAGTAGCAATTGATGCAATACCATTACCGGCAAGGTTATCCCGACCTTCGGTTACATATCGGCTTTCCCATAATGGGTGTATATGTAAATCAAACTCTTTATTTTTATAATTTACGTCAGTATGGGTATGCTTAATATTTCCGCCTACGCCCACTTCAAGCTCTTGATAGTGCTCTTGTGTTTTTGCTTGTGCGTAAGCTGTATTTACTCCCGCTAGAGTCGTAATAACAAATACATATTTTAAATAGTGAGTCATTTATTAAGTCCAAAACCATCATAAATGGTAAAAAGTGGCGCATAGTATTGTTATAAAACGTGTTAGCGCAATAAATGGATGCATATATATTGTTTTATTTATTAGATTTGAAGTATTTACTAAGTATTACCCATAAACTACAAGTTGCAATTAGCTCGGATTTCAACCAACAAACCAAAGCTATATACGCACCGAGCAATGCTATAGCAGGTACTTAATTTAATAGTAAAATGATAGTTATAGTACTCACGGTGAGGTGTTCCCTATTGCAAAAACAGGAAAAGTATAAGTAGGAAGTGTAAAAAAGTGCGATAAAGGGGAAAACTATAAGCAGCAATAACTCATTAAGCTGCTTATTATTCTTAAAATTATTAACCTAATTTGTTGGCCAGTTTAGTGACTTAAATAAGCCATAACGGCAATGAGTGCAACATAAAAACAAAAACCGAGTAAGAAGATTAAGTCGACTCTTCTAGCTTTACTCGCTTTATAAGATGCAAAATCCTTAAACTCGCTTTTATACTGCCCAAACGTTACCACTTTTAATAGCAGCCAGCCGGTCGAGTAAAATAAAAAGCTCAAACCAGTATCAACTATTAGCCAAATAAAAATATCAAATGCAATACTCATTAACTATGTCCATTAGTTTGGAATACAAAAACTATATCAGCTATGTGTTTAAAATACAGCCAGCTAAGTTAATTAAGGTGTAACAGTAAATTTCGTTAAACCTATTAACTGACCTGATTCGGTGACTACTTTTACTTGCCACTTACCAACAGAGTCACTAGGGAAGTTTACCTTGTGGGTCCATGCTCTGTACCCTAGCTCTCTCCCGCCATTTATATTTAACGTGATCCGATCAACTTCTTTTTTATTATGAAGCCACACATGAAATATTTTTTCATTTAAGCCTCTTGGTGCTTTAACAGCGGTCCAACTATATAAACCTTGATGGTGCAGTGTATAAGAGTCTAACTGTTTAATACTCCCTACTGGCTTTTTATGCTGTAAATCAACTTCATGAGCTAACGTAATATCGGTTAATCGCAGCGCAGCAGGAGGCACATAGCTCCTTAATTGCCACACAGCAGTGCTCAAAGCACATAAAATCAATACAAGAATAGGAAAACGCCACCAGCGTGCATTAGGCATTAAATTGTTTAAACTCGGTAGAGTAACCACTACAGCCGTTACAAGAGCTGCGGCTAAACTTTGGCTCGTTGTAAGGTTTAACAAAATAGGTAAAGTAACAAGCAAAACAACGAATAAAGCAAAGTTATGAAACACACTAAATAACGTACGGTTTCTAGCAAGTTTTTTGTAATAAAAGGGGTCTATAACCGATATAACCGCACACAAAGCAATAAGGGAAGTAAAAATTGCTTGAGGATGATCCCACTGCGTAACCGCTAAAAAAAACGGCAAAGCAAAAAATAGGCTTTCTTGTTGCACCATTTGCAGAGCAAAACGCATTACATTAGGAGATACAGCCACACCAAAATTTTCTTCTACTTTGTCACGTAGCCAATTATCAATAATTAGCCACAACCAACTAACAAGCAAAAATATTGCAATAAATTGTGAAAAAGACTCTTTTCTATCTACTAGTGCAAAGCTAGCAACACCCGACAAAAATGACATCACAGCCAATAATCCAGGCCGCCTTTGCATCGCGCTTATAAATTTAGCGATTATATTTTTACAGTAATCCATGTATGAGTGTTTCCGTACGGGTATGTACTTTATTATTTTTGTTCAGAGTACGATTAGTTTAACCAAGTTTAAATGAACAACAGATAGACGGATGGATTTAAACGCGCCATTTAACAGTACATCAAACTAACCATTTTAATTAAATAAAAGCCCGGCATAGCGCGTCATTGTTACGTTTATTAATTTTTGTAACGCGTGAGCCTTAGCAAGTAATTCGTCTTCACTAAGTGCAGGTATTGTATTGTTAAAAGCAAAAACAATTTTATTACCGCCTTCAATAATAAAACTAAGAATCTTTCCTGCAAACTCTTTCTCAAGTAGTTGATCGAACGCTTCCCTCTGCCCAATTTTGGTATGGCAAATATTAAGTACTAAAACACCATCAAAAGTAAGCGCATTTTTACAATCGCGTAAGTAGGATGATTGCACCTGATCTGATTCCATCCCTTCTGAGCTATATAAATCAGAAAAAATAACGTCCGTTTTTATCTGCGTTTTTTTCATGTAGTTTGCCGCATCATCAATATGAATAAACAAACGTTCTGACACGGGGACTTCAAAATATTTTATAGCCATATCAGCAACGGCTTTGCGGTATTCAACGGTATGTATAGTCAATGCAGGAAACGCATGATAAAGACTTTTTGCGATAGAGCCCGCCCCAAGTCCCATTATCATCGCGGTTTTTAAGTGCGGAATAAAAAAAAGCGCAGCCATCATAGCTTGCGTATAAGCTAAGCTTAACCCGTTAATACTATTTAATTTAATACAGCTTTGATAAATTTTTCCGTCAAAGCTGAGAATAAGATTCTTTTTTGTTTGATATACATAAACAGGGCCATGCTCATCAATAGTTGATGCAATACAAGTGCCTTTGATATCCACGAATACTCAATAGGTGAGGTGATGAAAAACGAGTATAACTTACTTAACGCACTGGCATTGCCATTAATATGGTTTATAGCCTTTTATTAATTTACAAGCATTTATATACGTACTCAGAAAAGTCGGTTTATCTTTTGAGATTAGATTAGCTAAGGTATCTACTTATATAGCTAGATGGAACTTACCCGTGACGACATTTATTATAAACAGCGACGCAATATGCTAAAAACTTAACTAACATACTGATATAGCCACAAAAAAACTATTTGAATATTCCTCATGTTCAACATGAATAAAGTGTACACCAAAACAAAGGAAGTCTAAACGGCTAAACATCTATCCTTTATTTTTACCGATTTGTGCCTTTTTTTCGCCAATTGCTACGTTATCGAATCTAACAATAATGATTAATGAATATGACTCATGTTTTATGTGAAATTAAACCGTTTTTCTTCATGTACCAACCCACGTATAAATTACTCATCACTTAGCGCTAAACACTATTACTAACAACTTAAAGCCGCTGAATAACAAAATCAGCTAAGTAAGTTGCAAGGCTAATAAAGCGCAGAGCATCAATCAGGTTTAAATTATTAAATTGGATATAAACACGATGAAAAAAGATTTTACATTTAATATTAAGAGCGTTTCACTCGACGAAAATTATCATCCATCAACTAATACGCGTATCACAACCAACTTTGCTAATTTAGCCAGAGGTGAATACCGCAAAGCAAACTTGCGTAACGCCTTAAACATGATTAACAACCGTTTTAATGCCCTAGCCCACTGGGATAACACCAAAGGTGAGCGTTATGCTGTTGAGCTTGAAATTATCTCTGTTGAGATAGGTATTGAAGATGGCGGCGAAAGCTTCCCCTCTATCGAAATATTAAAAACAAATATTGTTGATCATAAAACAAATAAACGCATTGAAGGTATTGTAGGAAACAACTTTTCATCGTATGTGCGCGACTACGATTTTAGCGTACTTCTACAAGAGCATAATAAAGGCAAGCCTCAATTTAGCATTCCAGATGACTTTGGGGTTTTACATGGCAAGCTATTTCAGTCATTCGTAAATTCGGATACATACAAACAAAACTTTAAAAAACCACCGGTTATATGCCTAAGTGTGTCAGATAACAAAACCTACAACCGCACCGAAAACCAACACCCGGTACTTGGCGTAGAATACGAACCAAATGAATCGTCTTTAACTGAGCAATACTTCAAAAAAATGGGCTTGCAGGTACGTTACTTTATGCCGCCAAATAGTGCAGCGCCTTTGGCATTGTTTTTCTTTGGTGATTTACTTAATGATTACAGCAATCTTGAGCTTATAAGCACCATTAGTACGATGGAAACGTTTCAAAAAATCTACAGACCAGAGATTTATAATGCCAACGCAACAGCGGGTAAATCATATAAACCAAACTTAAAAAACTTGGATCATTCACTAACGCAAATTGTGTATGACCGAGAAGAGCGCGGCAAGTTAGCAAATGAGCAAGGCAAGTTTGCACAAGAGCATTTTATCAAGCCGTATCAAACGGTTCTTGAGCAATTCTCTACTAGCTATCTGTCATAACAACTAATAGTAACAAGCAGTAATAACGCGCTTAACGATACGTTTAATAATTAACTAAAATATACGGCATTATTTATTATGAAAATATTACTACCTACATCTACCGCTGGCAGTTTACCTAAGCCTTTATGGCTTGCAGAGCCAGAAACACTTTGGTCACCTTGGAAATTACAAGGTGACGAATTAACCCAAGGCAAACACGACGCCCTACGCTTGTCATTATTCGACCAACAACAAGCAGGCATTGATATTGTTAGCGATGGCGAGCAAACAAGGCAGCATTTTGTAACTACATTTATAGAGCACCTAAATGGCGTTGACTTTGAAAAACGTAAAACAGTAAAAATTCGTGACCGATACGACGCAAGCGTACCTACAGTTGTGGGCCCTGTCAGCCGTCAAAAGTCTGTGTTTGTTGAAGACGTTAAATTTTTACGCAAGCAAACCAAACAACCAATAAAATGGGCATTGCCAGGCCCAATGACAATGATCGACACGCTTTATGATGATCATTATAAAAGCCGCGAAAAACTAGCATGGGAATTTGCCATAATACTCAATCAAGAAGCAAAAGAATTAGAAGCCGCAGGCGTTGATATCATCCAATTTGATGAGCCCGCGTTTAACGTATTTTTTGATGAAGTGAACGACTGGGGAATTGCCTGTTTAGAGCGCGCAATTGAAGGGCTTAAATGCGAAACCGCAGTGCATATTTGCTATGGCTACGGCATTAAAGCAAATACAGATTGGAAAAAAACACTAGGAAGCGAATGGCGACAGTACGAAGAAGCATTCCCTAAGCTTCAGCAATCTAATATCGATATTATCTCACTAGAGTGCCATAACTCGCATGTACCAATGGATTTACTAGAACTTATTCGCGGTAAAAAAGTAATGGTAGGCGCAATTGATGTAGCAAATCACAGAATCGAAACGCCAGAAGAAGTAGCTAATACGCTACGTAAAGCACTGCAATTTGTAGATGCCGACAAACTCTACCCGTGTACAAACTGCGGCATGGCTCCACTACCTCACCATATAGCTAACGGCAAATTAAATGCCTTGAGCGCTGGGGCTGAAATTATAAGAAAAGAATTATTAGAAAAGAACTAGAAAAGTAGCTTTAAAATACAAATTGTAAACAATAACAGCTGTCGCACCATGCCATAATTAAGCCCATAAACATGGTGCGCTAGTTAAAATTTACTAAAGAACAAAGTTTAGGTTAGATACTTAATTTTTTTCATTAAAAAGCTCTAGCCTGTTTTTTGAAAAATCGATAACAGCTTGGTATTGAATAAAAAAGGGAGAGCCTAATAAGCCATGTACTCCCTTTTCACCACCTGCAATCTGAACATGGTCAAGATTAAGTGATACAAAATCAGGACTCTCAAATAAGGCATTTCCTAATTCTATTGAATGAACCTCTACATCCCCCATTGCGTGATCAGAAGTGCCCAAGCCTGCTGCATTCTCAACATTTAGTGTCTCTTCAATGCCTAGCTCACTTAGGCATCCCCTGTCTAAAACAGATGTTCCAGCGCCAGTATCTAAAATAAAACGTAACAATTTACCGTTAATTTTAGCTTCAACAATTTGGTGGCCTGTTTCTGATATTTAAAACTCAATTACAGTTTTGCCTTCAGATAAATTCATATACGTTCCTTGTTATAAAGTTTTTAAAATCTTACTTACTATTTTCAGCTTCCCACAATTAATAGGCAAATTTTACTAGTCGCCCACCTCAGCGCGTTTTGTTATATGGCTATTTTCTATCTAGCCAACATTTTTCAAACACTACTTGGTTTGAATTAGAAACAATTAACTTATGAACAAAACTCAAGTCATCCAAGGGAGCAGAATCATTGCCTACCATGTAAGTAACGCTTGATGAATTTACCCAATTACCATTAATACTAACTGACGCCTCATTTTTTAATAGTAATCCCTCGAATAGCCCTTGATATCCAGCCATAACATGAATAGCTTTACTCAACTCTCGTCCTTGCAAGCCATCTGTTGCAATTAAGAGGTTTGAGTGGTCTATAAGTTTGTTTTTTGGCAATTTAGATAAGCTTTCAAGTATGTAAGCTTTAGCGTCTTTTAAAAATGCCTTATGGTTTGCCATATTATTTTTAACAAAGTCTATCGCTTTTGATACAGGTAAAATTACCTTTAAATAATTAGTTTGTAGAAAATGGCTGGAAGCTCATAAGATTCGGGATGCACTAATTCAGATTCCCATTTAACTGGATATTGGGTTGACTCACAAGGATCAGATTCTGCTTCCACAAAACCAGAAACTAAAAACTAAAAAAACTGCTAAAACTAAAATTTTCTGCATACGTTCTCTAGCTATAGTCCTGCTTAGTTGGCTTGTTATGTGTTTATACCACTTTGTTTTTATTGGAAAAGCTACTGAACAAATAAACTATACCATACCAAGAAATACAACCAACAACATATACAACTATTTCGCGAAAACTGTAATAAGGTATAGCTCCGCTCCTTAAATCACCTATTGCGCCAATAAACAAACCAACTGAAATTAATGAACCGATGGCTAAACTTATGGAAGTATTGAGGAGCTTAGAAAATGAAAATGTAATGCATGCTGAAAAGAAACCTAAATAAATGATTATATGAAGCTCAATATAGTAAATGAGTTCAAGTTCATGCTTTTCACCTGCAAAGGGATAAAGTGGTTGTGGCGGTGCTAGAAAATAACCTAATAGCGCTCCTAGTAAAGCAGCTACAGGGATTAATAAAACTTTAAATTTACTCATAGTTTGAAAAACACATAACGAGCCTGTAGATTAACTCGTTTTTAAATTTGTTTTTATTGATAAACAAACCATAGCTGAGTTCCTATTTTGGTTCAATTGATTACTGTATTTTTACGCAGAATATAGAAGTGTTTG
>NZ_JADYXK010000002.1:0-233802 GCF_015864275.1 Pseudoalteromonas sp. NZS11_1
TAACAACCATTTGATCATGAATTGAGCTTCAACTCAATTTCTTAAGATCTTACCTATGACATGGATGTAGGTAAGGGGCGTGAGCAGGACGCGGAAGCTTTGCTCGGTTTTTACTTAGCCCGCTAGGTTACAAACCTCACGCCGCGATTAAATCGCCCCTAGATTGAACAAATTTTAATCCTGAAAGGTCAACAGGCCCTAGTCATTTAAATAATATTCAACACTGGTTACCACTCTTATATTTTTTATTTGCGGTGTGTTTGAATCTCGATTACTGATACTAAATTGCCCTTGGCGAGCTGTTTTTATTTTGCCTAATTTTGAATTAGAGTCTTTAGCAAATTTATTAGCGACTTCACGCGCTTTTTCAGTTGCTTCTTGCACCATCGCAGGTTTTACATCATTGAGGCCTGTAAAAATGTATTCAACTTTTGTTTCGTAGCTGTCTTGCACTATCGCGATATCTTGTTTAGCAAGCTGGCTTACTTTACTCAGCGCGTTTTGCACTTTATCTGGCGCATCAGAATAAACAATAATATTTGAACGCACTATGTATCTAAATTGCTGATTTTCATTACTGTATTCACGTGCTTGCTTATCAATAACTGACTGGCTGCCTATTGTTATTTCATCGTCGTCAAAACCATGGAGTTTTAAGAAAGCAGTTACAGCATCATTTTTTTTCTCAACTCGGCTGACTAATTTTTCAAGATTATTGTCGGCATCACTAAATTGCAGAGGCCAAATTACCGTATCGGCTATAACTTCTCGCTCGGCCAATCCCTTAACCTGCACAGTACGCTCCATCTCTTTTACACTGAGAGCTGTGCTCTTTAAAATAAACCCTAAGCTAATTAAGCCTATACTTAAACAAATAGCCGCTATAACAATGTAAAAACCGGGGGTTTTATTCACAATAATCTCCTTGATTGATATCAATAATAAGTATCTAGACGCTCGAAATAACACAGTAAACAGGGTACATTGAGACTATAAATAACGCAAAATTTAATCAGCCTAGGAAAAACCATGAGCCTTAAGCGCATTACCCAGTTTTTTAACCCAAGCTCAGTGGCCGTTATTGGTGCCTCTAATATATCAACTCGTGCTGGTTTTGTGGTTATGCGCAACTTACTTCAAGGCGGTTTTAAAGGGCCGATAATGCCCGTTACTCCAAGCCATAGCGCAGTACATGGCGTACTTGCTTACCCCTCTATTGCTGACTTACCAAAAGTACCCGACCTTGCTGTTATTTGTACTAACAAAAATACCTTAATTGATATTATTGAGCAGCTTGGAGAGCTTGGCTGTAAAACGGCTATTGTTATTGCAGATGGGCTTTCTGGAGAGCAAAAAAGCGCACTTAAAGCATGCGCTCAAGCCAAGCTGGTTACTTTGCTTGGACCCAATTGTTTGGGCTTGCTGATCCCTCATATTGGTTTAAATGCGAGCTTTTCACATACAGTAGCAAGCCCAGGTAAAATTGCATTTGTATCGCAATCAGCAGCAGTATGCTCAACCATTTTAGATTGGGCTAAAAACAAAGAAATTGGATTTTCATATTTTGTATCGGTAGGTGATTGCCTTGATATAAACTTTAATGAACTACTCGACTTTTTAGGTCGTGATGCTAAAACCAAAGCTATTTTACTCTACATTGATAACATTGAAGATATTCGTGGCTTTATATCAGCAGCAAGAGCTGCTGCCTTTAGTAAACCTGTAATTGCGATTAAAACAGGTAAAACAAGTGCAGGCGCACTTGCAGCCGAAATTCACACCGGCGGAAAGCAAAGCTCTGATGCTGTTTACGATGCGTTATTTCAACGAGCGGGTATGCTGCGCGTAAATGATTTACGAGAGCTATTTGCAGCGACACAAACACTCGCCATGCATCCAAAATTATTAAAAGTAGAGCAACTAACAATTTTAACTAATGGTGGCGGCCCGGGTGTTATGGCCGTTGATGAGCTAATTCAAAGCTCCGGTAAATTAGCCGAGTTGAGCGCTGAAACCCGAAATGCGCTAAATAAAGTAATTCCGCAATCAGAAACCACCTCAAACCCTGTGGATATTTTTGGCGACTCAGCACCTGCGCGTTATAAGCAAGCATTAGAAATTTTACTGCACGCAAAAGAAGTTAAAAACTTACTGATTATCCATACTCCCTCAGCGCTTGCGCCCAGCGAAGACTACGCCAACATTATTGTAGAAACCTTACAAACATTACCCAAAATGGCACGCCCTTACGTTATAACTAATTTTATGGGTGAAGACGCATCTTACGCCGCCAGAAAAGTGTGCTCAAACAACGCAATACCAACTTATAGAACACCAGAGGGTGCTGTTGGCGCGTTTATGCACTTGGTAACGTATCGCCGTAACCAAAAGCATTTAACGCAAACACCTGAGTCGAATACAGATGACGCAAAAATAAATAAAGTAGCAGCTAAAGCGCTTATTAATGAGTTTTTAGATGACGGACAAAGCTACTTACCTACCCATCAGGCAAGCCAAGTATTAAATCACTATGGTATTACATGCATTCAAACTGAGGTGGCTTACACCCCAACAGAAGCCAGAGAGCAAGCCATAGAACTTGGTTTTCCGGTCGCGTTAAAACTTATTAGCCCAAGTATTGCTTCAAAGTCTGAAGTAGGTGGTGTGGTGCTTAACTTAAACGACGCCAACGAGGTTGAACAAACCGCTTTTGCAATGCTTATCCGTATTAAAAACACTTATCCGGATGCTGTTATTGAAGGGTTTTCATTACAAAAAATGGCGCCGCGAGCAGGCGCAAATGAGCTGCGAATTGCGATTAAAACCGAGCCTAATTTTGGTCCTGTTATATTATTAGGTGAAGCAGGAACCGGCCTTGAATATGCGCAAGCCGCTGTTGCTCTGCCTCCACTAAATATGAACTTAGCAAAGTATTTAATTGCCGCAGCGCACGATAAAGGCGTACTAAAGGAGCGCATATTACCCGAAAAAGTTGATAAGTATCGTTTGTGTGCACTGCTAACGCGTATTTCTCAGTTAGTTATTGATCAACCTGACATAAGCTCAATGGAACTTAATCCTATACTTGCCAGTAATGGACAGTTTTTAGTACTCGATGCCACCATGACACTTAGCCGTTATCAAACTCAGAGCAATCGTAAGCGCTTATCTATTCGTCCCTACCCTATAGAACTTGTTGAAGTGGTAACACTTAAAAACAACACCCAAGCTACGCTCAGACCAATAAAGCCAGAAGATGAACAAGCTCATAAAGCATTTGACGAGTCACTTAATAAAGAAGACAGATATAAACGCTTTTTTGGCGAACTACCACAATTTAACCACGATCAACTCGCTAAAATGACGCAAATTGATTACGACCGTGAAATGGCGTTTATTGTTTGCCAACGCTTTGAAGGTAAAACTCGCACATTAGGTGTGTCTCGCGTCATTATGGACCCCGATAACCTGCATGCTGAGTTTGCCATTGTAGTACGCTCAGATTGCCAAGGTTTAGGGCTTGGTCGCATACTAATGAGTGCAGCAATTAACCACTGTAAACGTCAAGGTGTGGAATCGATTGAAGGCATAACCTTACCAGAGAATACAGGGATGATTGAGCTTGCCCGTAAGTTAGGTTTTAAAATTAGTCGCGACTTTGAAGAAGGCAGTATTAACATGGTACTTAAACTTAAATAATGAATGAACCACACACTTTAAGACAAAAAATGGCTTGCCTGTTTGAAGGCACAGGCCAGTACCATCGAGCGGGACATATTCTTGATATTGCGCTCATTAGCTTAATAATGATTAACGTTGTAGCCATTGTTATTGAATCAATCCCAAGTGTGGCAGAGCAGTATTACAACGAATTCTTAGTTTTAGAAATTGTCTCGGTCGCTATTTTTGCTATTGAGTACTTAGCCAGGCTTTGGGCTTGCGTAGATAAAACACAATATGCAGCAATGGAAGGGTCTCATACCAAACGTCGGCTTCGCTATTTTTTCTCACCTTTGGCAATTGTTGATTTAATTGCGATTTTACCAAGCTTAATGATGTTTTTATTTCCTCTCGATTTACGTTTTTTACGCGTGCTCCGACTATTAAGGGTATTTAAACTCACTCGCTACTCACGCGCCATGCAGCTACTTTTAAAAGCCTTTAACGATGAAGGTAGTTCATTAATGGCTGCTTTTTTTATTATGGCCGTCGTGCTTATTTTAGCTTCATGCGGAATTTACTTAATTGAGCACGACATACAACCCGATAAATTTGGCTCTATTCCTGCGGCTATGTGGTGGGCAATGGCAACACTAACAACCGTTGGTTATGGCGATGTAGTACCTATAACGCCATTGGGTAAGTTTTTCGGCGGGGTTATTACACTACTGAGCATGGGAATGGTTGCAATACCTACCGGTTTACTGGCGTCTAGTTTTTCAGAACAAATACGTAAACGCCGCCAATTTTTTGAAGATGCCGTACATGAACAAATTCAAGATGGCACTCTTAATGATACTCAACAAGAACACCTAGAAGAACTACGCTATAAATTAGGCTTGAGTAAACTAGAAGCTAATAAGGCCATTAAAACGCAGTTGAATGAGCATAATAGCCATTTGTTTTGCAGGCACTGCGGTAAAAGGCCTTAAATAAGTACTGCTATTATTAATTAAATATATCACTCCAATTGCGATTAATAAGCGGGAGTACTTCGGTATTAGGTACCGGTTTACTAAATAAGTACCCTTGAAAATGCATGCATCCTCGCGCCTTTAAAAAGGCGAGTTGGTGCGAGCTTTCTACGCCTTCAGCTACACATTCTTTACCTAAACTATCCGCAAGCGCGAGTATTGATTGAATAATAGCTTCATCGTCAGAATCTATGCCTATGTCTTGTACAAAGCTTCTATCTATTTTTAATACATCAATAGGAAAACGCTTTAAATAAGTAAGCGATGCGTAACCCGTACCAAAATCATCCATATACAATCTACAGCCCAACTTTTTAAGTTGTTCCATGCTGTGTAGCGCTTCTTTTGAATCACGCATTAATATTGATTCGGTTATTTCAAAAACAATTGCCTCAGACGATACTCCTGAATTACTTAACGCTTTTTTAATTTCAGGAACAAGGTCTTTAAACTCAAAATCAAGAGCCGATAAATTAATAGATAAATACAGGCTAGGTGAGGCTTTTCGCCACTCTTTTAGCTCTAATAAAGCGCGCGCAAAAGTCTGCAGCATAATTTTTGTAATTAGGCCTATACCTTCTGCTGCCACCGAAAACTCTTGAGTTTGCACAAGCTTATTTTCAGGCCAACGCAGCAGTACTTCAAAGCCTTCTGTTTTTTGACTTTCAGCGTTAATGATAGGCTGGTAGTAATTACAAAATTCTTCTTCTTGATACGCTTTAGTTAGCTGAGACTCAAGATGCAACGCTCTTTGAACATGCTGATTCATCTCTTGCTTATAAAACTGATAACGCCCCTCTAAAGAGTCTTTTGCATGATATAACGCTATGCTCGCAGCTTTTAAAAGCGCAGAGCCTTGCTGTGCATCATCTGGTGATATAGACACACCAATACTTAAATTAACGTTTACAACTTGGCCATTAATCGTAATATTTTGATTCACACAATCCATCAACTTAGTGCATATAATGAGTACTTGTTCGATTTGCTGAATATCTTCCACCAGTACTACAAATTCATCGCCACCAAATCGAGCAACACTATCAGATGGACGCAAGGAGCATTTTAAACGCTCAGCAACTTCTTTAATTAGCTCATCAGCAACTGCATGCCCCAAAGAGTCATTAAAGTATTTAAAACGCTTAATATTTATATGTAATAAAGCAACTTTACATTCGTGAAATTTTGCTTGCTCAAGGGCGTGTTCAACGCGGTCATTAAATAATGTACGATTTGGCAACCCTGTTAAGGCATCGTAGTTGGCCAATAAGTGCAGCTCGTTTTCGGCTGATTTTTGTGCGTTTATATCGGTTAAAATAACGACATAGCTATTAAGGCGCTGTTCGTTATCGGCCACTGCACTTATTTTCACAAGTACATGGCGTGGCTCACCACTTGCTAAAACTACACTGTCTTCACACGAAAAGTGCTCTCCAATAGATAGCTTTTGCATTATGCGTAAATAATCAAAACGATTGCTGCGCGATATACCTAAATTTAATGCTCGACTAGATAACGACTCAGCAGAGAAGTTAAAGGCGGTTTGCAGTGATTTATTAGAAGCCCGAATATTTAAATTTTTATCGAGGATAAATACCCAATCACGTGTTTGCTCAAATGCTGCCGTAAATAGTAAAGCGTGTTCTTCAAACACCATCTCACGGGTCATATTTGTGTAGGTACCCGCTACTTTTTGTGGCGTTTTATCATCCCACTCAACGACTTTTCCAAAATCCTTATACCAGCGCCAATAGCCTTTTGCATGGCGCAGGCGGTAGGTGCAATTAAAGTAACCTTTATCGGTAGATAAAAACTCAAGCCACTCTAAGCGAAATAGCTGTTTGTCTTGCGGATGAATTTTAGATAAATATTCATCAAGGCTCACGGTTTCATTTTCGTAGCCTAACTCACTCGCTAAGCGAGGTTGGTAAATACTTGGATTGCTTGATTCCCAATCCCAAACACCCGATTCGCTGCCTTCAAGCGCTAGTTTTAAACGCGCTTCGCTTTCTTTACTTTCTTTATTTGCTGCCAATAAAATACGCTGAATTTTATTACGGCGCATAACCCACATGGCAATAAAGCCAATAAACAGCATGCCGTAAAGCACCATAAAATAAGGTGCACGCCAAAGTGGATACTTTACTTTTATTTTTAAAATAGCAGGCGAGGTATATTCGCCAGTCAGGGGGTCTTTAGCCCAAACTTTTAATTGATAATTACCTGGATTCAATTTTGGAAACAATACACGGTTGTTATTTCGGGTATAACTTTTTTGTCCGTTATCGAGTTGATACTCATAAATGATGCGTTCTTGATTACTAAATGCCATGGCCGAAAATGCAACTTCAAGCCCAATATCATCATGGTTTAACACAACCTCGTTGAGCGGTTGTTTTAGATCAAGCGATAAATCTCGTGACATTAAATCAACTCGCGTAATATTTACGTGATCAATAAGCGACTGATAGTTTTGGTTTTCCATTGGATGAAAATAAGTAAAACCTTTTAAGCTACCATACGCAATATGGCCATCTTTGAGCTGTGCCATGGCGTTGCTATTAAACTCAGCAGAGAGTAGCCCTTCTGATGTAGAAAATTGCTGAAAATGAAGTGTTTCTGGGTTTAATCGCCAAATGCCTTTATGGCTACTCATCCAGATCATGCCATCATCATCTAGCACCATATCGTATAGTAGAGTGCCTAATTTATTCCTCTCTAAATCGATTGTATGAACTAATTGATAGGTAGATGCGTCAAGGCCTATTAAGCCGAAATTAGAAAGTGATATCCACAATATATTGTTGTTATCAATTAAGTAAGAAAGCACACTAATGGCTACGTTTTCATGCTGTTTTGGCACTTTATAAATCATTTTAAGTGCTAAATCACTTGGGTTTACTTGGTATAAAATACCGGCATTAAAAAATAATGGTGAATCTGGTTTATTGCTCAGCGCAGGTAAAAAACCATGAGCTAAAAAGGGTTCAAATTGATCAAACTGGCCACCCAAACGCGTTATTACTTGAGAATCTATATTGTATATAAATACCCCATGATCTGAGTGCACAAAGTATAGGTCGCCATTTGGCATTAATGTAACGCCATGTACCCTACCGGTAATTAACTCCTGATTAGCAGGGTTATGTACTTTAGGTTCGCTAACTTGATGCGTTACAGGGTCAAAAATAAACAAACCACGATTTGTATAAAGCCATAAATTATTTTTATAAGGCGTTATTTCATATACGGTAAACTCAGTGGTGAGTAAGTCGACTTTGTAATCTTTTAAATAAGCTTTACCAATATTTGTTTTTAAATCAACCTCGGTAATACCGTTATGCGTTGCAAGCCAAAGTTTGTCTTTATATTCGGTAATCCCCCAGATAGAGTGATGCGATAAACCATCCCCCCCGAGCAAAGTGCCATCGACATTATTAAAGTGATAGCTGTCATGAGATAAGTAAAACGCACCGTCGGTTTTAGTCGCAACCCACGTACCACCCGATTTATCTTTTGCCATATCAATAATACTGGTATCGGCAAGTGTGTACTTACTTTGGGCTATTCGAGTGTTTTTAATCATCTCCCCGGTGTTTAAATCAAATTTAAACAAGCCTTTGTCGGTAGCTAAATCTATTGTTCCGTGTTCGTTTACTATGCTCCACACATTTAAATCGCTTAGTATTACCTTGCTTTCAAAAGGTAAATCTGGGCGTTCAAACATTTTTGATAAGTTACTAATATCAACTTCGTATAAGCCTTGTACCGCCCCTACTAACAACTGTTTATTTTCACCTAATGCGAAAGACTTAACATTATTTTGGTAAATATGCTCAGCTTCACCTTTTAAATGCTGCAGGGGTCTAACTTGCTCTGTGGCAATATCAAATACGTATGCGCCATGGCTTGTACCTATAAATATATAACCATTGTAAGCAAACAGCTTTCTCACAAGAGTATTTTTATATTTAGCAGGCAGCTCAAAAATAGTTGTTATTTTTCCGGTTGCGATATCAAGCTTTGCAAAATCGCGGCCTCGCCCAATCCAAAGTGTTTTTTTATCAACGGCCACCATACTAAACACAGACTGATTGATAATCTCTTCTTCACTGGTAGGTTTTTCTAGGAATTGCTGATATGAATCTGTTACGGGGTCGTACCTAAATAGGCCTGCAAGTAACGAGGCAATCCAAATGTGCCCTTGAGGGTCTTGGTAAATACGATCAATGATCGCTTCTTCTAATTCACCATTAGGGCCGTTTATTGGAATAACTTGATAGCCATCATAACGATTAAGCCCAGCCTCAGTAGAAAGCCAAAGGTAACCATTAGTGTCGATAAGCATTGTATTAACGTAGCTTTGCGATAAGCCTTCGCTTGGAGATAAACGTTTTACTTGTGCGCCTACTTGGCAACTTAGGATAGTTATTAAAACTACAAAGCAACTAATGATCCCATTAACGCATTTACTCATGCTTATTCCATATTATTATTTATTATTATGGGTACTCTAGAGCGACTATATTTCGATGTTTGTAAGTATCAAAAAGTACTTGTAAAGCAAGAGTATATGTTAACACCTGGTTAAAACCAATAGCACAATATAAATCAACTACGTTTTTATATGCGAAGGTATTAATCACCTTATCTTGCGACTTTAAGAGTGTTGATAATAGCTGTTTAGCAACACCTTTACCGCGATGTTCCAGCGCAACAAACACGGTAGATAAAAATAAGAACTCTGTTTTATCTTGCAACCTACATGCTGCAACTATTTCATTATTATAGTAAGTAACCCATACCTTATCTTGTTTATTAGCCCGCCCTCTTACATTATGTTTTTTATAAAATTTATTAACGAGTGGAACTTTTAGCCCATCCAGCAACTCAACTATATACATTTTTATATCAACACTTAGCTAAGCATTAGCGCTAAATACTGCTCAAATTTTTGCTTCAAAACCATTTGTTCAGCCATTGGACGGCTATGGATTGTATTATAAACTTGCTCTCTCGTTTTTTTATTTCGCTTAATTTGATACGCCCAAAAAGACGCTTCATAATCTAACTGAATTTGGTATTTTTCTTCACGTGGCAATAGGCATAAATTAAAACTCACAATACTTCCTCATTCGCTTTTAAAATTATTTGATTAACCCCGAAACTGGGCAAGAGGTAATCTCCTTGTTATTATACGCGTCTTATTTTATTTATTTCTGTAGTAATTGGAACTGATAATGAATAGACATTTTAGTATCTTGTTATTATTGGTAAATTTATTTTTTAGTGCCTCTTGTTTTAGTCATCAATACAACCTCACTTTTAATCGTCCGCAAAGTACACCACAAGCTGATTATGCCTTAGAGTTATTAAAGTTAGCATACGCAGATATCGGTTTTAAAATACATATAATCGATTTTAGTCACCAAAATGCTTTGCTAGCTGCAAATAATGGCGTACTTGATGGGCAGTTAGGAAGAGATGCAAGCGTTGAAAAAAATTACGAAAACTTAATTAGGGTCGATTATGAGCTCTTTAAGTTTGACTTAGTATTGTATAAAAACTGTTTACCTAGCAGTTTAGAACAGCTCGATAGCGTCGCAATTGTTGATGGCTACCCTGTCCAAGAACATTATTTAGCAAGCACACAGTTTGCAGGGAATATTATTAAAGTTAAAAGCATGAATACCCAACTTAATTTGCTTGCTCAGAAAAAAGTACAGGGAGCTTTAATGATTAACTTTATAATGCAAAACAATGAGCTACCTTCACCTCAAGGTTGCTTTGTAAAAGAAGTGCTGAATACTTATCCGCTTTATCATTATTTAAATAAGCGTAATGAAAACTTGGTAGAAAAGCTTAAAATGTCATTAATTAACTTAACTAACAATGGCACTGTGTACGCACTAAGAGCCAAGTATGGATTAAGCTTTTAAAAGTCGAACCCTTGCTGCTGCGCCTGTGTGCTTGGCACTGCATTTTGCTGCTTTTTTTGAAGATAACGTTTGTAGCGCTGCTGGCACAAACTAAGCACCTTCTTTTTTTGGTCGTTAGTTAAGGTATTCCACGAAAAGCGTTCATCCCGACTACGATAACACCCTTTGCAATACCCTCTGTTATTAACTAAGCAAATACTCTTGCAAGGACTTGGAATATCAAATATTTCAATTTGTTGCATGCATAAGTACCGCCCAGTTGAAGAGGAGGTATTAGTATAGCGTTATTTTTGAGCAAAAAAAAAGCAGCAATTTAATTGCTGCTTAATTTCATTGAGCTGTGAGTATTAATGTTCACAGCTATTAGTATTTATCTCTGTTTTACGGTGAAATGGCTTAGCGTACATAGCTAGCACTAATGGTTTTAACTCTTCAGGTACACAAGCTAAACGTTGTTCAAATGTCGCTGTATCAGGAGAGTCTATTACCGCATCTTTACAACCACCAGCGATGTAATTGCCTGGGTGTAAATAAAACGAATCAACAATTTGCCTATCAATTGTTTTAGCAAGCTCTTCAGCACTATCACATTTAGATTCAATTGGTTGCCCAAATGCTAAATGCACGTGCCCTTTAGCAGTACTAAAGCCTTCAACAATGCTCGCAATATCTTCACCAGCCGATTTAACGTACTCACCATGGTGTTGCTTGTGGTAAAGCTCTTTGGCTTTAGCAATTGCACACGGCTCATATTGATAAGAAATAGAAACAGGCACTATTTTTAACTCTTTAATATAATCGCCAAACTCTTTCTTTTGTTTACGCCCATTTAATTGCAGCATTTTTAAAAGCGCAGGATCAGTTTGATCAAAACCGTCTTTTGCACGCCCTTCTTTTTGCGCAATCCAAATAGAATTTCCACCGACCACAGAATCGTAAATGTATGACGATAATTGAGTCAGTGCTTTTAACATCTCTTTTGGTGCTTTAGCAGAGCGCTTAACTATAAAGCTTTTATTTAGACGCATAAGCTCAGTAATGTAAGGTATTTGCAATAAATTATCGCCAATAGCAATACGCACTGTTTTCATTTTATGTTGGTATAAACCCCAGTTAACTAATGCAGGATCAAGCACTATGTCTCTGTGGTTTGAAATAAATAAATAGGCCTGGTTAGCATCTAACTGTTCTAACCCAGAAAAGGTAACTTTTGATGTGGTGCGCTTCACTAGTTTATCTAAGTATTGTGCCACTTCATTTTGCACATCTTCAACGGTGCTTACTTTGCCCCATTTTTTGCGTAACTGACTTCTTACCATTGGACGCGCAATAAAAGGCACTGCCGATAAAAAGCGCGGTAAATTATACTTTGCTATTACATCAATAAACGCATCATCGTTAATTAAACGTGTAAGCGACGCCGCAACTTCGTCGTCGTTGTATGGGCGTATATCTGCGTATTTATCTTCTAATTCACTCATTACTACATCTACAATGTTAAAAAACGGTACGCCAAAGCGCACCGTTTATGTCTATATCCGATTATAACTCAGCCAATCTAAAATGCGAAATAACCAAAAAAGCGATTTTATTTTTAGCAACTTGCTTTAAAGCCGAGTTTAATTACCTTCTATGACCATGAGCTTGCTCAAAAGTGCAAAAATCTGATCAGTCTAGCAAAATACCATGTTCTCAATCTGCTAGTGGGCAGACCACTAATACAAAGCCCTCTAATCATTTGGTAGTAATACCATTAACAAAGCCTTTCTTTCGTAGTACCTTAAGCTCGTATTTTAGATTTTTGATGGATCGTAGGCATCTTTTTACGATTTTAACTCTTTCAGATCCACTTATTTTAGGGCTCATAATGAACATTACTATTCTTGATAACGCAACGTTAGCTAAAACGTCTCTTACTGGTATTGAACAACTTGGTAAATTAACGACTTATGAACTTACTAGCCCAGAGCAAGTTATTGAACATTGCCAAGGTGCTGATGTATTAATCACTAATAAAGCCGTTTTAAATCGCGACACTATTAGCAAACTTATACAGCTTAAATTAATTTGTGTAAGTGCAACTGGTACTAATAATGTTGATCTAGAAGCCGCTAAAGAATTTGGTATTGCCGTAACTAATGTAGCTGGCTATTCAACACCTTCTGTTGTTCAACATACGTTTTCTTTAATTACTAACTTACTGGGTAACACCCACCGCTATCAGGCGGATTGCCAGCAAGGCGCGTGGCAAAAAAGTGAAATGTTTTGCATACTCGATTACAGCTTTAACGACTTACAAGGTAAAACATTTGCCATTATAGGCGGTGGTACGCTAGGTAAAGGCGTTGCTAAAGTGGCTGAGGCATTTGGCGCAAATGTTATTGTTGCAGAGCGCAAAGGTGTTAAATGTCGCGACGGTCGTACGCCTTTTGAAGACGTCATTAAAACAGCCGATATAATCAGCGTACACTGCCCTCTAACAGATGAAACACGTGATTTAATTGCACTTAATGAGCTTAAAATGATGAAGCCAAGTGCTATAATTATTAATACAGCACGTGGTGGAATTATTAACGAATCCGACTTAGCTACAGCGCTTGAGCAAAACCTAATTGCTGGAGCCGGTGTTGATGTACTAACTAAAGAACCTGCTGAGCTTTCAAACCCACTTGCTAATTACAAAGGTAATAACCTTTTACTTACTCCACATATAGCATGGGCAAGCACCGAATCTATTGTGCGTTTAATTAATGAAGTAAGTTTAAATATTGCTGCATTTAATAAAGGCGAATCACGCAACCGCTTGGTGTAGTGATTTTATTGTAGTAATCAAATAAGCTAAAAAATGGCTGTTTTTACTAATACATTTAATATTTTATTAGATAAAAACAGCTTAACCCACTTAACAAACTGATTAATAACAACTTATAAATATGGTCTACTCTTTGCTTTAATACAGCTAATAACCAATTAAAAATCTTATTAAGGTAAATAAAAATGAAAAAATCACTTTTAGCAGCCGCTTTAATCGCTCCATTTTTAACAGGCTGTGTTATTGCCGTATCAGATGGTGAAGCTGAGACTCATTGGGCTGGTAAGAATTCATCTAGCTGGCAAGCACAACATAAAAATAATCGTGAAGTTATATCAGAGCTAAAAATGGATAGCAGTTACCAATCTGTTTTGACGCAATTAAAAACGCCTAATTTCACAGAGCTATTAAAAAAAGATGACGATGTATACCAAGTACTTTTTTATGTAACTCATAGCAAGCATTCAGATTCTAAAACAACGAAAGATGAATGTACGCCACTTGTATTTAAAAATGATAAGTTAGTGGGCATTGGTGAAACCGCTTTAGGTATGATCACGCAGTAACCTATAATACCAATCCGCAATAATACTTAATCATTTTGCGGGGCTAAACGTGTCGCTACCTGTGTTAAAAAACTCTCATTTACGACTGCATGGATGCAGAAGGTAGAGCAATGCAGGAGCAATTGCCGAGAACAACTAAATAGCGAATTTTTTGCCTAGCTATCAACACGTTTTTCCATTCTCAAAATAGATCACTTAATTAAGCGAATTGGTATAAAAAGTGTTTAATACGAAAAATGCCAATATATGAATATTGGCGTTTTTGTATATTAAGTTTTTAGAGTGCAACTATTCTATCTCGCCCTGCATCTTTAGCGGCATATAGGCCTAAATCGGCCTCTTCTAATAACGCTTGCTCAGCATACACTTTACCACTTTGAGTAGTGGCGATACCTATACTAATAGTGATGTGGTCTGCATTTAATGAGCCTTTATGTTCTATATTCAAAGCATTTACAGCATTGCGTAATTTGTTAGCAAACTCCATAGCCTCATGCCTATTCATTCCAGGTAATACAGCTGCAAATTCTTCACCACCATAACGAGCTATAAAGTCACTACCACGTTCACATTGAGCTGCGAGTGCTTGTGCAACATCCTTTAAACATTCATCGCCAGCACGATGTCCGTAGCAATCGTTGTAACGCTTAAAGTGGTCTATATCCATAAGTAACACTGATAGCGGGGTTCCACTGCGTTTACTTCGGCGCCATTCACGAGCTAAGTTTTCGTCTAAGTAGCGTCTATTTGGGATTTCAGTTAAGCCGTCGATTGAGGCTAACATTTCTAGCAGATCATTTTTTTGCTTTATAAGTAATTGGTTACGAACCCTAACACGCACAATAGAAGGGCTAAATGGCTTGGTGATATAATCCATAGCACCGAGCTCTAGGCCCTTAGCTTCGTCGTCATGGCTACGATTAGCTGATATAAATATAACGGGGATCGATTGAGTTATCGGATTTTCTTTAAGTTGCACAAGCACTTCATAGCCGTCAATTCCTGGCATAATCACATCAAGGATAATTAAATCAACTTGCGCAGTTTTTACAAAGGTCAGTGCTTTTTCACCACTTTCAACTAAGAATACGTCGTGTTCTACTTTAAGTGTTTTTTCAAGTACTAATCTGTTGATTGGATCATCATCTACAATAAGTACTTTAGCTCTTTTCGACATCCCTAGCCCCTACCCCTTTTATAAAAACAATTACCTGTTCTAACTGCATAATAAGCTCTTTCAGTGTTATTTCAACAGGCTTGTTAGTTGTTTTAAGTGTTCTTTCACACAATAAAGCGCAGTGAGACAATCGTCTAAAACCTAAATTACCTGCTACACCTTTTATACTATGCACTAAGCGTACCAAATCATCCTTATTGGTTGTTTCTTCTATTTGCAATAGCTGGGTTTCGCATAAATTAGCAAATTTACCAATCATTGTATTGAGGAGCTTTTCATCCATACTAAACTGCGTTAATGCGAATGATTTTTCAAAAAAGCTTGGTTTAACTAAGTTTAAATCGGCAATTGCATCAATAAGTACCTTAGCAACAACTGGTTTAGTTAAATGCTTATTCATACCGCACTTTAAAGAACGTTCAATATCAGCGGGTTCACAATGAGCCGTTAAAGCAAAAATAGGCAGTTGCTTTGCGTCAAACTGTTGACGAATTAAAGCCGTAGCTTGGCAGCCATCTATTTGCGGCATTTGCACATCCATTAATATTAAGTCAGGCTTTAAAACTTGCAATAATTCCATGCCGATAGATGCGCTTAAAGCGGTAACAACACTTACGTTTGCTTGGCGTAATACACTGCTAATTATTTCTAAATTAAGTTGATTATCATCAATGGCTAATACAAGTAGACCCGATATATCAACTTTAGTTTCAGCAGTATTATATATTACGGCATTGGTACTAGCTTTAGGCTGTTGCTGAGAGTTCAAGCTAAATAGCCTTTGTCCCAATGCAGAGGCTTTAACGTGATGCGCAGCTAAATGCTCACTTGTTGGTAAATTAAGTGTGTGCTGATGATTAATAATAATTACCGATGTTTCTTTAGCTGATAACGAATCATTAATTGCTTCAACATTTAAAAGTGCAGGTAAATCGGCCGCATCGATTATTATTTGCTGAGTATTAGAGAGCTTAATTGGGTATTTGAGTACTTCATCTAAATTAATATTAGCAAGCTCTGTATAAGCATTTGTTACTTGCTTAAGCTCTTTACTTTGATCCGATAAAATAGCCAATGTATTAGTCGGTAACATCGTATTTTTAGTGGTATCAACCAAAAAACTAACGCTGAAGTAAAACTCACAGCCATGACCTTTTTTACTCTTTAAAGCAATCTCCCCTCCCATTAATGACACCGCATGTTTAACAATCGCTAAACCTAACCCAACACCATGATGTATACGTGTTGAAGACTCATCACCTTGCGTAAAGGCGTCAAATAAACGCCTCTGATCGGCTTCATCTATGCCCATACCGGTATCAATTACTTTAAAGCAAATATGCTGTTGCTCTAGGCTATCGCTTTCAATAAGTTCCATTTTTAAAGTGATAGAACCTGTTTTTGTAAACTTAACAGCATTTGTTAATAAATTACCTAATATTTGCTGTAAGCGAATACTGTCGCATATCAAATCAGGCGCTATTAACGGGTCAATATCAATAACAAATTCAATACCTTTTCCTTCGCACAATGGAGCCGTTAAACTTTCACAAATATCCACCAGCTCAACCATACTAAAAGATGCTTGTTTTAAATCGGTTTGCGAACTTTCTATGCGTGCAAAATCAAGCATTCTATTGAGCATTAGCAACAAGCTTTGTGCTGCATGCTTAGCTTGATCCGTTTGTTGTAATTGCTTTTGCGTTAATCCTTGCTCAATAAGCATATCAAGCAGCCCTAAAACAGCATTAAGAGGAGTGCGTATTTCATGACTTAAATTGGCTATAAAGCGACTTTTAGCAAGGGTTGCTCGTTCGGCATCTAGTTTCGATTTAGTTAATGCGCTCACATCCTGAATGTGAATAACATAATAAGCTGGGTCCCGGTTTTCATCCCATACAAGCGATACACTCAGTTGCAACCAACTTGTTAAGCGCCCTTGAGCAAGCGTTAGGTGGTATACGCGTTTTTTGTCATCTAGCAATTGCGCTAAAGTGCTTTTTATTTGCTGCCATTGAGTATCGTCAAACAATGCTTTTAACTGCTCACCAACCAGTACTGGCTGTTCAGAAAACTGCTTTCTTGCCGCTTTATTTACTTGTAATATTGTGTGCTCAAGCGAGAGTAAAACCACGCAGTTAGCCGCAAATTCAATCGCACTTCTAAATTTAGATTCTGATGCTTTTAAGGCCAATAATGCTTGTTGCTGCTCGGTAATATCGCGACCAATACCCATAGTCCCCAACAGATGTTGGTGCTCGTTATAAAAAGGTGCAATAGTCAGTTGGTACGTTTTTTTATCGGTTTCTATTCGCTGTTCAACACTGTTTCTATTTTGTAATACTTGTTTTTCAAGCGCATTTATTTGTTGATCGTTATCACCTAAATCATCTACATATTTACCGACTAATGCAGTTTGATCTTTACCGATGTACGCCTCAAATGCTTTATTGCATCCTAAGAATGATCCATCAATATTTTTAAAATAAATAAGATCTGGCACACTGTTTAGCATAGTGTTGAGCAAAGCCAAGTGGCGCTCTTTTGCTTCGTAACTGCGGCTTAGTTTTTCTGATTGCAACTGAACCTGGTCGTCCAGAGCTTTATTTGCACTTTGTAATGAATCAACTAACTGTTTGTTTTTAGTAAATACACGCTTCACTTTAGAAAACCAAGGCTGCCAGCTCAGCGGTACTTTATAATCGAGCTGCACTTCTTGCTGTGTACCGTTACTCTCTAGGTACGACATTAAGTGAGTCATTGGCTTAATAAAAATGCGCTGACTTAACCAAAAAAACACGCCAAACATAATACTTAAAAATAGCGTTAAAAATGCAAACTCTAATAGTATTTCATACTTAATTGGGCTTATTAGTTGGGGTTTGTGCTCGTAAAATGCTGCGTGAATAGGTAACTCATCCATTGGCTGCATAAAGTAATTACTATCACTAGTTAAGACTGTTTTTTTACTATGGTGCTGGGCCAAATCAGGCCAATAATTTTTTAATGCTGTTGCTTGCTCTATTAACTGTTTAGAGCTGGCGATAACTTGATGTGATTGGTTCATAAAAACGTATTCACCACTGTTCGGTGAAACCTTTTTTAACCACCCAGAAATTGCCTGAACATCATAAATCAAAATAATGTAATCGGCTGAGCCAGTGCTTCGTTGTCGGCCAATAGCAAAATACGATTTATCATTCACTTTAACAATGGGACTTGAAGTAAGTTTGTTTGGTGAAAATTTTGGCTTAAATTTTCCATTTAGAATTTCAGTAAGCATTAAACTTTGGCTTTTGTTTCGCCTGCTTACATAAGCAAAACCATTATTATCAACATATGCTACAGCAGACAACGACTGCATTAATGCAAGCGTTGTATTAAACGAAGGCCCTAATGTAATTGCCTGCTGCCACTGCATTAATGCCTTAGTAGATAACGCAAACTCCCCCTTACCTACAATTTCAGTGCCTTGCTCACTAAAGTGACGGTAATAGTAACCATCATATTGATTTATGCCCTCAAGTAAGCTTTGGTTTATTTTTGGATAGGTCGTTTGTTCGTATAAGCTAAACATGGTGGTGAGTAGATTACTCACCGACTCCATCCCGTGAGTAACCTGTGCTGAAACATTCGTAAAATCGGCTTCGCGTTTTTCAACCGCCCGCTCAAGCTTTATATTATATAAGTGCAAGCACAGTAAAAAAGCGACAATCAATGGCACTAAAAGCGCAATAAATAATGAACGATAATAATGCTTCAGAGGTAAAAAATTCAATGTACTGCCTGCCATTTGGCTCGAAAATCAATCGATAGACTATCGAGCCAATTTGTTAAGCGCAAGTTATAAATTTTCTTCTGCAAATGACGCTAAGCGACTACGTACAACACCGTTGAGGTTTATAGTTGCGCTGCCTTCAAAGTTTTTAAAGCGCTCTACTATGTACGTTAAGCCCGATGTTACTGGCGTTAAATAGTTACTATCTATTTGCGCCAAGTTACCCGTACAAATTAATTTAGTACCTTCGCCGCAGCGGGTAATAATCGTTTTAAGTTGAGATGCCGTTAAATTTTGGCTCTCATCTAAAATTACCACCGCATTTTGAATACTACGCCCACGCATAAAGTTAACCGATTTAAACTGAACATTAGCCTTCTCCATAATGTAGTTTCGGCTTGATATCGGATTTTCGTCGCCTTTGTGCAATACCTCCAGCGTATCGGTAATGGCTGCAAGCCACGGCGCCATTTTTTCCTCTTCAGTGCCTGGTAAAAAGCCAATGGACTCTGCTATTTCTGGGGTATTACGAGTTACTATTACTTTATCGTAAATACCTTTTTCGATGACCATCTCAAGGGCGCTGGCAAGTGCTAACAAGGTTTTACCACACCCTGCTGGTCCTGTTAAAATAACAAGTTCAATACTTGTATCTAGCAGCGCATCAAGCGCCATTCCCTGATAAATATTTTTGGGCTTAACGCCCCATGCTTGTTGATGCATTAAACGCTCAACACCAATATCTTTTAGCGTTATGTGCTCGTTATCGTACGATTTAACACGCGCCGCAAACTGATCCCCTCCATCAAGTAAATATTCATTACAAAATACATCAGGTATTAAGTTTTTAGGTACATGATGAAACGTATCTCGTCCGTGTTGCTGCGTATTACATTCCCCTACATGGTCCCAAAAATCACCTTCAATTTTTTTATAACCACTAGTGAGTAAGCTGATATCGTCAATAAGTTGGTCGGTACGGTAATCCTCAACATATTTAAGCCCTGCGCCTTTGGCCTTTAAACGCATGTTTATGTCTTTTGTTACTAATATAACTTTTGAATCACTGTGCTGCTTTTGTAAATACACGGCGCAATTAATAATACGATGGTCGTTTTCGTTACCCGGCAAACCAGAAATGGAGTCGGCAAATAAATGGTCGTTTACAATAATAAGCGTACCAGCAGAACTCGCTTTTGCCTTTTTGTTACTCGGCAGCGCCACGCCTTGTAGCATTTGTTCAGGCGTTGCATTTTTAAGTACTTCATCTAATCCACGAATAGCGACGCGCGCATCACGACTTACGTCGTGTTTTCTGTCTTTTATGTGGTCGAGTTCTTCAAGCACCGTCATCGGAATTACAACGTCATGTTCTTGAAAAGACAAATAAGCGAGGGGTTCGTGAAGTAGTACGTTGGTATCTAGCACATACATTTTACTTTCAAGGTTCGAAGCTTTTTCCATAGCACTTTCCTTACGTTTTATGATTTTTATGCTATACCAAAATAACTAAGTAAAACGGGCAAAACTTAAACCTGCAATACTTAATTGCCAAGGCATAATGTAAGTTTAGTCTATTTGTCATAAAAGTCCGTTTTATTACAAACTGTAATTAGTTTTGATTTACCTAAAAAAGAGTCATAAACAAGTTGTTTTAATAGTAATAATTAACACTTACAAAATTAATTAAAAGTGAGCCAAATAGCGCCTTGCAGTGGTGTTAGCTTACAGGTAACATAGCCGCCTTTTTCATCATAGACGAGACATACATGAATTTTTCCTTAGGTCAGCGTTGGATCAGTGATACAGAGTCAGATTTAGGATTAGGCACCGTTGTTGCCATTGAAGGCCGTCAGGTCAGCATATTATTTCCTGCCAGTGGTGAGAGCCGTGTTTATTCTTCGGCAGAAGCACCTGTTACCCGTGTGGCATTTAATCCTGGCGATGTGATCAAAAGCGTTGAAGAATGGGAATTAGAAGTAGAGTCTATTGAAGTACAAGGCGAGTTACTGTGTTATCACGGCACCCGTGTTGATAACGGCGAAACTGCCAAGCTTAAAGAAACCTTTTTAGATCATTTTATTAAGTTTAATAAACCACAAGATCGTTTATTTGCGGGCCAAGTCGATCGTTTTGATCGCTATACACTTCGCTACCAAACGTGGTTACATAAATTTGAACGTGAACAATCGCCTATTAAGGGCTTAATTGGTCAGCGTGCTAATCTTATTCCGCACCAGCTTTATATTGCCCAAGAAGTGGGTAAACGTTTTGCACCACGCGTACTTTTATCAGATGAAGTAGGCCTTGGTAAAACAATTGAAGCAGGTATGATTTTACATCAACAAATTATTAGTGGTCGTGCGAGCCGCGTACTTATTGTTGTACCAGAAAATCTACAGCACCAATGGTTAGTAGAAATGCTACGCCGCTTTAACTTACATTTTTCTATTTTTGATGAAGAACGCTGCGACGAAGCGTTTGCAGATTCTCCAAACGTGTTTGATACAGAGCAATTGGTACTTACCAGTCTTGAGTTTTTAACCAAGAAAAAACGCTGGTTTGAACAAGCAACGCTTGCTGATTGGGATTTACTAGTTATAGATGAAGCCCATCACCTAAGTATAAATAACGGCAAGCCAAGCTCAGAGTATCAACGTATGGCAGAGCTTAGCCAAGATATTCCGGGCCTTATTTTGCTTACCGCAACGCCTGATCAACTTGGTCACAGCAGTCACTTTGCACGTTTACAGTTACTCGATCCAGACCGTTTTTACGACTACGACGTGTTTAAAGAAGAAGAAGCAAATTATAAAGACGTTGCTGAAGCTGCAAATCAATTACTGCAAGAGCAAGGGCTAGACGACACAGCCAAAGCCACGCTAATTGAGCTATTAAAAGAAACCGATATTACTGATATTCTTGAAAAAGCACAGCAAGGTGATTTACCAACACGTAAAGAAATACTTAACATGCTGCTCGATCGCCACGGCACAGGTCGTATATTATTCAGAAATAGCCGCAGCGGCATTGATGGTTACCCAAGTCGTAAATTACACGCTTACCCAATGGCACTGCCAAAACAATATAAAACCGCTATGTCGGTACTAGGCAACATGGGTGGCATTCAAAATGCTGAACTAAGCGCACATCGTGCACTTTTCCCTGAAAAAATATTTCAAGAGTTTGAAGGTGAAAGCGCAAGCTGGGGTTTATTTGACCCACGTGTAGATTGGTTAATCGAAACACTTAAAACGCTTAAGCGCGAAAAAGTACTACTTATATGTGCTAAAGCTGAAACAGCTATCAGTCTTGAGCAAATACTGCGTGAACGCGAAGCAATTAAAGCATCGGTATTCCACGAAGGCATGTCTATTATTGAACGTGACCGCGCTGCTGCATTTTTTGCAGATGAGTATGATAATGCACAAATATTACTGTGTTCAGAAATTGGCTCAGAAGGTCGTAACTTCCAGTTTTCACATCACTTAGTATTGTTTGATTTACCATTGAACCCAGATTTACTAGAGCAGCGTATTGGTCGATTAGACCGTATAGGTCAAACACAAGATGTGAACATTCATGTGCCATATTTTGAAAATACCGCTCAAGAAGTACTGCTACGCTGGTACAACGAAGGTCTAGACGCATTCGAATCTACCTCGTCAACGGGTCAAATGCTTTATAAAGAGTTTCGTGATGACCTACTTGAATATATTTCTGCGCATAACTGCGATGAAGACGAACTCGATCCATTACTTGAGCAAGTAGCACAGCAAAATGCAGTACTTCGTAAAAAAATGGAAAGCGGACGAGATCGTTTACTAGAGCTACATTCATCGGGTCAAGGTGCTGCAGATTCACTTGTAGCTGAAATCGAAAAACTTGACAATCAGTTTGAATTACCAAGCTACATGATCAACGTGTTCGACACATTTGGCGTAAGCCAAGAAGATAAAGGCGAAAATACCATTATCTTAAAGCCAACTGAGCATATGTTAAACCCATCATTCCCATCGCTTAAAGAAGACGGTATGACCGTTACCTTTGATCGCGATACGGCACTTTCGCAAGAAGACGTGCACTTTGTTAGTTGGGATCACCCAATGGTGCAAGGCACCATGGATATGATTTGTGACGACGACTTTGGTAGCGCATCGGTTGCATTGCTTAAAAACAAAAAGTTACCGCCTGGTACCTTTTTTGTTGAGCTTATTTTTGTTGCAGAAGCAATGGCACCAAAAGTATTACAAGTTGGTCGCTTTTTACCGCCTACACCAATTCGTATATTGCTTGATAAAGCAGGTAATAATTTAGGTGAGAATGTGGCATTTGAAGGCTTTAATCAGCAGTTATCAGCCGTTGGCCGCCAAACAGCAAGTAAACTTGCGGGCGCATTGCAAAGTGCTGTTCACCCTATGATTACTACCGCTAAAGATATGGCACAAGAAAAACTTGAAGTTATTCGTGCAGCGTCGCTTGTTAAAATGCAAACGTCACTCAGTGAAGAGCAAGAACGACTTGTTGCCCTTAAGCAGATTAACCCGAATATTCGCCAAGAAGAAATTACCTTCTACGATAAGCAACGCAACGACCTAACTACGTATATTGAAAAAACGCAGTTACAACTTGATGCAATTCGATTAATAGTAGTTTCACACTAGAGATTTTGGCTTTTAACCGCTAGCCTTTTAAGCTGACTCCAAAGTAAATTTGGAGTCAGCTTAAAAGCTTAATTAACTAAATAGCTGTATCTTTTTAAACTTCATTTTTAAAACTACGTGTTCTTATTTAGATGTGAGCTAACACTACCTCTTTAGCTTTATACTAAGTCCTTTGTTGTACTGTTGATTTTACTCAACATAGCCGTATCTAAAAACTCAAGCTGCGCTCTATACAGCTATTGTTTGAGATAGTTGATAGGTTTATTTTCCCTTGCATAAAGTTGTTTTTTTGTTAACCTACTCGCCTTCCATTTTAGTCTTTTTGAGGTGTTTATGGCGTTTCTATCTCGTTCGATATTGGCGTTGTCCATAGCGCTCTCAAGCAGCAGTGTCTTTGCTCAAGCCCAATGCGATGTTGAATTACGTCATGGTTTAATTATTACTGACGATGCAATTCGCATATTAGATAAAGGCCAGACTCGTGTACAAATTAATAACAATAACCAACTATTTATTCGCGGTTATTGGGTTGATTTAAGCGATGACGAAAGCAAAGTACTCGAACAGTTTAGTAATGGTATTCGCCACACAGTCCCCGAATTAGTAAATCTGGCTACCGATGGTGTTAACTTAGGTTTAAGCGCTATTGAACACGTAGTTGAAGGTATGTCAGACAAAGAACCTGAAGTACTTAAAACACAACTAAAGTATGTAGAGCGCGCGCTAATGGATAAGTTTAAGCGCGGCGATGACTTCTTTTTTATAGCCCCTCAATCACTTTCGCAAATAGATGATTTTTTTACTAAAGAGATCAGCCAGCAAATTCACTCTGCAGTGCATGGATCGTTAGGTGCTATTTTGGTATCACTCGGAGATGCGTTTAAATCGCGTGAAGGTAATATAGAAGATCGCATTAACGACATGGGGCAACGCATGGATATTATCTCAAGAGAAATTGATAAATCGCTACAAAAAAAGGCACATCAATTAGAGCTTAAGGCTTCTGAGTATTGCGAATGTTTAAATGCACTCGATGTAACCGAATCTCGCTTACAGGCAATAGTACCGGGTATGGCCGATTACGATTTAGTGCAAATAAAGTCTTAGAGCACGTATTCGTTTTTATAATCAAATAACACCGAGTATGAACATACTCGGTGTTTTGCTTTATGATTGATTAAATGATTGATTTAAAATAAGCGCTTCTACTTTTTATTCTAAATTGGTGAGCCCGGTGGGATTGGCAGTACTTTAAAGTTATTTGGCCATTGCCCTTTAATTAAAAACTGATTTACTTGCTCAGCTAAATATTGCTTAAACGCACTCTCGCCAGTACTTGTATGGCTCAGCATTGAGTTTTGGTTAAAGTCTTCACTCAACTTAACTAAGTAGTAACGTAACTGCGCTTGCACTTCAGGGCTTGCACTATCGCTTGCTACTAAATCAGCCATAGCTTTTGCTGTTAAAAATTGCACGCGCTGAGTGATTTTACCTGTCATTGTATTAGGTGATGACACGTTAAACACTTGGCTATATAGCTCCTCAAGTAACTCATCTAAACTATAAAAGTCATTACTACGCGCTTGTTGCTGCGCTAAGCGATTTAAACGCTGTGCATTTAATAAAAGCGACAAGCTGTGCTGCACTGCAACCTCGGGTAATGCCATTGCATCGAGCGTTAACCCTGTGCGCCCAACTATGCTCTCGCGCGATTTAGACTCGCCATATGCTTTTGGCGGAATTAGCGATAACACAGATTCAGGAAGTAATAAGTTACTTGGCTTAAGCGTTGCAAAAATAGCGTTTACTGCTTCTTGCTGTGTTTTTTTATTAACGACTTGTGCGCCTTTTACGGGTGAGTCACCGCGTGTTTCGTATTCATAATCAACACCGGCTATAAGCTTAACCGCAGCCTCAACCTGAAAACGGTGAAACAGATAAAGCGGAACTAGTTTTTCCTCTAATTGCGATAATGAATCGCCCGTTTTAATATTATTAATACCAAACTGCGAAAGCGCTTTTTTACGTACGTCGAGTACTCGTAAAAGCTCCTGAGAAGGATTAGTGCCGTTATCCCATAGATGAGCTGTTGGATGTGCGCCACCTTTAGCACGAGCATCACTATCTGATATAAACTCAAGGCCTTTGGCTTTGTTCTCTTTTAAAATAGCAGCAAGTTCTGCGCTTTCATCTTGGTTAGTAAAATCGCTATAGCCATATTTAATTACTTGGGTATCCCACACGCCCATGCCTGTTGCATAGCCGCGCGTTACATCAAGCTTACCTTGTTCATTAAAACTAAGTAGCGGATGTGGGTAATCCATTACTGAGGATCTATCCCCTACCGATGCTGCAAAGTTATGAGAAATACCTAACGTGTGGCCAATTTCATGTGCGCTTAATTGGCGAATACGATCAAGCGCCATTGCTTGCAAGTTTTTAGCAACTTCATTGCCTTTTAAATAAGGAGCAGCGAGTGCTTCGGCTATTAAAATATCTTGGCGAACACGCAATGAGCCAAGTGTTACGTGCCCTTTAAGTATTTCACCTGTACGTGGGTCGATTACCGAACTACCGTATGACCAACCACGCGTTGCACGGTGTACCCATTGAATGACGTTGTAACGAATATCCATAGGGTCGGCGCTACTTGGCAGCACTTTTACTATAAATGCATTTTTATATCCTGCCGCCGTAAATGCGTCGTTCCACCACTTTCCACCTTCAAGCAAAGCGCTTTTAACGGGCTCTGGAACGCCAGGATCAAGGTAATAAACAATTGGTTTAACAGGCTCACTAATAGGTAAACTTGAGTCCTTTTTAGTTAAACGATGGCGCGGTATATAACGCACGTACAGTGACTCACCAAGCGGCGCTGCGTAATCTTTATGTTCTATACTCCAAAAACCTGATTGCGGATTAAACTTGCGCGGCGTGTAGTTATCATCTGGTAATTGAATAAGTGAATGATGCATATGAACAGTAAGCGCATAAGGGTCAGCACTTACTTGGCGAACAAATTCACCTGGTTTTGTGCCTTTAAATGTAAGTACAGCTTCAAGCTCGGTGTTTTTTACAAATGCTTTTGAGCGATTCATATAAACGGCACTACGTGATTCATCAAGGCTAAAGTTGCCTTGCTTTCGTGCAGCAAGCGTCCGGCTTACGCCGTGTACATCACTTAATAAGTAAGGCGTGTAATCAATAAGTGCTGTGACTTTATCTTCTGCGACTACTTTAAAACCAGCAAGTATACTTGATGCAAACGCTTCTTTAATACTTTGCTGTTCGGCCTTGTTACTTGTGTTGGCACGATAGTAAGTATTTACAGCGCGTAACATTACTTTGTCGCCAAAACGCTCAAACTGCACAAGGTGAGTATTACCAAGCTGACCTCTATCAAGGCCTATGTCGTTAGAGCCAATACCGTAAGGCAAGCTTTGCTGCAGTAAAAATTGCTGTTCAAACTTATCAACTTTTAAATATACTTTCCCGTTTTGGGTATCGTAAAAAAACGAATAATAGCCCGGAAAATGATTCATTTGCGTAGTAAATTCATCAATTGACTTAATTGCTGCGTGCGCTTGAGTTATGATAGAGCACAGCACAGTAAAGAATATGTAACTTAGTAGTGGTATTTTTTTCATAATCTTATCTTTGTTATTTGTGTTTTAAGTACGATTAGGTGGTCCCATTATAGGGTGCTATTTAAACAATACAGTTATTTAAGACGAATTTCAGCGCTCTAAGCTAATCTCTCTCACATTATGATTGGTTTTAACACGTTATCAGGAAAATAGAATGCGTAGACTCCCCCCAGTATTACTTGAAGATGGTTGTTCAAGAGAACTTTTATCATTAATTCGAACAATTTTAGCGGCATGTAAAGAGATTTCATTTCGCGTTGGTCAAGGCGCGCTTTCTGGCGTATTAGGCTCAACCCTTGATGAAAACATTCAAGGTGAAACTCAAAAAAAGCTCGATGTATTATCTAATCAGCTGTTAAAAGATATTTTACTGGAATCAGGTACGGTTAAAGCAATCGCCTCTGAAGAAGAAGACTACACAGTAGCAGGTAACCCAGACGCTAAATTTATAGTGGCATTTGATCCATTAGATGGCTCGTCAAATACCGATATTAACTCGCTTGTCGGTACCATATTTTCTATTATGGAAGCGCCTGAAGGCTCAGACGCCGCTGACGAAAGCATTTTCATGCAGCCCGGCCATAAGCAAGTTGCTGCAGGTTACGTACTTTACGGGCCATCAACAATGCTTGCGCTGACTACAGGTAAAGGCACGCGCATGTTTACCCTTGATAAAACACAAGGCAGCTTTTTACTTACACAAGATTTTGCCGAAATCCCTGCTGATACAAACGAATTTGCCATTAATACGTCTAACCAACGCCATTGGCAACCAGCTATGCAAAACTACATCGATGATTTGCTAGCAGGCGATACAGGCCCGCGCGCTAAAAACTTTAATATGCGCTGGATTGCAGCAATGGTGGGCGATGTACATCGCGTGCTTAGCCGTGGCGGTTTATTTACTTACCCTACCGACACCAAAGATCCTAAAAAGCCAAATAAATTACGCCTACTTTACGAAGCAAATCCAATGGCTATGTTAGTAGAGCAAGCTGGCGGTATCGCATCAACCGGTACCGAGCGTATTATGGATATTCAGCCTGATGCAATCCACCAGCGTGTAGCCGTTATTTTAGGTTCTAAAAACGAAGTCGAAACGTGCTTGGGATATCATAAATAATCGCTTAAAACGATTGTCTTCAATTTAAAAAACCGCATTCAATTGAAATGCGGTTTTTTTGTAGGTGAGGTTTTACACCTCGCTTTTTAAACACCAAAGCCACGTTACATGAGCGCGAAGTAAATTCGCACCTACAGGATTGCATATATTGTAGGTGAGGTTTTACACCTCGCTTTTTAAACAAATCAAATTTTTACTAACGCAACTATTTGCTCAATCTTTTGATGGTTAAGCTCCCCCATTTGCTCACTATTACTGAGTGCATAAATAAAACCTTCGTGCTCTGCACAATCAATGTCATCTCGCGATTCAATTACGTTTGCCCAAAGCTCTAAATCATCTAAGTCTATTTCGTTACTTAAACAGCGCTTAAGAACATCAATTAAAACCTCGGTTGAGAGAGTATAATGAGTTTTATTGCTATCAGCAGGGCTTGAAACGATAACCGATATAGCTTCGTCCCTTTGCTCACCAAATGTAATAAATTCAGCTAATGCTTTTTGTGTATTCATAATATTTGTTATTCTTGGCTCACTGTTACTAAAAAGAATTATAATGACTGAACTTAACTGCACTCAATGCCACAGTACTCTAACGTGTAATGTAGACGATATATCAGCGTGTTGGTGCAATGAGCTGCCGGCTATTTTACCGCTTGATATCACAGCAACAAGTTGTTTATGCCGCAAGTGCACGCTTAATAGAATAAATACTTTTTTAGAGGGTGTTTATACACAACCTATTAAAACCCAAATAGACTTTGCAAAACAATTTAGAGGTAACGACAATTTAATTGAAGGGCTCGACTACACCATGCAAAGTGGTTACATGATACTTAGTAAGTGGTTTTTTTTAAAGCGTGGTTCGTGCTGCAAAAATGGTTGTAAAAATTGCCCTTATGGTTTTAGAAAATAAAAACCATTTAATACAAATACGAGCAAACATTGGTTTTTACCTTCTCATTTTCTTCTCTTTCACTTCTCCTTGTGAATAATATTTTTAAGTACTGTTATTCACAAAGAGGTTTAGAGGCACTGCGCTTTTAGAGTAAGCGATTGTATAAAAATAGTATTCAAATACGAGTAAGCACTGGTTTTTATCTTCTCATTTTCATCTCTTTCACTTCTCCTTGTGAGTAATATTTTAAATGCTGTTATTCACAAAGAGGTTTAGAGGCGCTGCGTTTTTAGAGTAAGCATTAGTTTTACCTCCTCATTTTCTTCTCTTTCACTTCTCCTTGTGAGTAATATTTTTAAATACTGTTATTCACAAAGAGGTTTAGAGACGCTGCGCTTTTAACGTGAGCAAGCTTTACATATCCAACACGTCTACTTTTCTCCCGTGGCGATGGGCAATGAATCACTTGCGCCCCACTCACTCCACGAACCATCATAAACGCTTAAATTACTGTAACCACACTCGTTAGCAAATAACGCTAAAACACAGGCTGTAATACCTGAGCCACAGCTAAATTGTAGCTGCTGCGCATCATCAACCACGTCATTAAATATCGCTTTAATTTCAGTAAGTGGTTTTGCTTCACCTTTATTGAGTAAATTCATAAAAGGTAACGAGCGACTATTTGGGATATGCCCGCTACGCATACCTTTTCGGGGTTCACTTTCTTCGCCTGTAAAACGCTTATAAGCACGTGCATCTAGCAACACAATGTTAGGCTCATCGATTGCGTCAACCACTTGTTGGCTATTAATAAAATACGCAGAGTTATAGTTTGCCGTAAAATCACCTTTACCTGACGCTTTGCTATAACCTTGTTGTGTGGCGTAATCGCTCTCTAACCACTTTTTAAGGCCACCACTGAGTACTTTAACATTGTGATGCCCCATAGCTTTAAACATCCACCACGCTCTTGCTGCGCTAAATAAACCGCCATCTTCGTATACAACTATAAACGAGTCGTTATTTACACCTGCATTTTGCATCATGTGGGTAAACTGCTGCTCGCTGCATACCATACTTGGTAAGGGATTTGATCTATCGGCCAATTCGTTTTTTATGTCAAAACGTTTAGCGTTAGGCAGCATTGCTTGCGGCGAATAAGTACCCAAAACACCTGGGCGCAGCATACCTGCATCAAATATCACTAATGCAGGATTATTAAGTTGCTCGTGTAATTGCTGACAGCTAATTAGGTTTTTCACTACGATTCCTTATCACCATGATACTTAGCAAACTCGTCATTACCCGTAAAACGCGCTTCAATCGCTTTAATGTGTTTATCTTCAGTGTGTTTCCAAACGCCAGGAATACAATATACATGTTCAATAAAGCTAAAAAACTTATCCTTTAATAATGTATTTGGTTGCCAGCCCTGCACTACTTCGTTCATATTCTCTGCTAGCTGCTCTGCAGTGCTTGCATGCTTTACCAAACCCTCAATGTTGTAACAGGCTTGTCCAAGAGTTAAAACTCGTTTATTGAGCAGCAATGCTTCTAAGCCGACCGTTGAATTAATCGTTAATACGGCTTCAGCGCACTTAATCAAATCACTTGTTTGATTTCCATTAGCAAAAATTGCAATCGGATCTTTTTCATAAAGATGAGCGTAATGTTTATGCCACGACGGATGCTCTTTAAAAACCACTTTTAAACTTGGATCGTTTAAGCTTTTGACCGCTTTAATCACCTCGTCGTAAAACATGTCCATAGAGTTTATCCACGGAGAAAATCTAGCTAATTGAGTATCGTGAGGTACTTGAAAAGGCGCAAATATATAGCGTTCTGGCACATCGGCGCATTCAAATTCACAGCGCTTTTTATGATCAGCTCTTGGAATTAAATCCGGCGCACAAAAGTTTAGCTTATTTTGTGGGTCAAAATTTAGGTAAAAAGAAGGGTCACGGCTTAACGACGCATTATAGTTAATACCATTAGGGTCTAAACTGCTTGTACCGGGTAGTAAACCATTTTCATAATAAAACTGCTTAACACCTAATGCTTTTGCAGCCATAGCAACGGTCGTATTTGGAAGTTTATTGCCGTTCCAAATAACAATGCAGTCAGGATTAGTCTCGGTTAATAAGGCTAAATACTTAGCGTATCGTAATCGTTCAAATAAAACTAACCCAGCACTGTAAACAGCAGTAATAATAGGACTATTCCAGATAGCATTACGTGCTCTTTTGCGTTTTAGCTGAGAGTTAACTACATCAGTAAAATTAACTTGAAACGCATCTTTTAAATACTTAACAGCAGAAAGCTTAGGGGCTCCCATGATATGTAATTGGCAATCCATCGACAATTTTTTGATTATTTTTCTATAGTATTTTGCGTGTACATTTTTGCGAGAGATAAATAGGTAAGCCATACAAGCTATATTTGCCAATTATTGTTTTTATGAAATAATTCTAAGTGGACAATGACATCAAAGCAAGGTTCCCTTTACTTAATAATTACTTTAAAGCCTTTATGGCTACATTTTTATAATTTCACCACGAAGTGGTGCCATTCTAGAGAGAATATCGTTTTGCAAACTATGGCTAATGTTCTGCTCATTCATTGCATTTATAAGTAAATCAACCACATGATTAAAGTCTTTCTCTGTAATATGCATACCTGTATGGATTGCTACCATAGAGTCGCCATCGTATGTACATGGGCCTTCTACTAACATACACATATGAGTAATAAACCCTTGGCGAAAGTACGCTATATTGCTGTGTTCAAAGTAATGAATTATCTGCTCGTCATTACCTATTTGATAGATAAAGCTATCAACAATTCTGCCTATCCCCGCTTTACCATCGAGCTTTTGATAAAGCGATAATTGTGTTGAGCTAGCACAACTACAAAGCAATCCTACGCATACTATAAAAATACCAACGCTTTTCATTACCAATACCCTGTTACCGATAAATACCAACCTGTTTGATCGTCAGCCCCTGCAATGCTTCCTAAATCAAGGTAAGCCGCTGTCACACTTACGTGCTTATTAGGCATCCATGCTACAAATAAGTCTTTCCAATCTTGTTCGCCTAAGTTTAAGTTATTTGATTTTTGACGATACTCAACACCTACGGCTACTTCACGACTAAAAAATATAGCTGTGCTGCCTTCAAATAGCACTTTACCACTACCATTTTCTCCACCGTAGCCAAGCAAACCAAGTTGATTAGCTTCGCTGTATCGTGTGGTTACGTTCCAAAACCAGTTATAACCAGCAATAGCCCCCAAATGTAACTTACTAGCAGCGAGGTAGTAGTCAGTGCCGCTGGTATCTCCTGCGCCTACAAGTGTTGCAATACTGCCATCATCCAGTGATTTATGCTGAATACCTAAGCTAAGCTGTGGCCAATCACTGTAAACAATATCGCCATATAAACGTATTTTAGCACCTGTAATTGATTGCTCTATTTCAGCATCAAGTGCTGGTACATCAAAGCGCTGTTGGGCATAACTGAGCTCAACGCGATTAAATAAATTAAGTTGTGCACCACATACGTCAAGTGTGTAGTCGGTTACATCTGCGCGGCTACAAAAGCCATTTACCGAAAATTCATCATCACTTGCGTACCCAGCAAGTTGTGCCCACGGTACAATACCGCCGCCGCCACTGCCTTCAATTTGAGAAACTCCCGGCGTAGCTAGCAGTTTTCCATTGCTTGCAATGCTCGGTACACTAATTATTAAAAACAAACTTGCTAATAAGTATTTAATTTTTTTCATAGTATTCCTCCAGCCATTCTTCTAATAGTTCTGCTTTTAAAGGCCTACTTAAGTAATAGCCTTGTGCATGGTCACACTGCATACCTCTAAGTAAATTTAATGAGCCAAGTGTTTCAACCCCCTCAGCTACAACCGAGAAACCTAGCTGATGCCCCAACGTAATTGATGATTGCACTATAAATTGATCTTTTTGCGATTCATCAAGTTTTAGGATAAAGCACTTATCTAGCTTAAGCTCATCAATCGGTAACATTTTTAATCGACCAAGTGATGTTTGCCCTACACCATAATCATCTAATGATATTTTAACGCCAATTGCCTTTAGGTTTTCGAGCGCTTTAATACCTTTTTCTTCGTTTTCGATCATATCGCGCTCAGTAAGCTCAATAGTAATCAGCTTAGGATCTACTTTGTACTTTTTAAGCGTACGAACTAATGCAGCATGAAAGCCCGGAAATGCTATATCTTGCGCAGATACATTTATTGCAGCCTGTAAGTTTATATTTTTAGACTGCCAATCCGCTACTTGTGCTACAACCGTATTAACAACCCACCCTGTAAGCTCAACAATAAGGCCCGACTGCTCAGCTAAGTCAATAAACAGTTCAGGATTAACCCAACTACCATCTTTTCGCTGCCAGCGAATAAGCGACTCAACTTTATCTATTTTTTGCGTTTTCATGTGTAATTTTGGCTGATAGGTCATAAATAGCTGACCATCATCATCACTAATTGCCTGCTTTAATTCATCAAGCATTATTAAGCGCTCTAAGTGCGCCTCGTCTTCACCATTTTGATAATAATGTATGCTCTCTTGTGTGTTTGCAGCACTTTCAACAGCAATTAGCACGCGGCGCATTAAGTCATCACTTGCAATTCCTTGCGTAGGATACTGCACAATGCCCGCACTAAAGCGTAAGTTAATTTTTAGTTTTTGAATGGTGTAGCACGCTTGTAATTGTGCCATTAAGCCAACAATACCGCTTTTGTGTTCGCGCGCTGCCGCAGTCGGAAACACAGTTAAAAACTCATCCCCGCCAATACGAGCATGAAAGCCCCCTAACTCATCCGAAAACTCACTTATTCTGCAAGCAACCGCCTTTAGGCAGTCATCACCAATGCGCGGACCGAGCTTATCGTTTATATGGCGAAGACCCTTTATGTCTATTGCAACGAGCGTGTACTCGGCTGATGAATCTAACTCATCATCAAGCACCTCAAGCATGGCTGAGCGGTTATAAAAGCCTGTTAAGGAGTCGTGTCTGGCTTGAAAGCTAATTTGTTGCTCGCGCTGATTAATATCATTACCCATGCTATCAAACGCTGCGACTAGCGTGTCTATTTCGGTACTTTGCCTTCGCCCTTTAAATTCAAAAGCATAATTACCTTGTGCAAATTGCCTTGCTATTACAGCTAGTTGAGTAAGTGGCGTAGTTAAATTATTTGCAAATATGCTGCTCGTAATAACACCTACAAACATAGTTAAAATAGCTAAAATAATAAGTGTAAAAAGAAGTTTTTCGAAGTCACTATAACTTTGTGTTAAATCGGCGCTCAGTAAAATAATTATAGGATGGGTCAACAACGACGGTAAATCTATATCTCGGTTACGATACACCAAATACTCACCAAAAAAACGCGAAGTGGTTACGGTACTAAAATAGCTAACAGGTTCAAATTGCTCAGGGCGATTAGCTAATGAACTAATAACAATATCGTCAGCGCTACCTATAAAGCTCACATCCATGCCTGTTAAGCTTTTTAGTTCATGGGCTACATTGTCATCAATTTTAAAGCCCACCAAACTATAGGCCACTGTACGTGGCGCTCTTACGGGTAATAAAATAATTTGGTAAAGCTCGTTATTAAGCACCACAAAACTAGACTCTTCTGGCGCACTTAAAAGCTCTTCCATTAACGGCTTTAAGTTATGTGCAAAAGCGTCTTCGTCAGTATTGGCGGAAATAAGCCTACCCGATAAATCAAGTAGCAGCATTAATTCGGCATCAATACGCTGACTATGATTAAACAACACACTGCTTATTGTCCCGGCATCTCGCGTTGCTACAGCTTGCTTAAAACCAAAGTCGGAGGTGAGTACTTTCGCAGCAGTTAGTAGTAGGCTTTCTTTTGATTTTAAATATTGCTTATAAACATTTTGCGCTACGGTAATGTCTTGATTTACTTTTTCTTCTTGAAACTTACTCGTAGACCACCAAAAACTAAACAAGCTGACCATAGTGGTTAATAACACTAAGCCAACACATAAAATGGTTATGCGATTTCGTAAACTATTAGTCATTACCAGCCTTAAACTTACTACCAAAGGTATTTCTAGGTGCTGGGGTCGATGTGTTTACTGTTATCTGTAACTGTTTTTGAGAATTAATTGTTATCATTTTTTTATTCTCCAATGGCGCTGTTTGTAAAGGGTGCCACACACTCACTTGTGCAGGCAGTATATTAATAGGCAAGCTTACATAGCCTTTTTTATCTGTTTTATATACGGATTCACTACTCGCTACATAGATATAGCCAACCATAGAGTCATGAATATTACACCCTAAAACAACAACCCCCTGTTGCTCAAACGTAATGGGCTCTTTTGGTTGCCCTGAATATAATCTTAGTTGAAAAGGCTTAGCTTGTGAAAAAGAATAAACATGATGGCGAATATTATCGCTGTTAGGAAAGTTAACTTTTTGACCCTGTTGTACAACTAATAATTCGGGTAAAAACTGCTTATGGACTTGATCCATTATAGCAATGGGCAAATTTGATGGTGAGGCTTGTTTGTCAGCAATATTAAGCTCAACCACTGCACCTGATAACTTTTGGCCGTGTTGATCTTCTATTACTAATTCAATATTCGCACTTAAAGCAAACTGACTAAAAAACAAACCTATAGCTAAAAAGTAATGACTTTTAGCAAACTTTTGAAATGCCCGTTCAAACATAACAACACCTAAATATTAATGTTAGGTTAAGTTAATTAGAGACGAGCACTAATTGCAAGAATTATAGCCCAGTAACTAAAAATAAAGACTTAGTTACTGGCTTTGTTAGCACTTAAGTGCTGCTATTTAACGATTAATCCGTAATCGTTATCTAAAATAGTAATTACTTCTTGGCGAGGATTCTCTGGGATCACAATATCTTTACCTACAATTTTGCTCGCTATGCCAACATAGGTATTTGACACTTCAAGCATTACTGATTCTGGTAAAATATAATCTTTTGCTAATTGCTCACGCTCACTCATGCGATCTTTATTTAATAATACGTCGCTCTCTGGCACATTATTAATAAGTAATTGGCGAAAACCTTCTTTAGAATTTTCAACAATTTTACCATTTTTGTATGCTGCTTCATCCCAAATACGTGACGAATCAGGCGTGCCTACTTCATCAATATATATAAGCTGTTGCGCGCCATTTAAATCCTCTACATAACCAAACTCAAATTTTGTATCTACAAAAATTTGGTTAAGCTTCGCTAGCTCATCACTAATTAATTTAAAACCTTCAACTAACAGTTTTTCGTATTTGGTTACGTCATCTGCCGATTTAAAGTTAAATACATCTAAGTTATTAGTAATGTTAGCGCGAGTAATATTTACATCATCAACTGGCGGAATATCAGCAACGCCTTCAATAATACCTTTTGTTGATGGCGTAATTAAAACGTTATCAAGCTTTTGGTTCGCTTTTAAATCCTCTGGCAAGTCAATACCACAAAAGTTACGTATGCCTTTGGCGTAATCGCGCCACATGCTACCCGTAATATATTGGCGAGCAATTGCCTCTACTTTTACGGTACTGGCTTTGCGTACAATCCACACATACGGATGCGGAATATCAACAATATGATTACCCGCAAGGCCTGCTTTATCAAATAACTTAAACCAATGGGCTGCCACTGAGTTTAACGCTATACCTTTACCTGGTACGCCATTTAAACCATTTTCGCCTTGCCAAATGCAATCAAATGCAGAAATTCGGTCTGAAATAACCATAATCGCAAGCTTAGTACCTGTCGGTACTTGGTAGCCTTTGTCTTTAATTAATCGTGCGCTGTCTTCATCAGTTAACCAATAAACTGAACGAACTTTACCGCTGTGTACTTCACCTTTGGTACGAATGGGTAAATCATCGTTTACGTCTAAAACTTTATAGCTAGTCATGCTATCTCCGGGGTTAGGGATGCTCTTTGAGCAAAGTATGGTATGGGGTTATATGGATTGTATAATAATCTAGCCAACCTCAAAGCTCAATCGGATGCTTAAAACAAATAAAGGCATATATTTATAAGCGAGTCGCAATGGGGTAAACTTAATGTGCCAACCAGCCTGAGGAGATAGCTTGAACTACTTAACTGCCACTAAAAATAAAAAATACTTGATGTATATCTCTCAAAATTATTCGTACGCTATCTTGAGGCCTATTCAGGCTGCAGTACTAGCTAATGGTGGCGAAGTGCGCTGGTTTTTAGCGGGTAACGAAGTAAACCCCGACTTTTTAACCACAAACGAGCAGCGTTTACATACCATAAAAGATGTTAAAAGCTGGGCTCCAAACATTACATTTATACCGGGCAATATAATTCCTAATTTTATTCCTGGTAAAAAAGTGGCTGTATTCCACGGGTTCAATTCAGGAAAATTAAATCGGAAAGGGCAAGAGGATCACTTTAACATTCGTGGTTGTTACGATTTATATTGTACGCAAGGTCCAAATACAACAACCCGATTTAAAGAGCTAGCTAAGCAGCATGGTTTCTTTAAAGTAACTGAAACTGGCTGGCCAACGCTCGATCCACTTTTTAGTAATACTTCAAATAATCCTTATGTAAGTGACGACTCTCGCCCTACTTTACTTGTATGCTCTACTTTCTCACGAAAGCTGTCACTTGCTCCTAAATTATATGAGCAAATAAAACATTTTAGTGAACAAGGTAAGTGGCGTATTTTGATGCAATTTCATCCTAAAATGCCTGCTGAATGGGTTAATAAATACAAAGCGCTGAGTAACGAAAGTCTAACATTTATTGAAACCGATAACGTCTTGCCGTTACTGCAAGCTGCCGATGTTATGCTGTGCGATACATCGTCAGTTCTTTTAATGTTTTTACTACTGCGTAAACCGGTAGTCACATTTTGTAATCAAAAACCACTTCCTCATTTACTTGATATTACCGACGCTGATGAATTAGAAGCCGCTATTGAACATGCGCTTACTAAACCTAGTGATTTAATGCAAAATATTGAAAGCTATTGCCAGGGACTTCATCCATATACCGATGGTCAATCTAGCCAGCGCGTATTGAATGCAGCTAATGAATTTTTACAAAGTAACGATAAACTAAAACCCAAGCCACTAAATATAATAAGACAGCTAAAAATGCGCAAAGATCTAAACTACTGGGGTTGGTAACAAGATAATGATCAACCTAAAAAACGTAACTTTTAAGTGGCATAAAAGCGATAGCTCACCCACGCTCAACATAAAAGAGTTAGTTATAGAAAAAGGTGAGCATATTTTTTTACACGGTCCTAGTGGCTCAGGTAAATCGACATTGTTAGCGATTCTTGCTGGTATTAATACAGCCACCAGCGGTGAGGTATCAATTTTAGACCAAAACCTAACTACATTAAGCAATACTACCCGTGATGTTTTTAGAGCGGATCACATTGGCTACATTTTTCAAAACTTTAACCTGCTTCCTTATTTAACTCCTATTGAAAATATAACGCTTGGGTGTGAGTTTTCAAAAAGTCGAAAACAAAAAATATTAAAGCAATCATCAAATAAAAACTCTGCCTTACAAAAAGAAGCGATGCGGTTATTAAATGCTTTAGGCCTTACTGCGCAGTATCACCATAAAGATGTAGCGACATTGAGTATTGGACAGCAACAGCGCGTTGCTGCAGCTCGCGCATTTATAGGCAGCCCTGAATTAATAATTGCTGATGAGCCCACCTCTGCACTCGATACAAATAACCGTGAGAGCTTTATAAAGCTACTGTTTGAACAAGCAAAGTTATCTAATAGTACGCTGGTATTTGTGAGCCACGATGAAACACTAAAGCCATTATTTGACCGCTCCATTGACCTTATAAGCTTGCAGGAACAAGTATGATTCTCGCTAAACTTGCTTACAAAAGCTTATTAAACCGCCGCGCAAGTGTACTGCTTACATTATTTACTATCGCAATTAGTGTAATGCTACTTTTAAGTATTGAGCGTGTACGAATTGATGCTAAAAGTAGTTTTAGTAATACCATTTCGGGCACTGATTTAATTGTTGGTGCACGTACCGGCGACATACAGTTGCTGCTTTCGTCAGTATTTAGAATTGGCCATACTAATAACGGCGTAAGCTGGAAAAGTTATGAATACATAACAAGTCAGCGAGGCGTAAAATGGAGCATACCTATAAGCCTAGGCGACAGCCATAAAGGCCAAGCGGTACTAGGCACAACACTTGATTACTTTAGCCATTATCGCTTTGCAAAAAAACAAAATTTAACCTTTAACAAAGGCCACCCTTTTGCTGCAATTAACGAAGTGGTGCTAGGTAGTGAAGTTGCAAATAAATTAGGTTATAAACTTAACGACTCTATTGTTATATCGCACGGTATGGGTAATACCAGCTTTCATCATCATGACGATAACCCATTTAAAGTCGTTGGTATTTTAAACCCTACTGGCACGCCTGTTGATAAAACGCTGCATATTCCTTTGGCTGCAATCGATTTAATTCACGGCGGTAAAGCGAGCCTTAAGCATGAGCATGAGCATGAGCATGAGCATGACGAACATAACGACCTAGTTGGGCATCCAAAACAAATTACAGCATTTTTAATGGGATTTAATTCGCCTTTGTACACACTACAAATTAGGCGCAATATAAATCAATATAAGCCAGAAGCCCTGCTTGGGATTATGCCAACCGTAACACTTAAAGAGTTATGGGAAATGCTCGCCATAGTAGAAAAAATACTTTTGCTATTCTCAGCTGTTGTCGTGTTAGTAAGCCTACTTGGCATGCTAACGACATTGCTTGCAAATTTAAGTCAGCGTCGTCGCGAACTTGCTATATTACGTTCGGTAGGCGCTCGGCCTTGGCATTTATTTACACTTATAAGTATTGAGTCACTACTAACCACTTTACTTGGTTGCCTAGCAGGTAGTGTGCTTTACTATTTAGCTATTTTTTCAGCCGGCGGTTACTTACAAAGCCATGCCGGTATAAGCGTAAATATCACAATACTCTCTTACTATGAACTGGGCTTAATCGGCGTTATTATGGCAGCCGGTTTTATTATTGGCTTAATACCCGCTACTCGCGCTTATTTTTATTCACTCAGCGATGGTATGAGTATAAAAGCATAATTTTTAGGGATTTTATGACATTTTTTAAAACAGCTTTTCAGTACATTGCTGCTATTGGCTTATTATTTATAAGCGTAGCGAGTTATGCTAATCCACCAAAAGAAATTTTTTGGGAAGACTTAATCCCTAAAAACCACGTGCAAATAGACACTCAAGCACAAGCTAATCACGAAGGTAGTGATCAAAACTGGGTGCAACCCGATTTAGATGCTCCAGTGGTAAAGGCACTTGATGGCCAATCGGTGAGTTTGCCTGGTTTTGTTGTGCCACTTGAGGGCGATAGCGAAGTAATTACCGAGTTTTTACTCGTTCCTTATTTTGGCGCCTGTATACACGTACCACCGCCACCGCCAAATCAAATAGTCCATGTAACAATTAAAGGTGGAGTACCAATAGATAGCCTATACGACGCAATTGTTGTAACTGGAATAATAAGTACTGAAACATGGTCGGGCGAAATAGCGCAGGTAGGATATAAAATGAAAGCGGTCGGTGTAGCACCGTTCGAGCTTTAAAATAAAGGGCCAGCTTTTAAAGCTGGCCCTTAAATATCATTAAATTTAGAATCGATAAAATTCAAATAACTAGGGCGTGTTGATCTTTGTGGATTGAAATTTGTTCAATCTAGGGGCGATTTAATCGCGGCGCGAGGCTTGTAACCTAGCGGGCTAAGTAAAAATCGAGCAACAAAGAGTTAATCGCCCCTAGAAAGAACCCAAAGGGCAGCGCATGTTTGGCATTTATGCTGCGTTATCGCCAATTTATGGGGAATAACCACACTACATAGGCTCTGCCTTGCCTAAATACCAAACAGTCTGCTGCAAAATCAATCACGAAAGGTCAACACGCCCTAGATAACTACTTTTGGCAATTTGAGCAAAAAATAGTACTGCGCTGCCCCAATCTAATTTCTTCCAATTCGTTTTCACACGTCATACATGGCTTGCCTTTGCGCCCATATACTAATAACTCTTGAGCAAAATACCCGGGCTTACCATCACTTTGTGCAAAGTCTTTAAGCGTTGTACCACCTTGCATAATGGCCGCAGCAAGCGTGTCTTTTATAATAGGGATAAGTGCTTGATAACGTTTGAGCGATACTTTTCCCGCTTCTCGCTTTGGATGTATACCCGCTTTAAATAACGATTCATTCGCGTAAATATTACCAACACCAACCACCACTGCGTTATCCATAATAAATTGCTTTACGGGTACTTTTTTATTGCGCGACTGTTCGTACACGCGTTTAGCAAAAAAGTCATCGGTAAGCGGCTCAGGACCAAGCTTAGAGAGTAGCTTATGCACTTCACCTGGCTCTTGCCATAAGCAGCAACCAAAGCGACGAGGATCGTTTAAGCGCAGTGCTTTACCGTTACCAAAAATAAACTCTACGTGGTCATGCTTTTTAAGCGGCTCACTTTTATCTACAACACGTAAATTACCTGACATACCCAAATGTAAAATAGTGCTCCCAAGTTCACAGTGTAAAAGTAAGTATTTAGCTCGTCGTTCAATACTAGTAACAATTAGTCCTTCAAGTTGATACACGTCATCTGGCACTGGCCAGCGCATACTGGCATTGTAAATATTTACCTTTGTAACAACTTGGTTTTGTACGTGGGGAGTGATGCCCATTCGGCTCACTTCTACCTCTGGTAATTCAGGCATTAATTAGACTCACTTTGTGAAAAATCAAAACTAGGAAACAACTGCTGTACAGTTTTTAAATCGAGTGCGAGTATTCGTTGGCTACTCTTTTCGAGTAAGTAATATTGCCCATCGCCTTTGTAGAGCAAATAAACCCAAGGTAAACTCTCGCCAGCCAGCTCAAATGTAGCAACATATAAAGGTGCATTAGGATTAAAAACAACAGATTCGTTAACACCCATTAATTGCGCGCTTTGCCATTGGTTAATTAAATCACTAAGCTGCTGCTCAGATGCTTGCCACACAAGTGGTATGTCTTTTTGTAGTGGGGTTGTACGCCAGCTTGTTCCTATTCGCTCAATTTTTTGATCAACAAATTGCAGTGTCAGTACAAAACTTTGCTGGGGGAGTACGGCTTGTAATGTTGGTTTATCCTCCCCTCCCAAAAGTTGCTTATGCCAGCCATTTAAGAAGAAGATCATAATCAACATCGAAAATATTATAACGTTGTTCCAACCTTTACGGCCCAGTCGCATATTAATACACCTAGTAAATTCAAGATTTTAAAGTGTAACTAAAACTTAATTGCGCTGTCTATATGTTAAAGGCCGCAGACTTTGTTAGAATATCGGCAAATTTAAAGGAGTTCCGTCAATGTCTATGTATGTAGTGGGCCATAAAATCCCAGATTCAGATTCTATTTGTGGTGCAATTGCACTGGCTTATTTAAAAAACCAAATCGATGAGCCTGCAATTCCAACTCGTCTTGGTGAAATTTCACCTGAAACTCAATTTATCCTTGATAAATTTGGCTTCGAAGCACCAGAGCTTAAATTAAGCTACGCGGGTGAAGATGTGTATATTGTAGATCACACAGAAAAAACACAAGCACCCGATGATATCGACCAAGCTCGCGTTGTTGGCGTGGTAGATCACCACAAATTAGGTGACTTAACATCATCTACCCCGCTTGAATGTTGGATTCGTCCTGTTGGTTGTTCAAACACCATTATTAAAATGATGTACGACTTCTACAGCGTAGAAATCCCTAAAGACATCGCGGGTATTATGATGTGTGCAATTTTAAGCGACACAGTCATATTTAAATCACCAACATGTACCACTGCCGATATTAAATGTGTTGAAGCGCTAGCTGAAATTGCAGGCGTAGAAGATTTTAAAGAACTGGGTATGGATATGTTCCGTGTTAAATCTGCGGTAGAAGACACACCAGCACGTGATTTAGTAATGCGTGACTTTAAAGATTTCAACATGAACGGTAACCTAGTAGGCATTGGCCAACTAGAAGTAATCGACCTTGCTGTTTTTGACGATATTAAAGCAGACCTTGCAGCCGATATTGCTAAGCTAAAAGTTGAGGGTAATCGCCACTCTGTATTTTTACTGCTTACCGATATAATGAAAGAAGGCTCAGAAATGCTAATTGTATCTGACGATGCAAACTTAGTTGAGCAGGCTTACGGTGTAAAACCAGAGGATGATAAAGTATGGTTAGATGGTGTACTGAGCCGTAAAAAGCAAGTAGTACCACCACTACAAGATGCATTCACAAAAATCTAATTGTGTTTTCATTTATTGATTTAAAAGCCTTGTTGGTTATGCCAACGAGGTTTTTTTATATCAATTCACTAATCATATTTTTAAAAACAAAAAACCCAGCCTAAGCTGGGTTTTTAAATTCTAAAAGAACTAAAATTACTTAATTTTAGCTTCTTTAAAAAGAACATGTTTACGAATCTTTGGATCAAACTTTTTGATTTCCATCTTCTCAGGCATGTTACGTTTGTTTTTGTCAGTAGTGTAGAAAAAACCAGTACCGGCAGTTGAAACTAAACGGATTTTATCGCGCATGATTCAGATCCTTAAACTTTAACGCCGCGAGCACGGATTTCTGTAAGAACCGTGTCGATGCCTTTTTTATCGATAATACGCATACCTTTAGTAGTAGTGCGTAATGTTACAAAACGTTTTTCACTTTCAACCCAAAAACGGTGTGTTTGTAGGTTAGGTAGGAAACGACGTCTAGTCGCGTTTCTCGCGTGTGAACGGTGATTACCAACCGCAGGACGCTTACCTGTAACTTGACATACTTTAGACATGTCTATATATCTCCAATAACTTCGCTCGAGCTTAATTTAATCTAAGGCCGTGTATTTCCGCCCTAGAGATAAATCGAAGGGCGCTCTTTATACAGCTTTTACAGGCAAAGATCAAACACTGATCTATCCAATCAGCTCATATATGTAAATTTGATAGCGGCTAATTATAAAGATCGAATGCCCTTAGGGAAAGTAAAAACTGCATTTAAATTAAACTAATTTGCCAAAACACGTTAAACAGCTCATTTTTAATACACTTCTGTATCTAACAAAGCTAAATCAGGCCTCGCTCGGCAAACGAAACACACGTTTCTCCACCAACAATGATGTGATCGAGCACACTTATGTCGACCAATTGCAGTGCTTGCTGCAATTTATTAGTAATAAGTTTGTCTGCTTGGCTCGGTTCTGCAATACCACTTGGATGATTATGCGCAAAAATAACAGCGGCTGCATTATTTTTAAGGGCAGCCTTTACCACTTCACGCGGATAAACGCTGGCAGAATTAATTGTGCCATAAAAAAGTATTTCATCTTTTACTAATCTATTTTGGCTATCTAGGTATAACACCATAAATACTTCTTGTTGCAAACCTCGCATTTGAATTGTTAGGTAATCGTAAACTGAGTTTGGCGAATTAAACACGGCGTCTCGTTGGCAACGCTCCTGCATATAACGTTGGCTTAGCTCTAACACAGCTTGTAGCTGAACATACTTAGCGGTCCCTAACCCCTTTTGAGAGCAAAACTCCTCAATGCTGGCATTAAACAAATTATGAAGTGTTTTATTCTCGTTTAATAAATGCTGAGCCAACTCAATTACATTCATTCCCGGTAACCCTGTTCGTAAAAATATGGCAAGAAGCTCTGCGTCAGTCAGCGCCTTAGCCCCCTTTGCTATGAGCTTTTCACGAGGTCGAAGTGAGTTTGGTAGTGACGTAAGTTGCATTATTCATCCTTGAGAGGCGAAAGTGTCTTATAAATGTAATGCAAATTTGAAATTTAGCCTGTTATTTCGAATTAAAAAACTTCGCTGTATGGGTAAAGATTTGTTATTTTAAGCCCAATATTTAATAAAAACTGATGAACATCCATGACTAACTTAACAAACAAAAAAATTGTACTAGGTATTACCGGCGGTATTGCAGCTTATAAATGTGCAGAACTCGTTAGGCGATTAAAAGACTCTGGTTGTGAAGTAAAAGTAGTTATGACTGAATCAGCTAAACACTTTATTACACCACTGACCATGCAAGCCGTTAGTGGAGAAACAGTCTCTGACTCATTACTAGACCCTTCTGCTGAAGCTTCAATGGGGCATATTGAATTTGCAAAATGGGCTGACTTAATTTTAGTTGCTCCTGCTACCTGTAATATTATTGCTAAAATGGCAGCCGGCATTGCTGACGACCTACTAACGACGTTACTGCTAGCAACGCCTGCAAAAGTCGCAGTTGCACCAGCCATGAACCAGCAAATGTATGCACACGCAGCAACACAAGCTAATTTAGCCACATTAAAGGCACGTAACGTACTTATTTGGGGCCCAGGTAAAGGTGAGCAAGCCTGCGGCGATATAGGCGCTGGACGCATGTTAGAGCCACATGAGCTAGTTGCGCTATGTATAGCAAAAGAGCAACCGCAATTACTTGCAGGAAAAACAATTACAATAACAGCAGGCCCAACGCGTGAGCCTCTCGACCCGGTACGTTTTATATCAAATCACAGCTCTGGAAAAATGGGTTATGCACTGGCAGAAGCCGCTTTGCAACTCGGTGCTAAGGTTAATTTAATTTCGGGTCCAGTCACTATAAAAGCCCCTACTGGCGTAAACCTTATCAATATAGAAAGCGCTGAGGAGCTATTAACTGAGTCACTTACCTATGCACCACAATCAGATGCTTTTATAGGTTGCGCTGCTGTTGCGGATTATCGAGCTGCAAACATTGCGACTCAAAAAATGAAAAAGCAAGGCGACGAACTCACCCTTACTTTAACTAAAAACCCTGACGTAATTGCAGCTATTGCCAACCTTACACAAAACCGCCCCTATACGGTTGGATTTGCCGCCGAAACTCAAAATGTAGAAAGCTATGCTAAAGGTAAACTACAAAATAAAAATCTAGATATGATTTGCGCTAATGACGTATCAAAAAGTGGCTTAGGGTTTAATTCCGATCATAATGCTTTAACACTGTACTGGCATAATGAACAACTAGAATTACCAACAACAAGTAAAATAGAAATAGCTCGCAAGGTGATCGAACAGCTGGCTAAACATCTATAAAAAGGCTGGAAACAAACTGAATAAAACATTAACATACGCCAATCATTTGAACAAAAAATGACTAGGGTTCTTAACTGCGCCACTAAGAATAACTAATAAAAAGGAATGTTCATGCCTGCGACAAAAAGAAGTAATCGCAAAGAGCAAATACTGCAAGCACTCGCACAAATGTTAGAAACTAATTTAGGACAACGTATCACCACAGCAAAACTAGCTGCTGAGGTGGGTGTGTCTGAAGCCGCGCTATACCGTCATTTTCCGAGCAAAGCGCGTATGTTTGAGGGCTTAATTGAGTTTATTGAAGATACCCTTTTATCTCGTATAAATATTATTATTGAAAACGAAAAAGAAAGCCAAACGCGCATTTATAACATTCTATTATTACTTCTAACCTTTGCTGAAAAAAATCCAGGCATTACTCGTATTTTAACTGGCGACGCATTACAAGGTGAGCAGGAACGTTTACGCGAGCGGGTACAAAGTCTGTTTGAAAAATTAGAAACTCAGTTTAAACAAGTACTTCGTGAGCGTAAATTACGTGAAGGTAAAAACTTTCAAAGTGATGAGCTTACACTTGCAAACTTTTTACTTGCCTACGTTGAAGGCAAAATGAATCAGTTTGTACGTAGCGACTTTAAAGCAAAGCCAAGTGTTCAATTTGAAAAACAATGGCTTGAGCTACAAAAAATTTGGCTGTAATTACTGCTAAATTAATAAATTAAATACCAAAAAACGACCTACGGGTCGTTTTGTCGTATGTAGCTGCCATTTAACTGATCCGCTCGAATTATGAACCAAACTCGTTACAATGAAACAATGTCATAATACGAGAATCAATAATGAAAACAAAACTCACCTTATTAAGCACGGCACTCGTTGCCAGCTTAACTAGCACCGGCATACACGCCAAAGAATCGCTACAATTTAAAGACGTTTTTAGTTTTAAATCAGCTAAAAGCACGCAACTATCTGACAATGGTCAAGTACTCACTTTTAGTGCAACGCCGTATCGTGGAAATGCAACTGGCCAAGTTTACTCACTACAAAGCAATACTCTCATCGCAGAAGTAGAGCGCGGCACTAAGCCTCATATTAATAAAGCCGCTAACTGGGTCGCTTTTACACAAGTGCCTACCTTACTTGAAAAAGAAATAACCAAAAAAAAAGACACACTTAAAAACAATCTGGTACTCGTAAACACGCAATCAGGTGCCCAACAAAACTTTGCTGATGTAAAAGATTACACGGTATCTGATGACGGTATGTGGCTTGCTTATCGTTTAAATAAAAAAGACGATGACGCAAAAGTAGAAGATAAAACCGATAGCGCTAAAAACGAAGTAGACAACGCTATCACGCCCGATAAAAAAGATAAGAGCTATGCGCTTGTTATCGTAAATTTATCTGATAAACGCACCCATACAATAGAAAACGTATTTAGCTACGCGATTAACTCAGCCAACAGCCAGCTATTAGTGAGTCAAAGTTACAGCGATGGTAATAACAACCAAATAGCGTTAATTGAGCTAAGTGACTTTAATAGCAGCGTATTAATTGATGAACCGGGCGCAATCGCAAATAAAATAGCATGGCACCCAACTGACAATATTGCAGCGTTTACATTAGGTAACTATGTAAATGATGACACGCGCCGTCGAAGCTACAGTTTACAGCTATATAAAAACGATAAACTTTCAACAATAGCCTCACCTGATAAAACATGGACCCTAGGTAAAACAGCATCCCTTAAATGGTCAGAAAATGGCGAGCGCTTATATTTTGAAAACCATCCAAAATTAGCAGCTAAAGTAAAAGCCAAAGAATATACCGACGAAGCCTCACTATACGATTTTGACACCATTCGTGAACACAAAGGTTTAGATGTATGGCACAACAACGATGCGCAAATAAAACCGCGTGAAGAACAGCAATGGAACGAAATTAATAAAAACCGCCATTACAGCGCGGTATATCACGTTAACTCGCAAAAAGTGGTACAGCTAAGTACCACTAATATGCCTGAGGTTGCACTAAACCCTGAGCGAGATGTGTCTTTACTTGGCTCATCTAACATCCCCTACCTAGAAAAAATAATGTACGGCGGTTTTTTTGCTGATTACTTTGCAGTAAATATAAACACCGGTAAACAAACTTCCATTATTAGTAACTACTCGTTTAGGCCAAGCCTTGCACCAAATGGTGAATTTGCAGCTTATTTTAGCGATAGCCAAATACAGCTAAAAGATTTAAAAAATAATAAAGTAACACCGCTTACAAAAGCGATTCAGGCAACCTTTGCTGATGATAAACACGACTACCCATCTACTCAACCTGGTTATGGTTTTGCTGGTTGGATGACCGACAGCAGCCAAGTGCTTGCTTATAGTAAATACGATATTTGGGCATTTGACGTAAAAACGCAGCTTGCTAAACGCCTAACTAATGGTAAGCAAAGCAATACGCAGTACCGTGTTATTAAGCTTGATAAACCCCAAGTGGGCTTTAAAAAAGGCGATACATTACTTGTCTCTGCTATTAACTTACAAATTAAACAAAGCGAAGTTGCAAAGCTCGACTTAACCACTAACACAATAACTAAGGTGCTTAGCGGTAATAAACGCTTTGATATGGTTAAAAAAGCCAAAAAGGCTGACAAGTATTTATTCACCTCGCAAACTTATAACCAATTTCCTGATTACTACCAAACAGATTTTAGCTTTAGTTCACCAAAACAAGTGACCACCCTAAACCCACAAATTAGTAATTTTGCGTGGGGCGAAAAGCCAGAGCTGATAAGCTATAAAGGTTTTGATGGCGAAGACTTACAAGGCGTACTAATAAAACCAGCGGGCTATAAAAAAGGCGATAAAGTGCCTGTGGTTGTGTATTTTTATCGTTACATGAGCCAGCGTATGTTTGATTTTCCAAAAATGGAATTAAACCATCGCCCTAATTTCCCTATGTTTACCTCAAATGGCTATGCGGTATTTTTACCTGATATTCGTTTTGAAATAGGTCACCCGGGTAAATCGTCAACGCAAACCATGATAAACGCCACCCAAAAATTAATAGATTTAGGCATAGCCGACCCAGATAAAATAGGCTTACAAGGTCACTCTTGGGCAGGTTATCAAAGTGCGTTTATGATAACCCAAACAGATATGTTTAAAGCGGTTGTATCTGGCGCACCAGTATCAAACATGACAAGTGCTTACAGTGGCATACGTTTAAAATCGGGCCTTGCTCGTCAATTTCAATACGAAACAGGACAAAGCCGTATTGGCAAAAACTTATTTGAAGCACCAGAACTTTACATAGAAAACTCACCAGTATTTTTTGCAGACAAAGTTAATACGCCTATCTTAATAATGTCTGGCGACAAAGATGATGCAGTACCTTGGCATGAAAGCGTACAGTATTATTTAGCGCTACGCCGTGCAGGAAAAGACGCTACATTTTTACAATACGAAGGTGAACCACACCACTTGAAAAAGTTTCCTAATCAGGTCGATTTTTCAGTGCGTATGATGCAGTACTTTGATCATTACTTAAAAGGCAAACCAGCTGCAAAGTGGATGACACAAGGCGAGGCATTTATAGAGGAATAGATATAACATTTATTCAGAGCTCTACGTAAGCGATAACGTTGAGCTCTGCGTCAATTAAATCAAGGCGAGGCATATTACATTTAAGTAATCAGTCACTACCTAGTCCTTCATACCTTTGAAAAATGCTGTAATGCTCTTTAAACTTTTATAAACACCACCGTATATAAGCGTTTTAATCAAAGTAAAAAACTATAATAAAAGCCTAATATAAGTAATAATCACTAAATTCAGAGGTTAAAGAGTCGTTCATTATGCTAGGTTTTTGGTACAAAGAGTTTCCACAATACCCAAAAGACCATAAGGATTTTTGGCGTACTCGCTTAATAGCCCACTCTTTACTAATAACCACATGTTACTTTTTAGTTTTAACACTCCTCAATCTTTTTTATTTTGAAAGCTATGACATTGCTTTAATTGATGCATTAGGACTTACGATATCGTTAGGTATTTATACTTGGTTTAATAAAACAGCCAACGTAAATGCAGCAGCGTGGGCTGTTACCCTTATGGTCGTTAGCTTAATAATGATGTTTGTGATTTCAGTTGGTGGCCATGCCCACTCTTTATTTTGGGCCACGCTTATTCCGCCATTCACATTTTTTTTAGTTGGCAGAAATTGGGGGAGTATATTTAGTGCAGTCGCTTTTGCTATTTGTGCGTATCTTGTGTACTTACAACAACAGCAAACTGTAACAATTGGCTTAGGCTCTTTATTTAATCTTATTGAAGTAGGTCTTGCTCATATTTTGATTTTTAGATTTTACGAAAAAACACGGTTTTCGGCATACACCCGACTATCTATCCGTAACCTAGAAATTCAACACTTAGCAGAAACCGATAAGTTAACTGGGCTTTATAACAGGCAAAAGTTTGATTTTGAATTATCACAGTTAATTGCTAAAAACGACGTTTTTAAAACCCCGCATTGCTTACTTATTTGCGATATAGACCACTTCAAGAATATAAACGATACCTACGGGCATTTAGTTGGCGATAACGTACTCACTGAATTTTCTAAAATATTAAAAATTCGTATGGGAAATGATGCACTTATTGCGCGATGGGGTGGAGAAGAATTCACTATTATTTTATCGAACACCTCTTTAAATGATAGCGCTAAAAAAGCTGATGACCTGAGAAAATATATTGCCGAAAACACCATTACAAATATAGCATTTACTATAAGTATTGGGTTAGCAACGATACAAAAAGACGATACAGTGCTAAAACTATTGGAGCGGGCTGATACAGCGCTATATAAGGCTAAAAATAATGGACGCAATAAAGTATGTGTTAGCGATAACGATTCAACCGTTATCGCTCAATCAACTTACTTAAATGGGTCTATAGCCTAAACTTAAGCGTACTGCCCACAAGCAAATCCACAGCTCCAAGCATACTGGAAATTGTAGCCCCCTAACCAACCCGTTACATCGGTTACTTCACCTATAAAATATAAGCCTTTAGCTTTTTTAGCTTCAAAGGTTTTTGAGCTCAACTCGTCGGTATCTACACCGCCCAATGTTACTTCTGCTGTTCTATAACCTTCTGTGCCATTGGGTTTAATTTGCCACGCATGAATGTAATTAACTAACTCATCTATTTGGGCATGTGTAAGCTGATTAATATTACAATCTGGTATCGCTTTGCTTTCATGCAGTATTTCTATAAAGCGTTTAGGTAAAATAGTCGAAAGGCTGTTTTTTAACGACTTTTGGGCTTGTGTTTCACGCCAATCAGCAAGTTGTTGCCTTAAATCAATTTCAGGTAGCAGGTTTATAGTGACAGCCTGCCCTGCTCGCCAAAATGAGCTTATTTGCAATATTGCAGGGCCCGATAACCCTCGGTGAGTAAAGAGGATATTTTCTTTAAATACGGTGCCGTCTTCGCTTGAAACTTCACAAGGGATACTAATTCCCGAGAGCCCTTCAAAACGCTCTTTATCATGCTGATGCAAAGTAAATGGTACAAGTGCTGCCATGGTTGGTAACACGCTTAAGCCATACTGCTCTGCAATTTTATAGCCTATTGGTGTAGCCCCTAGTTTTGGCATGGTTAAGCCACCCGATGCAATAACTAACGACTCACAGCTTAATGTTTCTTGCTCTGTGGTAACGCTATAGCCGGTTTCGGTTTTTGATACGCTGATCACTTCACTGCGTAGCTTTATATTTACTCCGGCCCACTCACATTCGGTCAGTAATATATCAACAATGTCTTGTGCATTGTTATCGCAAAAAAGCTGGCCTAGTGTTTTATGGTGATACGCCAAGCCATGTCTGTCCACCAGCTCAATAAAGTCATGCTGTGTATAACGACTTAAGCATGATTTAACAAAATGAGAGTTTGTGCATAAGTAGTTATCCGGGGTTGCATTTTCATTTGTAAAATTGCAACGCCCACCACCACTTATTAAAATTTTACGACCTGGTTTTTTCCCCATATCAAGTACTGTAACGCTTCGGCCACGGTATCCAGCTTGCGCTGCACACATTAATCCTGCTGCTCCCGCACCTATTACAATTACATCTACTTGACTCATTATTTTACCCTACTAAAAAATTTTTCCGATTATAGCAAAGTTTGATAGCTAACAACGTAGCATTTAAATTATTAGCAATAACACAACAAAAACGCATCAGTAATAAGTCGGGAATAATTACCCGCACAACAAATCAATCCTTTATACTTATTTTTAATTTATATGACAAATACTAAACAACGAGTAAACCGCTAAAAACCTGAGTTATAACTAAATGAAAGAGGTACATAATAAATTGATATTTTAACCCAGTTAACAGATCATTTACTTTTGTTGCCGCATCGTGATCTTACATCACGAAATAATAAATAAAAATCTAGGGATAATTATGACAACAAGTAAAACTTTTAAAAGATGCGCAATTGCAATTACAGTTAGTACGCTTTTTGCTGCAACATCTGGCATGGCTCAATCAGTTTCAAGTTCAATGGCTGAAACGTCGGCTAAACTACAAAGCCAAGGCGGTTTCGAAACTCAGTTCATTATTAAATATAAAAATAATAACGAAATGGCGAGCCTCTCAACTGCAGACGCAAGCCCAGCCAGCATGAAAAAGCGCGCACAAAGCTTTGTTAAAAACTTCGCTTCTAAAAAAGGCAAAGTAAAAGCAAAATACGTTCGTGCAATGGCACTTAATAACCATCACGTAATGCGTGCTGATAAAAAATTAAGTGCGGCAGAGGCCCAAGAGTTTATGCAAGAAATGGTTGATTCTGGCAATGTGGAATACATTGAAGTGGATCAAATGTTAAAGCCGTTTTCAACTCCTAACGATCCACGTTTTGATGACCAATGGCACTACTACGAGCAAGCCGGTGGTTTAAACTTACCGACCGCATGGGATACCGCAACGGGTAGCGGTGTCGTTGTAGCTGTACTAGATACGGGTTACCGCCCACATGCCGATTTAAATGCTAACATTTTACCGGGTTACGATATGATCTCTAACCTATCGGTAGCTAACGATGGCGGTGGTCGCGATAGCGATGCACGTGATCCTGGTGATGCAGTTGCTGCGAATGAATGTGGCACTAACGGTGCACAAAACTCTAGCTGGCACGGCACGCACGTAGCCGGCACAGTTGCTGCGGTAACCAATAACGGTGAAGGTGTTGCAGGCGTAGCTTATAACGCAAAAGTAGTGCCTGTTCGTGTACTAGGTAAGTGTGGTGGTTTAACCTCTGATATTGCAGATGGTATTATTTGGGCATCTGGCGGAAGTGTTTCAGGCATTCCTGCTAACTCAAACCCTGCAGATGTAATAAATATGAGTTTAGGTGGCAGCGGTTCATGTAGCTCGACAACTCAAAATGCAATTAACACCGCGCGTAGTAACGGCACTGTGGTAGTTATTGCTGCAGGTAACGATAACGATAACTCAGCAAACTACAATCCAGGTAACTGTAATGGTGTAGTAAACGTAGCATCAGTAGGTCGTAATGGCGGTCGAGCTTATTACTCAAACTACGGTAGCAATATTGATGTTGCAGCACCGGGTGGGGCGCAAAGCTTTGCAAACGACTCAGAAGGTGTTCTATCAACTTATAACTCAGGTTCGTCTACACCTTCAAGCGACAGTTACGGTTATTCGCAAGGTACATCAATGGCTGCGCCTCACGTAGCAGGTGTTGCGGCACTTATTAAGCAAGCAAAACCAGATGCAACGCCTGACGAAATAGAAAGTATTTTAAAATCAACAACCCGTTCGTTCCCTGCTACATGTACTAGCTGTGGTACGGGTATTGTTGATGCAGCCGCAGCTGTTGCAGCAGCAAGTGGCGGCATCACTCCGCCTACAGGCGGTGATAGCGAGCTGATTAATGGTGAAGCTAAAACAGGTTTAAGTGGGGCTGCAAATGCACAAGCATTTTACACGATGACAGTACCAAGCGGTGCAACTAACGTAACATTCACTATGAGTGGTGGTACTGGTGATGCTGATTTATACGTACGTGCGGGCAGTAAACCTACAACTACTACCTATGACTGTCGCCCTTATAAAGGCGGTAATAGCGAAGAGTGCTCTATTGATAACCCTACAGCAGGCACTTACCACGTAATGCTTAACGGCTACTCTGCGTATTCAGCTGTGAGCTTGGTAGGTAATATTACTGGTGGTTCATCGTCTGGTGGCGGTACAGGCACTCCACAAGCTGGCGGCGGCACTATAAGCGATGTGACAGCCAATACTGGTCAGTGGAAACATTACACGTTAGATGTACCTGCAGGAATGAGTACGTTTACAGTAACAACGTCGGGTGGAAGTGGCGATGCAGACTTATTTGTAAAATATGGCAGCCAACCAACAACCACTACGTACGATTGTCGCCCTTATAAAAATGGCAACGCAGAAACATGTACATTTACCAATCCACAAGCAGGTACTTGGCACTTGAGCGTTAACGCTTATAGCACTTTCTCTGGTTTAACACTTAGCGGACAATACCAACCGTAATTTAAAGTTTGAGCCGTAAATAAAAAACCGATGTTGTTTCCAACATCGGTTTTTAAATAGTAAGTAGCTGATTAATTAAAGCTAGAACCTACACTTTATTACTGTTATAGCTTCTCTAGTACTGATTCTGCGCGGCTTACAACAAACTCTTTGTCTTGCTCTACAAATAAACCAGTTACTACTGCATTTTCAACAATCATAGCGTAACGCGTTGAACGTAAACCACCAAAACTAGCGGTATCTTTATCAAGCCCTAACGATTTAGTGAAACTTCCATCGCCATCGGCAAGCATTGTAATTTCTTGCGCGTTTTGCGAGTCGCCCCATGCTTTCATAACAAATGCGTCATTAACAGATACACAGTAAATAGCATCAACACCTTTTGCTTTAATTTTATCAGCAAGAGTAATAAATTCAGGTAAGTGTGCATTTGAACACGTTGGTGTAAATGCACCTGGCACTGCAAATAACACGACTTTTTTACCTTCAAACAACTCTTTATTTGTAAGAGATTGCATACCGTCGTCAGTTAATTGCGTTAACGTAACCGATGGTAATTCTTGGCCTTGCTCAATCATGGTGGTTCCTTTAAAAGATCAATACAGAATAAGTAACAATCATACTACGTAACCTATTACAGTGTAGGTAAAGTGTAACTAACTTAGTAACCCAGAGTAGTCTAGCAAAGGTTTATAGACCGAGTTCACTACATTTTATGAAAACTATTTTAGCTTCTATAGTTTTCATAAAATTTATTGCTCTGTAGTTAAGGTAAATTCAAATCATTTATAAAGCGAGAAAAGTCATTACCTAACTTTTTATCCCGCATGCTGTACTCTACAATTGCTTTTAAATAGCCTAACTTATCTCCGCAATCGTGAGAGCGACCACTCATATGGAATGCTTCAACAGTTTCTTGTGCCATTAATGCGTCAATAGAATCTGTAAGTTGTATTTCACCGCCAGCACCTACAGACGTTTTTGCGAGTAGAGGCCAAATATTCTTACTCAGTACATATCGCCCTACAACAGCAAGATTTGAAGGTGCTAAATCTGCATCAGGTTTTTCAACCATTGCTTTAATTGCAGCACTTTTACCTGGCATTAACTCAACACCGTTTATATCAGCAATACCATATTTACTAACGTCTTCTTTAGCTACTGGCTCAAGCATTATTTGACTTGCTTGAGTTTCTTTAAAGCGTTTAATCATGGCCGCTAAGTTTTCAGTTTTTTGGTCCGCTGTATAAGCATCAAGTATCACATCTGGCAGGAGCACTACAAAGTTATCGTCACCAACTATTGGCTTAGCACACAGAATAGCATGCCCTAGCCCTTTAGCTTCACCTTGGCGTACACTCATAATGGTGACATCAGGCGGACAAATAGAGCGAATCTCATCTAATAAAGCACGTTTAACACGTTTTTCAAGAGTAGCTTCTAGCTCGTAACTTGTATCAAAATGGTTTTCGATTGCATTTTTAGAGCTGTGTGTAACTAATACAATATCTTTAATACCGGCAGATACACATTCGCTGACAATATATTGAATTAGAGGTTTATCAACTATAGGGAGCATTTCTTTTGGAATAGCTTTTGTCATAGGGAGCATTCTCGTCCCTAAGCCTGCTACTGGAATTACAGCTTTCATATCTATCCTTAGTGATTAAGTTTGTAAATAAACTAGCAGATACAAAATAGATACCAGCTGAATAAAGTTACCTCTTTTGAAGGAGTAAATTTGAAGCTGCTTTTAAAGTGAAGACTCTACACTTTGGGAATATAAAATAGATAGGTAAATAGTGAACTTATTAATGATTTTGTTGGGGGGGGTGAGATTACATTAGCTAAATAAAAAAGCCTGAGATTGTTATTAATAACAACTTCAGACTAATCAATATTTAACAATACCTTACTGAAGGTAGAGTTATAAAACCTTTTTATAATTAAAGACCAGCGCGATCTTTAATTACTGCAATAAGTGGTGAGCTAGCAAAGTTGCCTTCAGCCCAAGCAATATCAGCACCATCTGTTAACGCACTTTTTGATAAGTTTTTAACTATATACTCACCAGTATCCACTGCATTACTAGCAACAGCATGACGTAATAAGTTATTACCATTACATTGTACTGCATCATAAATATTACGAATTTTTACACGAGAGCTTTTAAGCTTGCTGCGTAATCGGTTTTTATCGTCTGCCGCAATGTATTCACAAATAGATACTGCTAATTGATCTTCAGCATTTGCAGGTGCTGTATACGAAAAAGAACTTACAGCGACAACAGCAGTAAGTGCAACTAGCTTTGGTAATTTAAACATGACAAACCCTTTATAATACTTTGTTCTTATATAGACTATCAAATATTATATCAATCTATCAAAAATTACGCAATAATGTTAATGTTCTTTATACAAAGTTACGAATTTATAACTAGATTTGTTTTTTTCATCAGGAAGGTTTTCTTGCTCTTCTTTCACGTCCCAATTAGCAACTTTATTGTAATCAGGAAACTGTGTATCGCCTTTAATATCTAAATCAATAAAGGTTAAATACAAGCGTTCTGCTTTTGGTAAAAATTGCTCATAAATATTACCGCCACCAATAATCATTACTTCTTCAACAGCACAAACCAGTTCTAGTGCGGCCTCTGGTGTGGTTACCACTTCAATACCCTGTGCAGTATATTCGCTGTTTCGAGTAATAATAATATTACGACGCCCAGGTAAAGGACGGCCTATTGACTCAAAAGTTTTACGACCCATGATCACAGGTTTACCCGTAGTTACTTTTTTAAAATGCTGAAGATCCGCAGGTAAATGCCATGGCATTTTATTATCTAGGCCAATTACACGGTTATTTGCCATTGCTGCAATCATTGAAATTATCATAATAAACACCTAGTACTTTATTCTTAAATAAAGAAAAAGGAGCATAAGCTCCTTTTTAATAAATTCTATTTAATTAACGCTCGTAGACAACTTCTACGTCGTAATCATCTTCATCCCAGTCGTCCCAATCATCATCATTGCCTTTGCCTTTAGTGGCTTTTTCATGATAGGTATCCCACTTGAATTCAACTTCTTCATCTTCAACTTGTACAAACTTCTCTTTAGGCATGCTATCAAGTAGTGTCATTATGTTGTGGATTAAAGGTTGAGTATTAAGTTTATTAATTGCTGAAATGTGATAAATGTTTTCAGTTTCGCCCAGCTCTTCTGCAATCGCTTCGCATAGCGCTTTTGCTTCATCTTCTGGTAATAAATCTATTTTATTAAACACTAACCAGCGTGGTTTTTCAGCTAATTTAGGGCTGTATTGGTGTAGCTCGTTAATAATCGAGAATGCATTATCAACAGGGTTTGAACCATCTACCGGCATTACATCAATAATGTGCAATAACACACGACAACGCTCTAAATGCTTCAAGAAGCGAATACCTAGGCCTGCACCATCAGATGCACCTTCAATTAGACCCGGAATATCGGCTATAACAAATGATTTATTTGCTTCTGGACGTACAACACCTAAATTAGGAATAAGCGTCGTAAATGGGTAATCAGCTACTTTTGGTCTTGCTGCAGATACACTGCGGATAAACGTAGATTTACCCGCATTTGGTAATCCTAGCAAGCCCACATCAGCTAATAATAGTAACTCTAACTTTAAGTTACGTACTTCACCGGGTGTGCCCAATGTTTTTTGACGAGGTGCTCGGTTAGTACTTGATTTAAAACGTGCATTCCCCAAGCCGTGGAAACCACCTTTTGCAACCAAAATTCGTTGACCATCTTGAGTTAAGTCGCCAAGTCCCTCTTGGGTATCAACATCCATGATGCGCGTGCCTACAGGCACCATAACAAATAAGTCATCGGCTTTTCGGCCTGTACAGTTACGGCTACGACCGTTAGTACCACGTTCAGCTCTATGAAAGCGCTCAAACTGATAATCAATTAGGGTATTTAAGTTTTCATCAGCTTGTAGATAAACACTACCACCGTCTCCACCGTCACCGCCGTCTGGTCCACCATCTGGAACATATTTTTCACGACGGAAAGACACGATGCCGCTGCCACCGTCTCCAGCTTCTGCGCGAATTTCTACTTCATCTACAAACTTCATGATTACTCACTTTAGGGATTGGCTTGTTTAATAACTCTATTATATACCCAAGCCAACACAAATGCAGGCTTGGGTATATATTTTGACTGACTACAAAACAAAAAACCCCGCAAAGGCGGGGTTTTTAACTACCTTACTGATTACTCAGTTACGATAGTTACGTATTTACGGTTTAAAGGACCTTTTTGTTCAAACTGAACTTTACCATCTGCTTTTGCGAAGATAGTGTGGTCTTTACCGATACCTACGTTAGTACCAGGGTGGAAACGAGTTCCACGCTGACGAACAATGATGCTACCCGCTAGAACTGATTCGCCACCAAAACGCTTAACACCTAGGCGTTTGCTTTCTGAATCGCGACCGTTACGAGTACTACCAGCTGCTTTTTTATGTGCCATTTCTAAGTACCTCTAATTAAGCGCTAATGCTAGTGATTTTAACTTCAGTGAACCATTGACGATGGCCCATTTGCTTACGAGAATGCTTACGGCGTCTAAATTTAACAACCTTAATCTTCTCACCGCGACCATGTGAAACAACCTCAGCTGTTATCTTGCCACCGTTTACGAACGGTACACCGATCTCGATTTTCTCACCATCAGCAACTAAAAGTACTGAATCAAATTCTACTGCCACACCAGTTTCAACGTCTAATTTTTCAAGACGAATCGTTTGACCTTCAGTCACACGATGCTGTTTACCACCACTTTGGAAAACCGCGTACATAATTAACTCCGTCTGTGCACCCTCAAATCGGCGCAACTAAAATATTCTTCGATAGGGCGCGAAGTTTACGCTAACGCGAAATAACTAGCAAGCCTATTTTGTAATTAAAATGAATAAAAAGTAGCTGCTTTGAGAGCAATTCAATATTTACCCCATTTTATATTAATTAGCCCTTTTGCCAAGCGCTTTTTAACTCTTAGTCGAAATAAATTAATGTACTCAAATATGACCCTCACAGCTTAATATCTAAGCACACCATAAACTATATATTGATTATCAATTAATCAGTTATCTTGGCTAATTCAGTCTAAATTAAGTACTTTAATAGTGTTTTTTCAATCAATCGTCACAAAATATCGAGCTAGTCCATTTTTTGTTGTACAATCTGCGCCGTTCACACATAAAAATTGGCTCGGAGATCAATGGATATAAAAGCTATCCAGGCGTTAATCGAAAGCGATATGAATGACGTCAATCAACTTATACATGCGCAAATGCGCTCAGATGTGGCGTTAGTTAATCAGCTTGGTTTATATATAGTTAGCAGTGGCGGCAAACGCGTTCGTCCAATGCTCGCGATTTTAGCAGCCAAAGCGCTCGGTTATCAGGGTAAAGATCACATAACACTTGCAACAATTGTTGAGTTTATTCATACAGCAACGCTATTGCATGATGATGTTGTAGATGAATCAAACTTACGACGTGGCACACCTACAGCAAATGCTGAATTTGGTAATGCTGCTAGCGTATTGGTTGGTGACTTTATTTACACTCGTTCATTTCAGCTTATGGTTGGCCTTGGAAAAATGCAGGTTATGCAAGTACTTGCCGATGCAACAAACATTATTGCTGAAGGTGAAGTATTGCAGTTAATGAACTGCAACGACCCAGATACGACCGAAGCCAGTTATATGCAGGTTATTTACTCTAAAACAGCTAAATTGTTTGAAGCAGCGACAGGCCTTGCTGCCATTATTACTGAGCAAGACCAAACTACTCTCGATGCACTAAACCTATATGGTATGCATTTAGGTACTGCGTTTCAGCTAGTAGATGATGTACTCGATTACAATGCAGATGCTGAGCAGTTGGGTAAAAACATTGGTGATGATTTAGCTGAAGGCAAACCAACGCTTCCACTTATTTATGCTATGCAACATGGTAGCGAGCAGCAAACGCAGCTTATTCGTGATGCAATAGAGCACAGTAATGGTATGGAGCATTTAGAAGAAATTCTATCGGCACTAAAGCAAACTAATGCGCTTGAATTTACAATGCAAAAAGCAGAGCTTGAGGCTGACAAAGCTATTGCGTGTTTAGACTTTTTAGCTGAGTCTGACTATAAGCAAGCACTCATAAGCCTTGCTCGTATTGCGGTTGACCGCGACCACTAGTTTTAACTAGTTACACAGTGTGAAATTAATTCTGAGCAATAAAAAAGCCTGCAAATGCAGGCTTTTTTGTTATTCTACTTTGGCTATTACGCCATGAAATCAACACCTTCTTTGATGTCTTTTTTCAGTGTTTCAAGCATGTCATTTTTTGCTTTTGTTTCAAATGCGCTTAGTTCGCCGTAAGAAAGAATTTCTTCTACGCCGTTTTTACCTAAACGTACTGGATGTGCAAAGTACTCTGCATCGCCATTTTCAACAGCAACGTAAGCGTAATCTACAACTTCTTCACCTTGTAGGCCTTTAACTAAAGACATACAAAAACGAGCTGCAGCAGCACCCATAGATAGCGTAGCTGAACCACCGCCTGCTTTAGCATTTACAACTTCAGTACCCGCATTTTGGATACGTGGAGTAAGTGCAGCAACTTCTTCATCTGTGAAAGAAACACCTTCAACTTGAGAAAGTAGAGGAAGAATAGTTGTGCCTGAGTGACCACCAATTACTGGTACTTTTACAGTTGCTACGTCTACGCCTTTAAGTTCAGCAACAAATGCTTCTGAACGAATAACGTCAAGCGTAGTAATACCGAATACGCGTTTAGCGTCGTAAGTACCTGCTTTTTTGAATACTTCAGCAACGATTGGAACTGTGCCATTTACTGGGTTAGTAATAATACCTACTAACGCTTTAGGACAGCTAGCAACAATGCCTTCAGCTAAAGTTTTGATGATACCAGCATTTACATTAAATAAATCAGCACGATCCATACCTGGTTTACGTGGCATACCCGCTGGGATAAGAACGATGTCAGAGCCTTCAAGCGCTTTGTTTAATTCGTCTGCGCCAAAGCCTGCTACTTTAACATCTGTTGGGATGTGAGAAAGGTCAACCGCAACACCTGGTACTACTGGTGCAACATCATAAAGTGATAATTCAGAGCCAGCTGGTAAGCCTGTTTTTAATAATAAAGACAACGCTTGGCCGATACCGCCTGCAGCACCTAATACAGCAACTTTCATTGGAATTCTCCGTAATTTGAGGTAGGAAACATTTGTGGCTCTTAAGATAATGAAATTAGCGACTAAAAACAAATTTATCCTGTCTATTTCAAGTATATTTTCGACCATAGTCGTAAACTTTTGTGATTTAACGCATCAAACTGGCAAGTTAACTAAACAACTGCTGCATAATTATTCATTTTTGTGTAGAATTTGCGGCATAAATAACAAAAACGAATAAAGACTATGCAACCACAAGATAAACAAGAAGCACTGGTAAAAGCATTTAAATCACTATTAAAAGAAGAAAATTTTGGCTCTCAAGGCGAAATAGTTGATGCATTAAAAGATCAAGGCTTTGACAATATAAGCCAAAGTAAAGTATCGCGCATGTTAAGTAAATTTGGTGCTGTACGCACACGTAACGCCAAACAAGAAATGGTTTACTGCTTACCTGCTGAAATGGGTGTACCTACGGCTAAAAGCCCATTACGCCAATTAGTAATCGACATTATGCACAACGAAATGATGATCATTATTCGTACCAGTCCAGGCGCCGCTCAGCTTATCGCTCGTTTATTAGATTCATTAGGTAAAGCAGATGGCGTACTAGGAACAATTGCAGGCGACGATACTATTTTTATCGCTCCTGCTAAAATATCTGAAATAGATGTAACACTTGAACGTGTTCGCATTTTATTTGATACGGTTTAATAGCAAACTAAATTTGTTTTAAAAACCCGACTGAAGGCGCAAAGAAAGCAGAACCCATATCGGCTTGAGTAAAATCAAGCCAGTGGTCGTAACAATCCCCTTCCCCTAAACGACTATTAAGTACTTTTTCAAATGCGGTGCCCGTACAAGAGCATGTAATTGATAACATTCCCTGCTCATACACATCGCCATAAGGCATGCTCTGATTTAATAATAGCGGTTGTCCGTCTTCGTCTTTTAGCTCGCTACGTGAAGCATGGCTGGTTTCGATCGCAGGGGTAATTAGCGTGTTATCAAGGCGCGTACGTCCCATTATTTGTTCTTGCTCGCTCAATGATAAGTGCTGCCACATAGTTAAGTCATGCTTATAGCGCTGTACATGAATATAACTCCCCTGATCTTCAAAATTGCCAGGGTTACTAATTAAAGCCGTAGCGCGCTTTTTTCTTCCATGAGCTGTATCGCCACCATAAATAAAACCATTAAAATCACGACCATCTAAAAAGCGAAAATTACGAATTTGCTCCACCAGCTCAACATCGGGGGCAAATAGTTTTAAAATTTGCAGCGCAAACAAATGATTAACGTCTTCACGGTCAGAGCGAATTTGCACAAATAAATCGCACGGTTGTACGCTCATTTGATGATCGCTATGGTTTATATTAGGAAAGCTCTGTAATTCGCTTGGGATGTATTCAGGGAGGATATGCGGCCAATATTGCGCACCAATAGCAACCATACAAGAGAGCATTGATTCTGAGAACTGATCGCTAAATTCTTCTTCAATAGCGCTTACTTGTTTTAACTTTGCGCGAAGTGATTCATCTTGACCATCAAACACATTAAAAAATAAGTGCAAACCGTGTAAGTTTGCTTCAGCACAAATCCCTGATTGCGCTTGCGCCATTGTTATTCCTTAGTTTTACAGATAAAAACACAGCGAATAACAAATTAATTAAGATTCGAAAAAATTCACCGTGTGAGGTTTTATTTTTATTATAACCTGTTCATTATTTTCAAATGACTGGCCATATTGTGCAGCAACTTCAATTTCTTGTTTATCAATAACAAGTGAATAAACATACGCCGAACCAATAAAGCGACGACTTATGATTGTAGCTCGCTTGCTGAGTTTGTCACTTTGGTTATCTGCCACTAATTCTATTTGATGAGGGCGCACATATATAAGCCCTACGCTTACGTCATGCTTACTCTCAATATAAGATTCGACTAAACCAAATGGTGTTTTGTATTCAGTTGCTGTTAATACTTCTGCGCTCAAGTATATGCCTTGACCCAGAAACTCTGCAACCTCCTTTGAACATGGAGCTGCAAAAAGCTGCTCGGGCGTGCCTTGTTGCTCAATTTTACCGCGATGCATAATGGCAAGTGTATCTGAAAACGCAAACGCCTCTTCTTTTGAATGTGTAACAAACACAGCAGACACTTGAGTTGCCTTAATAATTCGACGTATATCGGCAATTAATTCAAAGCGTACTTGTGTGTCGATATTTGAAAAGGGCTCATCAAGTAGCAATAAACTAGGCTTATAAGCTAATGCACGAGCAATAGCTACACGCTGCTGTTGACCACCCGATAACTGATGCGGGAACCTCTCGGCACAGCCAATTAAATGTACCAGCTTAAGCATTTCATCAACGCGTTGCTGCTTTTGAGCTTTACTCATTTTACTAAGCCCGAATGCGATATTATTTGCTACCGTTAAATGCGGAAACAATGCATAATCTTGAAACATCATGCCGATGTTACGGTGCTCAGGCGAGACAAACGATTGCTCATCACTCACTAATTTACCGTCTATAAAAATAGACCCTTGCTTAGCTTCAATTAAACCTGCAATCGCTTTTAACGTGGTCGTTTTGCCGCACCCACTCGCTCCGAGTAGGCAAACAATTTCATCTTTACCTACTGTTAAATCTAAATTGTGGATAACCTTTGTGCCGTTATAGTGATAGCTCACGCCTTGTAAAATTAAACTACTCATTTAACTACGCTGCTCCATAGAACGATTAATAAAATACAAAGGAATAAACCCAACAATAACAATAAATAAAGCCGATATTGAAGCAAGCTCTAACTGCTCGTCACTCACATACTGAAATACATGAGTAGCTAAGCTTTCAAAATTAAACGGCCTGAGCAATAGCGCAGCCGGCAGTTCTTTCATGCACTCAATAAATACCAATAACGCAGCAGTAAGCAATCCTCTTCGCAGTAAAGGTAGGTGCACTAAACGCAGTGTTTGTCCTTGGCTTTTACCCATTGATTGGCTTGCCATATCAAGTGATGGGCTAATACGTAAAAAACTCGACTCAATTGCTCCGTGTGCAATGGCGTAAAACCTAACAATATAAGCAATAATAATAGTAAGAATGCTACCTGTAAGCAGTAAGCCAATATCTAAATTATACGGCTCGAGCGCTTTGTTGATGGTGTTCTCTAACAATGTAAGAGGTAACAAGACCGCAATAGCGAGTACTGTGCCAGGCAACGCATAGCCTGTGCTTGCTAAACGCCCAGGAATAAGCGGATACGTTTGCTTTGCCACACGCTGATAAAAAACCACAAAAACACTCAATGTAATGGTTATAACACTTACAACCCCAGCCACTTTTAAACTTTGCCAAGCGTAACTAAAAAACTCTACATTCCATGCTTTATCAAAGTAGGTAATGGCGTAATTTATAAGTACTGCAATAGGAATTACAAACGCGATAAATAAAATAAAGCTGCAAAATGCCGTTGCGAGCCAAGCTGACTTTCCTTTTAATACATAGAGAGATTCGCTATTTACACTTGATTGGCGCTCAAATACCGCTTGGTTACGACGACTAAAGCGCTCTGCCATTAATGCTAAAAATAACAGTAATAACATCACACCCGATATTTTAGCTGCCGCTGTAAGTGAGTAATAACCAAACCACGTATCGTATACGGCAGTCGTTAATGTACTTACGGCAAAATAACTCACTGTTGCAAAGTCAGCCATGGTTTCCATACTTATAAGCGCAAGAGCCGCCACAATAGCCCCACGAGAGAGTACTAAGCTTACTTTAAAGAAACTTTGCCAAGGAGATAATCCCATTAACTGGCTAGCTTGTACTAATTTGAATGACTGCTCGCGAAGAGCCGTTTTAAAAATCAAAAATAAATACGGATAAAGCACCAAGGCAATCATAACGATGGCGCCGGGTAATGTACGTATATCAAAAAACCAATAGTCATTAGGCGATTGCCAACCAAACCATTCTCTCAGCGCTATTTGCACCGGGCCCGCATAATCTAATAAATCAGTGTATACATAGGCAATAATATAGGTGGGCATAGCAAGGGGCAGCATAAGTGCCCATTCAAACTGTTTTTTACCCGGGAAACTACAGTAAGCCGTTAGCCATCCAAGTGGCAAAGCTATGGCGCAGCTAAGGACGCAAACACCTAAAACAAGCAATACGGTATTGGTTATGTAATCCCAAAGCACGGTATCCCACAGGTGAGAAAACACCTCAGAGCTACCTTGTAGAGATTCAAAAAGAAGAAAAAACAACGGGGCCGATAGAATTAAGCCAGTCGACCACGCAAAGAGCTGCCATTTAGACAGCTTAAATTTATTAGTCATTAAAGATCGAACTTCACCTCATCAATTAGCTTAAGCGCTAACGGACGATATTTACTAATCTCATCAAGTGGCAAGCTGTCTTCTTTAAAACTCCCCCAAGACGCAACCAAACTTGATAGTTCAACACCCGACTTAACTGGATACTCCATATTTAATGAGGCATACATGTTTTGTGCTTTGCTGTCGGTCATATATTCTATGAGCTTTAATGCATTTTCAGGGTTTTTAGCATATTTGGTAATAACCGCACCCGAAACATTTATGTGTGAGCCACGATTAGTTTGATTCGGAAAGTTAATATTTACGGCCTCAGCCCAACCTTTTTGTTCTTTATCTTCTAGCATTTTACCAAGGTAGTAACTATTACCTAATGCCAAGTTACATAAACCTTCTTTAACGGCTTTAACTTGAGCACGATCGTTACCTTGAGGTTTACGTGCTAAATTAGCCTTAACACCTTCAAGCCACTCTTTGGTTTGCGCTTCACCATGGTGTGCAATCATAGAAGCCACTAAACCTAAGTTATATGGATGTTTGCCAGAGCGCGTACAAATTTGTCCTTTGTATTTAGGATCTGCTAAATCTTCATAAGTGAGCTTAGGTAACGCACCAATTCGCTCTTTTGATGAATACACATTACGAACTCGCTTAGTAAGCGCGACCCATTGGCCATCACCGTCACGAAAAGCTGCAGGCACGTTATTATTTACACTGTCACTTTTTATAGTTTGTGTTAATTTTAAATCTTCTAATTGAATAAGCGCACTAAAATTAGAGGTTAATACTAAATCGGCTTTACTATGTTTACCTTCACGTTTAACACGCTCAATTAACCCTTTTTTAGCAAAAACAACATTGGTTTTTATTCCCGTTTGTTTTGTAAAATCTTCTAAAATTGGCTGAATCAAAAACGGCTGACGAAAAGAATAGATATTAACAACGTCACTTGCAAAGGCTGGTGCCGATGCTGCTAATCCTAAAACAAGTGTAAATACTGTCTTCATTATTTCACCTAAATAATTGTTATTATCATCGAATTCTACCGCGCTCATTCAAAAAGTGCACACTTTAAATAAATGTAAATATGTAAATAACGCCCAAAAAGGAAATGCAGTGTAAGAGATGTCTCACGGATGTGACAGCTAATGAGTAAAAATCAAGATAAAAAACACACAAAAATAACCTAACAACCTGTATTAATTGAACTTTTACATTATTACTATTGCATAAATACTAATTGAACGTAGTTTTATCCCTATTTTAGTTGCTCTATTGCACTATAATTTACGCATCAACCAAGCAATGACGCTTATTGAGTAAAAGGAAATGGACTGCTTACTCAACCAACCAATGATTAGGTTACCAGGACAACACGGATTTTAGGACAGGCTCAGGATGAGTATCACAACGCAATGTTGTAAAAAGGACAGCGTCAGGAAGATGCGAAAAGGATAACAACACGGCTAAGTTGTTTAACAGGATGTTTAAGGAATAAATGGACAGGCCTTTTAAGGCAACACAAGGGATTGGTTAAAATAGGGATACACTAGGAAGTGTAATTAAGGATTTGGTAATAGTATTTACCCTACAGGATGTTTAGGAATTTAAGGATACAGGCCCGGATGGTCTACATTACATAGAACTAAAAAGTAATATAGTAATAAACATGGATTAGTAAAAATTGGAGTTGATTAAGTTCAATTGCAGGATGCAGAAAATTAGAAGATTCCGCAAGCGCGCCTAGAGATAGAGCGCGCTTTTCTTTGCCTAAAATTTGGGTTTAGTAAAGCTCTAAGCAACTACCACTAACTTTTGCAGGGTAATACTGCATCCCAGTTAATCAATATTAATACTTTCAAATACTTTATTAATATTTTAAATTTCGCTAAGTTTTTCATTAATTGCGCCGATAACTAAGTAATGCAAGGATCATAAATACTCAATGGATATGAATTTTAAAACGCCGCAAAGCAATACCTTTTTATGTAAAGTATCAGACGCAAGTACAGCAAAACCAATTGGTGTTTTTAGTGCCCAAACTCCCAACGAAAATCCGTATAAAGCTTTATTTAGCCCCAAAGGTTATAACTTTTTAAATATGCCAATGAGTGAGTTTAAAAACATACTTAACGTAATTATCCAGTTAGAAAGCGATATTTCTATTAGTAAATGGGGTGAGGGTTCTCGACCTGATGAATTTAGTTATCAGCTTAATAGAATAGCAAACGCTATTGCGACTACTCACTTTAAGGGAAAAACCGATATTAGCTGTTACTTTTTAAAGCGAGTTGAAGAGGCTAAGGATATGATTGGTGAGGACTGCACCTCGTTTATTCAGGCTCACAATAGCGTAAGCCAATTATATAATACGGTTTTACAATTAACATCTGAGGAAGGCTTCAGAGCAATTCAAAATAAAGCACTTGCTCACTTAAAAGAGCAGCAAGCTTTCGCTTAACTGCGTAAAACTACTCTTCTAGCGGTCGGCCTTTATTGCGCTTACCAAGCAAATACGCATCACGAAACTTAATAAAATGCTGTTCTAATTTAGAAGATGCATCCATTTCTCCCGCAAGCGCTAGCACCATAATAGCCACTTCAGCAGTGCCTAGTTGATGCGCATGAGGGGCAACACGTAATCGATAATCAGATAGTTTATCAGCAGTAACAGAAAGTACAGGCAAGTTATCTAAGTATGGGCTTTTGCGAATCATTTTTTTAGCTTCACGCCAGGTACCATCTAAAAATATAAATAGCGGTTTTTTACCCTCTTCAATACTTATTTCGGTAATGGCCCTGCCCTCTTCTACATCTTCAGCAGGGAATACTACCATTGGCTGATATTGTGAATCGCTTATCAAAGCTAAAAGAGCGGGGTTTGGGTCTGTTCTATCCCATCTAAATGCGTGGTTATCTGGCACTATTTCAGCAATTAAGCGCCCAGTATTAGAAGGTTTAAAACTTTCATTGTGATACATTAATAAGCACACAGCTGCTTTACAATCTGCATGCTCAACACCTTTACAAATACAGTAGTGCTTAGCTATTAAGCATTGCTCACAGCGATCTAATTTACCGCCTCGAGCATTAAACTCTCGACGGGATTCACTTATTTGTTGAGCGCGTAATGCTAAAACTGAGTTTTTCACTGTATTTACCTTCAATTAATTAAGCGCGCATTGTAACGACTTATCGCTATTTAATCTTATATTTATAGCCATACCAACCTGCATAAATCTTTGATCAATTTAACGAATTAAATTGCACTATAACTTCGTTAAAAATTTTTTATTTAGAACAACTAGATACAAAAACTTTTGCCTAGTTCTAGCGTAATTTTCTTAACGTTAAATAGACCCCATATATAAGCAGATTGGTATCATTGAATTAATTCAACATCTCTTAAATTAAAAACCAGACATAAAAAAACCCAACCGAAGTTGGGTTTTTCAAACAAATGCTAAAAAGTTAAATTACTTCTTTTTAACTGCTTTTTTGTTTGGTAAGTCAGTGATCGAACCTTCAAAAATTTCAGCTGCAAGGCCGATTGATTCATTCAATGTAGGGTGAGCATGAATAGTAAGCGCTAAGTCTTCACCATCAGCACCCATTTCAATACCTAAACCGATTTCGCCAAGCATTTCGCCCGCGTTAATACCGATCATAGCACCACCGATTATACGGCCACTTTCTTTATCAAAAATAAGTTTAGTAGAACCTTCAGTACGAGATGATGCAATAGCACGGCCAGATGCTGCCCACGGGAATACCGCAGTTTCAATTTTTAGGCCTTGCTCTTTTGCTTCTTTCTCAGTAACACCTACCCAAGCGATTTCTGGGTCAGTATACGCAATCGAAGGAATACATTTAGGGTCGAAGAAATGCTTCTGACCAGAAATAACTTCTGCAGCAACATGACCTTCATGAACCGCTTTATGCGCAAGCATAGGCTGGCCAACTAAGTCACCAATTGCAAAAATATGGCTTACGTTAGTACGTAATTGCTTATCAACATTAATAAAGCCACGCTCATCAACGTTTACGCCCGCTTTTTCAGCATCAAGTAAGTTACCGTTTGGAGTACGGCCAACTGCAACAAGCACTTTGTCGTAACGTACAGGTTCTGCTGGTGCGTTTTTACCTTCAAACGTTACGTATAAGCCATCTTTTTTAGCTTCAACACCAACAACTTTAGTTGAAAGCATTACGTTGAATTTTTTGCTTACGTATTTTTGGTAAATTTTGATAATGTCTTTATCAGCTGCTGGAACTAATTGGTCAGCAAATTCTACAACATCAATTGCAGAACCTAGTGCACGGTAAACCGTCCCCATTTCAAGACCGATAATACCACCACCAAGTACAAGTAGTTTTTCTGGTACATCTTTAAGCTCTAGCGCGCCAGTTGAATCAATTACACGGTCATCTTGTGGGATGAAAGGTAAGTTAACTGGTTTAGAACCTGCTGCAATAATCGCGTTATCAAACGTGATAGTTGTAGAGTCTTTCTCGCCTTCAACTACTAAAGTATTGCTGCCAGTGAATTTGCCGTAACCAGATACAACTTTCACTTTACGCATTTTAGCCATGCCCTCTAGTCCACCAGTTAACTGGCCAACTACAGAATCTTTCCAAGTACGAACTTGGTCAAGATCGATCTTTGGTGCGCCAAAAGTAACACCATGAGATGACATTTCAGCTGCATCATCAATCACTTTAGCTACGTGTAAAAGTGCTTTTGAAGGAATACAACCAACATTAAGACATACGCCGCCTAATGTTTCACGAGATTCTACCAATGTAACTTCTAAGCCCAAGTCAGCAGCGCGGAATGCCGCAGAGTAACCACCAGGACCACCGCCTAGTACAACAACTTGAGTTTTTAATTCGTTGCTCATGCTATTACCTTAATTGTTTGAACGGGACACTGCCCTAAAGTTTAACTGCCATGTTTCTGCAAGGCAGAAAGTGAGAGCAGATCACAAATTTGTGCAAAGATTGTATCATTGCAAATGGTAAAAATCCCAGCTAAAAACAACTGGCTGGGATTTGATTCTATTCATTGTCCAGCGATTACATCACCAATTGGCGAATATCGCTCATGTAACTTGCAAGAGTCACAGTAAAGCGTGCAGCTAAGGCTCCGTCAATAACCCTATGGTCGTATGACATAGACAGCGGAACCATTAGTTTTGGTTCAAACTCTTTGCCATTCCATTTAGGTTTCATTTCAGATTTAGACACACCTAAAATAGCCACTTCTGGTGCATTAACAATCGGCGTAAATGCCGTACCGCCAATACCGCCAAGGCTAGAAATAGTAAAACAACCACCTTGCATATCAGACGATGTAAGCTTCCCGTCACGTGCTTTAACAGATACTTCCATTAATTCGCGTGATAGTTCAATAATGCCTTTTTTATCAACATCTTTAAACACTGGTACAACTAAACCGTTTGGCGTATCAACTGCAACACCAATGTTAATGTACTTTTTAAGGATTAAGCTTTCGCCGTCCTCAGAAAGCGATGAGTTGAATTTTGGAAATTCAGCAAGTGCTTTTGCAGCTGCTTTCATTACAAACACAAGCGGCGTAATTTTAACACCCAGCTTTTTCTTCTCGCTAAGCACATTTTGCTCTTTACGGAATACTTCAAGGCTTGTGATATCTGCTTCGTCAAACTGTGTAACATGTGGGATTTGCACCCAGTTACGGTGTAAGTTTTTGCCTGATAGCTTTTGAATACGAGACAGCTTTTGCTCTTCAATTTCGCCAAACTTAGCAAAATCAACTTTAGGCCATGGAATAAGACCAAGCTCGCTACCACCAGCATTACTACCTGCTGACAATTGACCAGACTCAACTTGCTTAACTAAGTTTTTAACATAGTTTTGCACGTCTTCTTTAACTATACGGGCTTTGCGACCAGTGCCTTTAACATTAGCTAGGTTAATACCAAACTCACGCGCTAAACGGCGAACAACAGGTGATGCATGAGCATACGCGCTGTTTTCTGTGAAGCTTTCATTACTTGCTTTTGCTGGTGCCGCTTGAGCCGGTGCCGACTCAGTTTTAGCCGCAGCTGCAGGTGCTGATTTTTCAGCTGGTGTAGGTGCTGCTACTGGCGCGTTGCCTGCAACTTCAAATACAAAAATTAATGAGCCAGTCGATACTTTATCGCCAGCGGCTACTTTAATTTCTTTAACTGTACCTGCAAATGGAGCTGGTACTTCCATTGCAGCTTTGTCGCCTTCAACGTTTAAGATTGATTGATCTTCTTCAACCGTATCGCCAACTGCAACCATAATTTCAGTTACTTCAACTTCATCGCCACCAATATCAGGTACATTCACTTCTTTAGTACTTGGTGCTGCGTTTGCTGTTGAGCTAGCTGCTGGCGCTTCTACAGGAGCCGACTCTTTAGCCGGTGCTGCAGATTCACTTCCTGCTACTTCAAAAACAAACACTAATGAGCCTGTTTTAACTGTATCGCCAGCGGCGACTTTAATTTCTTTAACTATACCGGCAAATGGAGCGGGAACTTCCATTGCTGCCTTGTCGCCTTCAACGTTTAAGATAGATTGCTCTTCTGAAACGGTGTCGCCAACAGCAACCATGATTTCAGTTACTTCAACTTCATCATCGCCAATATCTGGTACGGTTACTTCTTTAGTTGAAGAACCTGTAGAAGCAGCAGGTGCTGCCTCTTCAGATTTAGCTGGAGCAGCGGCTGATGCTTTTTCTTCACCAGTGCTTTCACTCTCGCCTTCAAACAAAAATACTAAAGAGCCAGTTGTAACGGTGTCGCCAACGTTTACTTTAATCTCTTTCACTGTACCCGCTTGCGAAGCAGGTATTTCCATTGATGCTTTGTCGCCTTCAACATTCAGTAATGATTGGTCCACATCTACTTTGTCGCCAACGCTTACTAATATTTCGGTTACTTCTACTTCGTCGTCACCAATATCTGGTACTTTAATTTCAATACTCATTGCAAACCTCTTATGCGTACAGTGGGTTAAGTTTGTTAGTGTCGATGTTGAACTTTTTAAGTGCTTCAACAACTACTGACTTCTCAACTTCACCGCGTTTAGCAAGTTCAGATAACGTAGCAACAACAACGTAGCCCGCGTTAACTTCAAAGTGACGACGTAGGTTTTCACGGCTATCAGAACGACCGTAACCATCTGTACCTAACACTTTGTAGTTGCTGCTTGGAATGAATGAACGCGCTTGTTCTGCGTAGTTTTTCATGTAATCCGTTGCTGCAACAGTCACAGAGTCGTTTAATACGCTTGTGATGAATGCTGTTTTTTGCTCGCCTTCAGGGTTAAGCATGTTGAAACGTTCAACATCTTGACCTTCACGCGTTAATTCGTTGAAAGACGTAACAGAGAACACGTCAGACGCAATGCCATACTCTTCGCTTAGAATCGTAGCGGCTTTACGTACTTCAGTCATAATAGTACCTGAGCTTAATAGCTGTACGTTGGCTTTTTTACCTTCGTAACTTTCAAGCTTGTAAATACCCTTACGAATACCTTCTTCAGCGCCTTCTGGCATAGCTGGCTGATGGTAGTTTTCGTTCATAAGCGTTAGGTAGTAGTAAATATTTTCTTGGTCATCACCGTACATACGACGAATACCGTCTTGTACAATAACAGCTACTTCAAACGCGTAAGTTGGGTCATATGAAATACAGTTAGGAACCGTGTTTGCAAGAATATGACTGTGACCATCTTCGTGTTGCAAGCCTTCACCATTTAACGTTGTACGACCCGCAGTAGCACCTAATAAGAAACCACGTGCTTGTTGGTCGCCCGCCATCCATGCCATGTCGCCAACGCGTTGGAAACCAAACATAGAGTAGTAAATGTAGAACGGGATCATTGGTAAATCGTTAGTGCTGTATGAAGTTGCAGCAGCAACCCATGACGACATTGCACCTAACTCATTAATACCTTCTTGAAGCACTTGTCCTGATACAGTTTCTTTATAGTAAGAAACAATATCACGATCCTGTGGTGTATAGTTTTGGCCATGCGGATTGTAAATACCAATTTGACGGAATAAACCTTCCATACCAAATGTACGCGCTTCATCGGCAATAATTGGTACGATGTTTTTACCAATGCCTTTATCTTTTAATAAGATATTAAGTGCACGAACAAAACCCATAGTGGTAGAAATATCACGTTTTTGCTCTTCAAGTAGCGGCTTAAACGCGTCTACTTCTGGCAACGTAAGTTTTTCACTAAAACGTGGAATACGCTTAGGTGTATAACCTTTAAGTTCATCACGACGAGCATGTAGATATTTATACTCAGGTGAACCTTCTTCAAGCTCTAAATAAGGTAGTTCTGCAAGTTGCTCTTCAGATACTAAATCGTCAAGACCAAGGCGTGAACGTAAATGCGCAACATGCGACATGTCCATTTTTTTCACTTGGTGCGCAATGTTTTTACCTTCAGCTGCTTCACCCATGCCGTAACCTTTTACAGTTTTAGCAAGAATTACAGTTGGACGGCCTTTAGTGTCTTCTGCTTTTTTAAATGCAGCAAATAATTTTGATGACTCATGACCACCACGCTTAAGCGCGAAAATTTCGTCATCTGTCATGTCAGCAACAAGTGCAGCTGTTTCTGGGTAACGACCAAAGAAGTTTTCGCGTACGTACGCGCCATCTTTAGCTTTATATGTTTGGTAATCGCCATCAACAGTTTCGTTCATTAACTGTAGTAATTTACCCGTTGTGTCTTTAGCTAGAAGAATATCCCAACCGCTGCCCCACACTAGTTTAATTACGTTCCAGCCAGCGCCTTTAAACAAGCCTTCTAGCTCTTGAATAATTTTACCGTTACCCATAACTGGGCCGTCTAAACGCTGTAAGTTACAGTTAACTAAGTAACAAAGGTTATCTAGTTTTTCACGTGCAGCAAAAGAGATTGCACCGCGTGATTCTGGCTCATCCATTTCACCGTCACCTAAAAACGCGTATACACGTTGGTTTTTAGTATCTTTTAAGCCACGACCATCTAAGTATTTTAAGAAGCGTGCTTGGTAAATAGACGAAATAGGACCTAAGCCCATTGATACCGTAGGGAACTGCCAAAATTCAGGCATTAACTTAGGGTGAGGGTACGATGGTAAGCCTTCGCCATCAACTTCTTGGCGGAAGTTATCTAGTTGTGCAGCCGATAAACGACCTTCAACAAATGCACGTGCATAAATACCAGGAGAAATATGACCTTGGTAATAAACTAAGTCACCACCGTCTACATCATTTGGTGCTTTAAAAAAGTGGTTAAAACACACTTCATAAAATGCAGCAGATGATTGGTAAGACGCCATATGGCCGCCTAAGTCGAGATCTTTTTTAGATGCACGTAGAACGATCATAATCGCGTTCCAACGTATAATTGAACGAATACGGCGCTCAAGATTTACATCACCCGGGTAAGCAGGTTCTTGATCTACAGGAATAGTATTAACGTAGTTCGTGGTAATACCCGTTGGCATATCAACGCCGTCTAAACGGGCTTGCTCTAATACTTGCTCAAGTAAAAACTGAGCTCGTTCAACACCTTCTTCGCGCACAACTGATTCAAGAGCTTGTAACCACTCTTGTGTTTCTAGCGCGTCTACGTCAATTTTATTGACTTCAGACATATGGAGGTTTCCTTATGTTTAAAATACGAATATTGTTAATTTAATATCACAGCTACTTAATTTGTGTGTTCAAAGTAGTTATGTACTAACTTAATTTTGTTTAGTGCGTCTTAAACTACGTTCAATTCGCGAATGTTCTTTGCCTGCTTCAAGTAGTGCTTCTTCGATAAATGCTAAGTGCGCATTACTTGCTAAACGGGCTTGTTCTGGATTACCGTCAATAACGGCATCCATTAATAAACGCCTGTGTTGGGCTAATTGACTGCTAATATCTGACTTTTTTAATAAAACAGTTAAATTTTGCAATACATTTTGCTCAAGCAGCGCTTTCATGCCTCTTACTAAATGCAGTAACACCACATTATGCGAAGCTTCTGCCACGCTAAAGTGAAATGCATTAATTGCTTTTGCTTTTTGCTGTAAATCATCATTAACTAGGGCAATTTTATCAAAGCTTTCTTTCACTTTGCTAAAATCGTTGCTGGTCCCGCGCAGTGCCGCGTAGTAAGCAGCAATCCCTTCTAATGCATGACGAAATTCAAGTAAATCAAACTGCGACTCAGGGTGTTTACTAATCAAATCAAAAAGTGGATCAGTAAGCCCTTCTTCGAGCTGATTTTTTACAAACGTGCCGCCACCTTGGCGACGCGTAACTAAACCTTTCGCTTCTAATTTTTGAATTGCCTCACGCAGTGACGGGCGAGACACTTCAAATTGCTTTGCTAGTTCACGCTCTGGTGGCAACTTTTCACCTGGTGCTAACGAGCCTTCAAGAATCATGTTCTCGAGTTGCTGTAAAATAACATCAGATAACTTTGCTGCTTTGATCTTTAAAGACATGAATCAACGTCCGCGTTGTATAAATACCAAGAGCCCATAAAGCGGGGCTTTGAGTAGTATGATTTACCCAAAAGGTAAATTGGTCATACCAAAAATTTTCAATACGGTATCAAAAACCTTATTAGCTGTCAATTTACAGGTAATTTGAGCAATTAAAGTAGCGTAACGCATTTTGAACGAAGATTAAACAATGCGCAATTTACAAAAATTGTTATAACGTTAATAGGATGAAAACAATTGGTCTGACCAGAAAAATAGAGTGTTAACTCTAGTTGAATTTATTAAAGAAATTAATAACAGGATAAAAGTACCAAAGAAATAGCTGCAATTTACACACGATCAGTCAACTAAATATAAAACATAATACGCGCTATAAAATTTCGACCACGCAATATCGTAGCAGCGGGTTTACCCCGCGACTATTGTGCAAGTAATTACCTAAACGTAAAACACATGCGCGATATAAAATCGCGACTACGCAATATCGTAGCAGCGGGTTTACCCCGCGACTATTGTGCAAACAATTACCAAAACGTAAAACACAATGCGCGATGTAAAATCGCGACTACGCAATATCGTAGCAGCGGGTTTAACCCGCGACTATTGTGCAAGTAATTACCTAAACGTAAAACACAATGCGCGATATAAAATTTCGATCACGCAATATCATAGCAGCGGGTTTACCCCGCGACATTTGGCAACTAATCTCCCAACCAAAAAAACACGATGCGCGATATAAAATCGCGACTACGCAATATCGTAGCAGCGGTTTTACCCCGCGACTATTGTGCAAACAATTACCAAAACGTAAAACACAATGCGCGATGTAAAATCGCGACTACGCAATATCGTAGCAGCGGGTTTATACCGCGACTATTATGCAAAAAACCTCCCAACCGAAAAACATATGTGGGATATAAAATCGCGACTACGCAATATCGTAGCAGCGGGTTTATCCCGCGACTATTGTGCAAGCAATTACCTAAACGTAAAACACAATGCGCGATGTAAAATCGCGACTACGCAATATCGTAGCAGCGGGTTTGCCCCGCGACATTTAGCAACTAATCTCCCAACCGAGAAACACAATGCGCGATATAAAATCGCGACTACACAATATCGTAGCAGCGGGTTTATCCCGCGACATTTAGCAACTAATCTCCCAACCGAGAAACACAATGCGCCATATAAAATCGCGACTACGCAAATTTATAAAAATTGCATATGCTTTAAATTCGTGGGTCTGTGATTGCTAAAATACAGGTATGTTATGCATCGTTCATATTTATTACGAAAGGGAAGAGTATCAAAAGCAAACCACTATTATGCTATAACACTGGTTTGTCATGAGCGAAATAACCTACTCACAAGCTTAATAATTAATAGAGCTATTATCAATGAAATGAGAAAATTAGAAAGAGAGCAACTGATTAAATCAAATACTTTCGTGATAATGCCAAACCATATTCATTGGTTATTACAATTATCCGATAGCGCAACATTAAGTGAGGTAATTAGAAGCTTCAAAGGACGCTCAGCCACGGTGTATAGACAATTTGGCAGACAAAAGCTTTGGCAAAAAGGGTTTTATGATCACTTAATAAGAAATACCGAAGACTTAAATAGCTGTGCTAGATACATAGTCGCAAACCCTTTGCGTGCAAATTTAATAGAAAATATTGCAGACTACCCATATTGGGATAGTATTTATCTAAACTCGTAGCAGCGGTTTTACACCGTGACATTTGGCAACTAATCGCCTAACCAAAAAACACAATGCGCGATATAAAATTGCGACTATGCAATCGTAGCAACGGGTTTACCCCGCGACATTAGACAACTAATCTCCAACCAAAAACACAATGCGCGATATCGTAGCAGCGGGTTTACCCCGCGATTATTGTGCAAACAATCTCCCAACCGAAAAACACATGCGCGATATAAAATCGCGACTACGCAATCGTAGCAGCGGGTTTACCCCGCGACATTTGGCAACTAATCTCCCAACCAAAAACACAATGCGCGACGTAAAATCGCGACTACGCTATCGTAGCAGCGGGTTTACCCCGCGACATTTGGCAACTAATCCCTCAACAAAAAAACACAATGCGCGATGTAAAATCGCGACTACGCTATCGTAGCAGCGGGTTTACCCCGCGACATTTGGCAACTAATCCCTCAACAAAAAAACACAATGCGCGATGTAAAATCGCGACTACGCAATCGTAGCAGCGGGTTTACCCCGCGACATTTGGCAACTAATCTCCAAACCAAAAAACACAATGCACGACGTAAAATCGCGACTACGCTATCGTAGCAGCGGGTTTACCCCGCGACATTTGGCAACTAATCCCTCAACAAAAAAACACAATGCGCGATGTAAAATCGCGACTACGATAGTCCACCAAATAATGTAAGTAGTGCTATGAGTACTAAGTAAAATAATACATTGCGCTTAACAAGCTTAATCATACAAGTGGCTTCGTAGGTACAGCCGTAATAACGCTTTTCAACTTGCTCTGCAGCAAGTGCAGTACATGTTACTACTTCTCGGTTTGGAGATTTAAAGTTAAGTACGTAACGTAGCCAACAGCTTGTGCCTTTATTAAAGTTACCTATTACTAAATAACCAAAGCTTGTAATGCGTGCAGGTAACCAGTCGAGCCAAAACAGTAGTTTATGTATAAGTTTAAAACGCTTAGCAAATATTACTTTATGATCTTCTCGTACTAAATCAGCTAAAGTACGTACCAGTGCATATAAAACCGCACCTGGCGCGCCTAAAACAACGAACCAAAAAATAACCGCACAGTAAAATCTAAAGTTTACCCACGCCAATGTTTGCCCAAAGGTTTCGCCACCATCTTGATCATCAGTACGCTTTTGACCTATTTGCAACGCATATAAAGATGCAGCAGTACCGTCATCTCGCGTTAACGCATTTAAATACGACTTATATAAAGCACGCTGCTTAGCACAACCAAAGCAAACCAAAAGCACCGCGATATTAATGCCCAACTGCCACAAAACAAAATCAGATAAACAATAAATTAGTGCCATCGCAATCACCGGAAGCAAAAGCCAAATTAAAAAGCCCGGAGCAGAACTAAATAAGCCTTTGTCACCTAGTAGCTTATTAGAGCAATTTAAATAACCATTTGTGTAATAGCTTATCTGCCAGTAATTAGACCGAGCCCCTAAGCGCTCTAGTATTAATGCAATTATTATAGAAACTAAAATCATGGGAATAACTCTCTTAACTTAGTTGTTCAAGCATATTAAAAAACAATGGCCAATTAAAGCTACTGCCAGGATCGGTTTTACGTCCCGGGGCAATATCGCAATGCCCAACAATACGCGAAGGGGTAATTTTTGGATAGCGTTGCATTATAGATTTACTAATAATAGTTAATGTTTTGTACTGCGCTAAAGAATATGGCGTGGTGTCGGTACCTTCAAGCTCAATACCAATGCTAAAGTTATTACAAGCAGGTACCCCCTCAAACTCGGATTGCCCTGCATGCCAAGCGCGCTTTTCAAAAGGCACGTATTGTATAACCTCACCGGTGCGCTTTACAAAGCAATGGGCCGATACACGTAAATTCTTTAAGTCACTAAAACTCGGATGAGCATTGCAATCAATGCTACCCATAAATAACTCATCAACAAAAGGTGTACCAAACTGCCCTGCTGGCAATGATATATTGTGAATCACCAATAAAGAAATATCAGCCTCATCAGGGCGCTCATCAAAATGCGAACAAGGCCGCTGCGCTACCGTACTTAAAACACCGTCTAAATCTATTTTCATGATACGTTTATTATATAAATATCAAGATACACATAGCACTGATGCTAATGGATTTATTAAAAAAATGATAGTAACAAGCGAGGTATAAAACCTCACCTACAAATAATTCAAACCCACACGTAGGTGCGAATTTACTACAAGCGCTTATCTTTATATTGGCGAAAAGGCAATCGCTTCTCTTTCTTTTATAAACATAGTAAAATTTGCTTAATTTATTAACGCTTATGAGCATCCTATGTCTATTTCGCACTCCCTCATTACTCAACTAGTCACTCTTGCACTCGACGAAGATCTAAATTATCAAACAGCTCAAGAAGGCGATATTACCGCGCAGCTTATCCCTCAGAGCGAGCAAGCCAACGCAAAAGTAATCACCCGCGAAGACTGCATTTTTTGTGGAAAAGACATCATCCTTGAAGTATTCAAACAGGTAGACCCAAGCGTTAAGGTTAATGTACTCATTAATGATGGCGACGCAGTTAAAGCAAACAGCACATTATTTACCGCTATTGGCTCGGCTCGTTCAATATTAACTGCCGAGCGTACTGCACTTAACTTTGTGCAAACGTTATCGGGTACAGCCACTACTACAGAACATTATGTAAAAGAATTAAGTGGTACAACAACGCAACTACTCGATACACGCAAAACCATACCTGGTCTGCGCGCTCTTCAAAAATACGCAGTAAAATGTGGCGGGGGTGCAAACCATCGTATTGGATTATTTGACGCTTTTTTAATTAAAGAAAATCATATAGCGGCTTGTGGCACAATAAACAAAGCCGTAGCTCAAGCTAAACAAAACCACCCAAACAAACCTGTTGAAGTAGAAGTAGAATCACTCCCTGAACTTAAGCAAGCGATTGAGGCTGGTGCCGACATAATTATGCTCGACAACTTTAGCGTAGAGCAAATTAAACAAGCTGTAATTTTGACCAACAAACGTGCAAAACTAGAGGTTTCAGGCAATATGACCCTAGAAACGCTCAAAACTTATTCACAAGCCGGCGTCGATTTTATATCAAGCGGAGCGTTAACAAAAAACTTACAATCAATCGATTTATCGATGCGTTTTGAACAATTTTAAAGCAACAACTACCAATTAATACCGCTAATCGATTGACAAGTTAAGTAAAAAAGCATTAAATAACCCGAAAGGCTTACTTTGTAACATTTTGTTAAATAAAATCGCTTTTTTATAAGAAGATACGTGCTAAATACTAAAATAAAATGGTAGACTAATTCTGTTGTACTATTTTATTTTAAAAAGCAGTCATAAATAACTAGTACCTTTAGTTTTTAAAGACATAATTAAAAACTAAAGCAACTAAACTACTTACTTTATGCCTATACTATTTGTTGCTACAACATGTAGTGCACTTAGTAAACTTTTATAGTTAGTACTAAACATAATGAATTCACATACGGCTTTTGTGTTTCATACTCTAAAGCTAAAGTGTAATAAAATTAATTTTAAGTAAAACTGTAAAGTAAATCGGTTAAATTAAGTGAGGCATTTTGCCGCTTAAGTGATTTAACTTACAAAAATCTATCCTTTAGGAGAGGAAACATGAAAACAAAGACTCAAAAACAACAGGGTTTCACCCTAATTGAATTAATGATTGTAGTAGCAATCATCGGTATTCTTGCTGCAATCGCTTTACCAGCGTACTCTAAATACCAATCGACTTCGAAATTAACAGCAGCCTTAGCTGAAATCTCATCTGGTAGAACTGGTTTTGAGATAGCAAAAAATAATGGTGATACAACACCAACCCTAACGCAAATGGGTTTAACATCACCAACTCAAAATTGCACAATTACGCCTGGGGAAGATAATATCGTGTGTGTCGTTGTTAACGCTCCAACACAAATTGAAGGTGCAACACTAACTTGGACAAGAACTGATGCTGGCGCTTGGTCTTGTCAAGCATCAGAGCTTGATGATCCAACTTTAGCTCCTAAAACATGTCCAACAGCTACAACGGCTGTAACACCGCCATCTGATAGCTAATATCATATAAAATTAAAAGACGCTCATATGAGCGTCTTTTTTTTAGGCAAAATATAGATAATATTTTTTTTGGGTGTGTTAACTTATAGCTAACTGCTTATTACTATTCTGGTATTCTATTTATGGCTAAGAAACAACAAGATAAAGGCCTCGATACTTTTCAGTGGGTCGGTGTAAGTGCACGAGGGAAGAAACTTGAAGGCGAGCTTACAGGTAATAGTATTGCATTAGTAAAGGCTCAACTTCGTAAACAAGGTATAACACCTTCAAAAGTAAAGCGTAAAGCAAAACCATTATTTGGCATTCAAAGTGTTCAAAAAATAACGCCAAAAGATATAGCTCTCGTTACTCGCCAAATAGCAACTATGTTGATGGCGGGCGTTCCGCTAATACAATCAATTGAAATGATTGGTACTGGTTCGACTAATAAAAGCATTAGGAAACTAATGGGGACTATTGCTGATGAAGTAAAAGCGGGTCAACCATTATCTACAGCGCTTAGAAAGCATCCCCGCTATTTTGATGATTTATATTGCGATTTAGTTGCATCGGGCGAACAATCAGGTGCGCTTGATAGAATATTTGATCGTGTCGCTATTTATAAAGAAAAGTCCGAAGCATTAAAGTCAAAAATTAAAAAGGCAATGTTCTACCCTATTTCGGTATTAGTTATTGCAGGTATTGTTACCTCAATATTATTAATATTTGTAGTACCCCAGTTTCAAGATATTTTTGCAGGCTTTGGCGCTGAACTTCCCGCTTTTACATTATTCGTAATTGGTATATCTAACTTTATGCAAGCATATTGGTGGATGATTCTTATTGGGATGCTTGCTTTTGGATACGCGTTTAAAGAAGCTAAATTAAGAAGCTTAAAACTAAGAGATGCAACCGACCGAGCTATACTTAAACTTCCGGTCATAGGCATGATTTTAAATAAAGCAGCAGTTGCTCGCTATGCACGAACTCTTTCGACCACTTTTGCTGCCGGTGTACCGCTGGTTGATGCACTTGATTCTGCTGCAGGCGCTTCAGGTAATGCCGTTTACCGTTATGCCATTTTAGATATAAAAGTAGAAGTAAGCTCTGGTAATCAGATGAACTGGGCAATGCGCAACTCAAAAATATTCCCTGATATGGTAATACAAATGGTCGCGATTGGTGAGGAGTCAGGCTCATTAGATGGCATGCTTGCGAAAGTTGCAACTATTTACGAGCAAGAAGTTGATGATGCAGTAGACGGCCTTTCAAGCCTACTTGAGCCACTTATTATGGCTGTACTCGGTGTACTTGTTGGTGGCTTGATTGTTGCGATGTACTTACCTATTTTCCAATTGGGCTCAGTTATTTAATACCTTTAAAAATATAAACACCTATTTAAAAACACACGTAGTCGCGATTTTACATCGCGCAATAATTGTAACAATCGCGCAGTAATAGCAACCGTCGCGGGGTAAACCCGCTGCTAAGCTACCGTGGTATAAACCTCGTAGTCGCGATTTTATATCGCGTTTTTAATTACGATTTTACATCGCGCAATAATGGTAACAGTCGCGGGGTAAACCCGCTGCTACGGTACCATGACATAAACCGCGTAGTCGCGATTTTACATCGCGCTGTTAATTGGTATTATTAAAAATTTTTAGTTTTAGGTAAAAAAATGCAAAGTATTATTGAAGTAATGCAGAGCCAACTATGGTTTTATTTAACCACAGTTGGCTTAATTAGTTTATGTATTGGTAGCTTTTTAAATGTGGTTATTTATCGCTTACCGTTGATGATGCAACGTGAGTGGCAAAGCGAATGCCGTATATTGCTAGATGATGAGCTTACAGCTAATAAATCTAAACAAGCCAATAACAATGAGCCTTTTAACTTAGTAAAACCCAATTCTACCTGCCCTAAATGTAAAACTGCCATTAAACCTTGGCAGAATATTCCTATTATTAGTTGGTTAGCACTTAAAGGTAAATGCGCAAGTTGCAGTAATCCTATTTCGGCTCGATACCCTGCTGTAGAGCTAATTACTGCCCTATTAAGTTTAGTTGTTGCCTATAGTTTTGGTGCGACCGAGCAAGCCCTTTTATATATTTTTGTAACGTGGATATTGGTAGCACTAACCTTTATTGATATTGACCATATGTTACTGCCAGATCAACTTACACTTCCGCTTGTATGGCTTGCACTTATTGCCTCGGTAATGGGTTACACAATTACACCAACCGATGCCATTATTGGTGCGGTTTGTGGATATTTAAGCTTATGGAGTGTGTTTTGGCTATTTAAGTTATTAACCGGTAAAGAAGGCATGGGCTATGGCGATTTCAAATTGCTTGCCGTATTTGGGGCGCTTCTTGGTTGGCAGTCATTGCTTACAATTATTCTGCTTTCGAGCGTAGTAGGTGCCATTATCGGTATTGCACTGTTAAGCATACAAGGTAAAGACAAAGCAACGCCGATTCCATTTGGGCCTTATTTAGCGATAGCTGGCTGGATTACAATGCTTTGGGGCAACCAAATTCAAGGCGCTTATTTTAATTTAATTGGTTATTAAAATGAGTAAACAAATAGCTAAAGTAAACAGCTGGGTATTAGGTTTAACAGGTGGTATTGGCTGTGGTAAAACGGCCGTAAGCAATATGTTTGAAGATCTTGGTATTACAATTGTTGATGCCGATATAATTGCGCGCGAAGTAGTACTCCCAAATAGCAAAGGACTAAAAGCGATTACAGCCCGCTTTGGTGAACATATTTTATTGCCTGATGGCACATTAAATAGAGCAGCGCTGCGTGCAAAAATATTTACTAACAACAATGACAAAGAATGGCTTAATGCTTTACTGCACCCTCTTATACGGATAAAAATACTAAACGATTTAAATAATGCAACTAGCCCTTATGTTGTTTTAGTAGCGCCTTTATTGTTTGAAAACAACCTTGATAAATATTGCGACCATACCTTACTTATTGATATACCAACCTCTGTACAAATAGCACGTACAGCAAAACGCGACAGCACAAGTATTGAGCAAGTTAAAAGTATTATTGCATCGCAAATGTCACGTGCCGATAAGCAGCAAAAAGCGGATGATATTTTAAATAATGACCGAAGTTTAAACCTAGTGCATATAGAACTTGTTGATCTTCATAAAAAGTACCTACAATATGCATTACACAACAAAACTAACTCACATTAACACTGTCCTAACTCACACAAACTCGTATTTTAGTTAGTAAAATCACAACAAAGAATGAAAGGTGATGTAATCACCTTCTTTTTTCTGATAAATTGCTTACTATTGAAGGAATAAAACAGGTGCGCAATGAATATTAACTCACCGTTATTGAGAAAATTTATAACCCTCGGCCGCATTGATGCCGACACGGTTAAAAACAAACAAAATGAATTTGCCTCAACAGCTGAGCTTATTTCTAAATGTGGAAAAATCGATAGTAATGATTTAGCTGAACAATGTATCGATTTGTTTCGCGTACCCTATTTTGACTTAAAAGACTTTGACCCAACAAAAATCCCGGCCGATCTTGTAAAAGAAAAACTCATACGAAAACATCACATTTTGCCGCTTGTTCAAAAAGATCGAAAAGTTTATATAGCCGCATCAGACCCAACAGATTACGGCGCATTCGAAAACTTTGAGTTTAGTACCGGTCTCTCATGCGAAATTGTTGTTGTTGATTATATTCAACTCGATAACAAAATTGAGCAGTTGCTAGATGCCACTGGCAGCTTAAATTTAACTGATGACGAGTTTCAAGAATTTGCTGATTTAGACTCAGAAAGCCAAAGAGATACAGCTCCACAAGATGACGATAAAGATGATGCGCCTATCATCGTTTACATCAACAAAATTTTAATGGATGCCATTAAAAAAGGCGCCTCTGATTTACACTTTGAACCGTATGAGCACAAGTACCGTATTCGCTTTCGTATTGATGGCATTTTGCATGAAGTGGCAAGCCCACCCAATACATTAGCAACCAAGCTTTCTGCGCGTATTAAGGTTATGTCGAGACTCGATATTGCCGAAAAACGTAAACCACAAGATGGTCGTATAAAACTAAAAATTACTGAACGCAAAAGTATCGACTTTCGTGTAAGTACCATGCCTACCTTGTGGGGCGAAAAAATAGTAATGCGTATCCTTGATTCATCAAGCGCTATGTTAGGCATTGATGTATTAGGCTATGAGCCTGAGCAGAAAAAGCTCTATATGGATGCGCTTGCCCAGCCTCAAGGGATGATATTGGTAACAGGGCCAACGGGTTCTGGTAAAACAGTATCGCTATACACAGGTTTAAATATATTAAACCAGCCTGAGCGTAATATTAGTACTGCGGAAGATCCGGTTGAGATTAACCTTGAAGGTGTAAACCAAGTACAAATTAATATTAAAGCCGATATGACTTTTGCCAACGCATTGCGTGCATTTTTACGTCAAGATCCTGATGTAGTTATGGTAGGTGAAATACGTGACTTAGAAACCGCAGAAATATCAATAAAAGCGGCGCAAACAGGTCACTTGGTTTTATCAACATTGCATACAAACTCAGCACCGGAAACAATCACCCGTTTATTAAATATGGGTGTGCCGGCTTATAACGTAGCAAGTTCGATCAGCTTAATCATAGCCCAACGCTTAGCACGTCGTTTGTGCCCCAAGTGTAAAACGCCGGAACAACTTCCGAGTGAAGAACTGACTCGCCAGGGGTTTAGTTCAGAGCAAATTGAAGAAATGACATTATATACACCTAAAGGGTGTGATAGCTGTACCGATGGTTATAAAGGCCGAGTGGGTATTTACGAAGTAATGCAAATTACTCCTGAAATAGCCCAAATTATTATGCGCGGTGGTAACTCGCTTGAAATAGCTGACGTATCACTTAAAGCCGGATTTAATAATTTACGTTTATCAGGTTTACGCAAAGCAGCCGATGGCCTTACATCCCTTGCTGAAATTAATCGCGTGACTAATTTTTAAAGGTCCATAGTAAAAGTGAGAAGGTTCTGAACACTAAACTCAGAGCCTTACTTATACCTAGAGACTCATATCTAAGTAATGTAAAATGCAGAAAAAGATTGTAAAGAGTAAATTATGCCTACTGTTGTAAACTGCCCGACCTGCAAAACTAAAGTTGAATGGTCAGAGCAAAGCCCATTTCGCCCTTTTTGCTCCAAGCGCTGTCAGCTAATTGATTTGGGTGAATGGTCGTTTGAAAATAATAAAATTTCTGCGCCAATCACCTCAGCAGAAGAGTTTAGCCAAGACATGATTGAAGATATTGAAGCTATGCTGGCTAAAAATGAAGATGACTTTTTTAAGTAAACGCTGAATTTTTCATTTAAAAGCACAAAAGCCAGCGCGATGCTGGCTTTTTAGTGTTCAATATAATTGAACGATTAGTCTTTTTGCTTACGATGCTTTTTATTCATACGCTTTTGCATTTTAGCAAACTTCTCTTTTTGCTCAGCGTTAAGAACTTGCATTACTTGGTGCTGCGTTTTTAGTTTAATTAAACCAAATTGCTCACCTTTTTCGCGGCGTTCGTTTAATAGCTCTTTAGCTGCATTTTCGTCAAATGTTGCCGCCGAAAGTAACGCATCCATTTTTGCTTTGTGCGCTTCACGCATTGCTTTACGGGCTTCTTTATCGTCGCCGCGCAATGCTTTCATTTGTGTTTTTTGTGCTTCAAAAATAGCTTTTAGCTTAGTTTGCTGTTCATCTGTTAGGCTTAATTTTTCAACGCCGCGATCAGAAAGTAAAAAACGAGCTTGAGAATGGCCTTGCTTATGCCCGTCGCCTTTAGCTAATACGCTACCAGCGCCAAGAGTTGCTGTTGCTAAGCCACAAATAAGTACTAATTTTGATAGTGTGTTTACTTTAGTCATAATCATTACCTTAATATTGAATTGGTTGGTTGAGCGATTGTGGCTGCTAAGCCAGTGAGTTAACTATACCTAACTCAACGCAAAGTAACGCAAAGCAGTGTAAAGGTTGTGTAAAGATTCACCTTTGCACTATTTAGCGGGTAAAATAACGCTATAAACAACTCTAAGGGTTTGTAAATGAAACTATTAATGATTGATGACGATACGGGCCTTTGTGAGCTATTAAGTGAATATTTAACTGCCCAAGGTTTTGAAATACAAAGTGTACACGACGGTGAGCAGGGCCTTAAACTAGCACAAGCAAACGACTACGCCCTTATATTGCTAGATGTAATGCTACCAACGCTTGATGGTTTTGAAGTACTCAAACAACTTAGGCAAACAAAGCTCACCCCTGTAATAATGCTTACTGCAAAAGGTGAAGACTTTGACCGTATTTTTGGTTTAGAGCTAGGCGCTGACGATTATATTCCAAAGCCTTTTAATCATCGTGAATTACTAGCCCGCGTAAAAGCGATAACACGCCGTATAGAGCACATTAATAGCTTAAATGCAGCTACAACGAGTAAGTTACTCGTTAATGGTATTACTGTTAACCTTGCAGCGCGAGAGGCCTCAATAGAAAGCTCTACACTAACCCTTACCGGTACAGAGTACGAAATACTCACGCTATTGTGTAAAAATGCAGGCGAAGTTGTTAGTAAAGAGCAAATTAGCGAAGAAGTGTTAGGCAGGCGTTTAGCTTCTTTTGATCGCTCTATCGATATGCATGTAAGTAATATCCGTAAAAAAATTGCGGAGCATATTCCAGGCGAGCGAATTAAAACAATGCGAGGTACAGGTTATGTCTTTATCCAAGGCGAATAAAAGCACTTACTTTGCTTGGTTAAAGCACCCTGGGCACTACCTGTTTTTTAAAATATTTATTTGGTTTTGGTTAACTATAATCGGCACCGTAGCAGCGCTTATATTTTTAAGTAATATTACCGCTATTAATGCGGTATCTAACGAGCCACTTTATGGGCCGATGAAAAAAAATCTGATATATACCGCTAAAAGCATTGAGCGCTCTGCAGTTAAACATAAACGCAGCCTAAGCGAAGTATTAGTACACCCTCGCCTATCAAAGCGAAAACTTTTATATTTAAGCGCAGCCCAAAGCGAGGACTCCCTAAGTAATAAAGAAGTGCCAGAGAGCATCGACTTAAGTTTGTTAAACTTTACTCAAAATATGTCACCGCAAATTATTTTCACTGAAAAATATCAAGCCTTTGGCCCTGTTAATATTAACGTGCCTGAAGGAAGCTTTTATCTTTATGAAATAGATATTAACCATCAACCCCCGCTAATAATGCGCTTTAAGCTTATGCCTAATTGGATGAAAATAGTCATCGCAATTGTTGCATCTCTTATTTTAAGCTTTGTATTTAGCCGTAATTTAATAGCCCCTATAAATAGCCTTAAAAAAGCGGCAATTAAACTATCATCGGGTAACCTAAGCGCAAGAGCCGACATTTCTGTAAACCGAAAAGATGAGCTAGGAATACTAGGGCGAGATTTTAACAGCATGGCTAATCAGTTAGAGCTTTTAATTAGTTCACAAAAACGCTTGTTAGCCGACATATCACATGAGTTACGATCGCCTCTTACACGTTTAAAAATGGCTACCGGGCTTGCACAAATGCAAGCTAACGACGCTAGCCAATCGTATTTATTACGCATAGAAAAAGAAGCAAACCAACTCGATAAGATGATTGCCGACGTGCTGCAAGTTTCTCGCTTAGAAGCAAAAAGCCAAGCACTTTCACTGCAAAAGCAATCATTACAAATAATTGTAGATCACGTTATTAACGATGCGCAGTTTGAAGCAAAACAAAATAATAAGCAGCTAAATATAATGGGCGCTGTAGACGTAAATATTAATTGCGACGAAGGCCTTATTGCCAGTGCGCTTGAAAACCTACTTCGCAACGCCATTAAATACGCAAATAATACGATTAGTATTACTCTAAAGCATGCTGATGCCATTTATATAGAAATATGTGACGATGGCTCTGGTGTGCCAGATGATCAACTGAGCAAGCTTTGCGAGCCCTTTTTTAGACAGTCAGATGCGCGGGATCGCGTAAGTGGTGGCACGGGTTTAGGTCTTGCGATTGCTAAAAATGCTATTACTGCGCATGGCGGCAGTTTAGTATTATCAAATAAAGAACTAGGTGGCTTGTGTGCTAATATAACCTTGCCATTAATAAAAGAGTAAAGCATGTTTTATAGTAGTGAGCGTGAGCTTAAGAGTAATCAAATAACAATTAATAACTTTTATAAAAACACGCTAATTAAAGCTTATTTAGATACACCTAACGGGCAATTATTTTATGCTTATGCCATACCAGATAAAGCCAAAAATGCCATTGTAATAAGCTCTGGGCGCCTTGAAGGGTTAGATAAATATAAAGAGTTGTTATGGGAGCTGTATAACAATAATTTTGCCATATTCATAGCCGATCACCAAGGACAAGGCCGCTCTTATCGCCACCTACTAAATAAGCACAAAGGCCATGTTAATCAATTTAAAGATTACAGCGCAGACCTAAACTTATTTAATACACAAATAGTGGATACTCATTGGCAAGGTAAAAAGGTGTTAGTGAGTCATTCAATGGGCGGCGCTATTGCTTTTGATTACCTTGCGCATTTTGAACACAATTTTAGTGGTGCGTTTTTATCAGCGCCTATGCTTGATATTTACACAAAAAACACACCAAAACCTTTAGCTAAATTAATAGCCAGTACCGCGACCCTTTTGGGTCAAAAAGACAATTACGCACTAGGGCAAACCGATTACATACCCGATGAGTTTGCTACAAATGTATTAACCAGCAGCCCAGTGCGTTACGAGCTATTTAGGCAAACATATCAAGAAGAGCCATTACTACAGCTCGGCGGTGTTACTTACGGCTGGCTAAATGCGACGTTTGCATTTATAACTTCTGTGGATAACTTGAGCGTGACTATTCCACTTTATATTGCCAGTGCGCAAAACGACGAAGTGGTTGATAACAATGCCCAATATAAATTAGCAAACAGGCACGTAAACACTGTACTTAAAAGCTTTGAAGGCGCTAAACACGAGCTGTTTTTTGAACGTGATGAAATACGCCAGCCATTACTTAAGAGCTTGTATCAGTTTTGTGAGTCGGTGACGGCTTAACAAGTACCGACAAAGGGTCGAGGTGGATCAGTATATCTACCTCAGACTCAAAGCGTTCGCTAAGCATTGCCTCTACTTCATCAGCCACATTATGTGCGCGAATCAAACTTAAATGATCATCAAGCTCTAGGTGCATTTGGATAAACTTAACTTTTCCGCCTTGGCGAGTACGAATATCATGCACACCATGTACATCTGCATGGGCTCTGGCTATATCAAATATGCTTTGCTTTTCATCATCTGGCAGTTCTTTATCCATTAAATGATCGGCACTATCGCGAGCAATATCCCAGCTGTTATAAAGTAAGTAACCCGCTACACCTATCGCAAAAACAGGATCGGCATACAACACACCATAATAAGCTAACAAAATAGCTAATAGCACAGCGGCATTTAATATTAAATCGCCTTTGTAATGTACTGAGTCGGCTTTTATAGCAATTGAATCGGTATACTTAACCACCTTGTTTTGTACAAATACAATGACCAGCGTACACGCAATAGCAAAAATACTTACCCACACACCTAATAAAGAATGGCTTAACTGTATAGGGTTAAATAATCGCTCAATACCATGAAAAGCAAGTAGGCAACCTGAGCCTGCAATAAACGCAGCTTGTCCAAGTCCTGCAAGTGCTTCAGCTTTTCCGTGCCCAAACCTATGGTCATCATCTGCTGGGCGCAGTGCATAGCCTAACACTAAAAAACTCATGGCGGTGGCTGTTATATCCATTAACGAATCAGTTAACGAGCCAAGCATTGAGGCCGAGCCAGAAGCCAGCCATGCCCATGTTTTTGCGCCAATCATTAAACTAACCATTACCATGGTAACAATGCTTGAAGTTTTAACCCAAAATTCGTAGCTACGGTTATGCACGTTTTAATCCGATAATTAGGAGTACTCAATAGTGTGAGTATATCATTTTTTTAAAAGGTTTCGTGTATACTGCCCTTCGTCAAACTACAGATTATTTTATAAGGCTCATTATGCTGGATATTGTTTTATACCAACCTGAAATACCGCCTAACACTGGTAATATTATTCGCCTATGTGCCAATACCGGCTATGCATTACATTTAATTGAGCCGCTAGGTTTTGAGTGGGACGATAAGCGCGTGAAACGTGCAGGACTTGATTATCATGAATTTAGTCATGTTCAACGCCATGCCTCATTTGAAGATTACCTTGAAAAATGTAAACCAAAAAAAATATATGCATGTACAACCAAAGGTAGTCAGTTTCACCATGAAGCAAGTTACGAAGCGGGTGACTGCTTGGTATTTGGCCCAGAAACTCGCGGCCTGCCTGACGATATGATCCAAGCACTGCCAAAAGAGCAGCGTGTACGTATTCCTATGCAAGCCAATAGCCGCAGCATGAACTTATCAAACGCAGTAGCTGTGTTTGTCTACGAGTCGTGGCGCCAGTTGGGTTTTCCTAACGCGCAGTAAATAGCTTTGAGCTAAACAACAAAAAACCGACATAACGTCGGTTTTTTAGTTTTATAAACGCTTATAAAATTATTCAGAACGTTGCTCTCGGCCTAATAGCGCCATTGCAGCTTCTTTCATATCTTTATTTTCATAAAGCACTTTATAAATTTGCTCGGTAATCGGCATTTCTACACCGCTACGCTGCGCTAATAAATACACTTCTTTGGTATTTCTAAAGCCTTCCACTACTTGACCAATTGACTCAATAGCAGCATCCACGCTTTCGCCTTTACCTAACGCTAAACCAAATCGACGATTACGTGATTGGTTATCTGTACACGTTAGTATTAAATCGCCAAGGCCTGCCATCCCCATGAAGGTTTCTGGCTTAGCGCCAAGAGCGCAACCTAAACGAGTAAGCTCTGCAAGGCCTCGGGTGATAAGTGCGGTACGCGCATTAGCGCCAAAACCAACACCGTCCGAAATACCGGCACCAATGGCAATTACATTCTTAACCGCACCACCGAGCTGTATACCAATAAAATCATCATTGTTATACACACGGAATGAGCGACCACAATGAAGTAAATCAGCAAGCTGCTGAGCAAATTCAGGCGACGTAGAAGACACAGAAATAGCTGTAGGTGAACCCATCGCCATTTCTTTTGCAAACGTAGGACCAGAAAGTACCGCAAGTGGAATGTCATCACCTAATTCTTGCAAAGCAACTTCTTGTAATAAACGGCCTGTATTAGGCTCAAGGCCTTTTGTGGCCCAAGCAACTTTAGCGCCTTCTTGCAATGCAGGTTTAATCTGCGCAAGTGTGTCGCCAAAAGCATGGCTTGGCACAACAACAAGTACAATAGCGCTGCTAGCAACGGCATGTTGTAAGTTAGCTTCAAGAGTAAGAGTATCTGGAAAAGGAGCATCAGGTAAGTAACGTTGATTTTTCCGCTCAGCTGCAAGCGTGGCAACGTCGTCGCTATTTCTTCCCCAAAGTGTCACGTGGTGACCATTTCGGGCTAAACAAATAGCAAGGGCGGTGCCGTAAGACCCCGCCCCTAATACAGTAACAGCTGTGGTTGCTGTACTCATAAGTTATGCGTCTGCTGAAGCCTGGTCAGCTTGCGCAGTACGTTGTTGCATGTATTGTGCAAATAACGCATCAAAATTAACTGGCGCAAGGTTAAGCTGTGGGAAAGTACCACGGTTAACAAGGTTTGAAACAGCTTCACGTGCATATGGGAACAACACGTTAGGACAAAATGCACCTAGCATGTGCGCAAGTTGCACTTCTTCAACTTCAGCAATAGTAAAAATACCTGCTTGTTGAATTTCACATAAGAACGCAGTTTCTTCACCAAGAGAAGCGGTTACAGTTAGCGCTAAAACAACTTCAAATACACCTTCGTCTAGTTTATTAGAGCGTGTATCTAGGTCTAGCTTAACTTCTGGCGTCCATTCTTTTTGAAAAATGGCCGGAGAGTTTGGCGTTTCAAACGATACATCTTTAGTGTAAATACGTTGAATAGTAAATTGTGCGCCGTCTTGTGCAGCTGCTACGTTTTGATTTTCTTCGTTCATTGTTATTCCTAACTTGTTCGTTATTATAATTAAATTAAGCGTTTAGCTTAGCGTCAAGTTTACCTTGCGCTTCAATAGCCATCATGTCGTCGCAGCCACCGATATGTTCATCATTAATAAAAATTTGCGGTACTGTGCTTGCACCACCTGCTTTGGCAATCATTTCATCGCGTAACTCAGGCTGTACACCAATATCATAATTTGTGTATTCAACGCCTTTGCTGTTTAAAAGCGAAAGAGCACGCTGACAAAATGGACAATACGCCTTGGTGTATAAAACAACATTACTCATAATAAATCCTCTATCGGCCTAGCTAAACTGATTAGCGACCTGTTGTAGTTGGTAAGCTGGCAGATTGCCACGCACCCATGCCACCTGCTAATAAGTAAACTCGTTCAAAACCAGCTTTACTCATAGCGGCTGCAGTACCTTGGGCAGTCATACCTGTAGTACATACAACTATAATGGGTTTAGTCTTGTACTTTTCAAGGCTTGAAAAGTCAGATTTTTTCGCATTCTCTGGGCTTAAGTGCTCAGCACCAGAAATACGCCCTGCATTAAACTCTTTTTGCGCACGTATATCGATTACTTGACCGTCATCACGGTTAATAAGTAACGTAAGCTGCTGAGGATTTATTTGACGAACAGCTGAAAGCTTACTCTTTATCCAGCCACTAACAATAAGGAAAACAATACCAACCCAAGCAAGGCTTAAAATGGGATGATTTGTAATAAATTCAATATATTGATCCATTCTACTTCCACTATGAAATTATGTTTTAAACCTAGGGCGTGTTGGCCTTTGTGGATTGAAATTTGTTCAATCTAGGGGCGATTAAATCGCGGCGCGAGATTTGTAACCTAGTGGGCTAAGTAAAAACCGAGCAACAAAGAGGTAATAGTCCCTAGAAAGAACCCAACGGGCAGCGTATGTTTGGTATTTATGCTACGTTATCGCCTATTTATGGGGAGTAACCACACTTCATAGGCTCTGCCTTGCCTAAAAACCAAACATACTGCTGCAAATTCAACCACCAAAGTGCAACACGCCCTAATATTTTAAGGATTTTGTACTTTAGCCACGCAAGTATACCCAAACCAACCTAAAATGCGAGTTTAGGAGCACTTAGAGAAGTTTAAAAAACGATAAAGCCCCCCATATATAGTAGTAAGTGAAAAAATTTAATATCTTGTTTTCAATGCTGATCCTAGCTTAAAAACACGGTATGCTAAAACCACGCTAATAAACCTTTTAGGTGCACAGTATCCATCAACAGATACTAATTTTCAGGAGCTATTATGACAGAGCATAAAAAACCACTGGTATTGATGATTTTAGACGGTTGGGGATACCGCGAAGATACGCAAAGTAATGCTATTCTTGCAGCTAACACACCGGTATTAGACAATTTATGGGCCACACGGCCACACACATTAATATCAGCTTCGGGTTTAGATGTTGGTCTTCCTGATGGTCAAATGGGTAACTCAGAAGTTGGCCATGTGAACTTAGGTGCTGGTCGCATTGTTTATCAAGATTTTACCCGTATCACTAAAGCAATTAACGATGGCGAATTTGATTCAACCCCAGCCTTAGTTGAAAACATAGATAAAGCGGTAAGTGCAGGAAAAGCAGTTCACATAATGGGTCTTTTAAGCCCAGGTGGTGTGCATAGCCATGAAGACCACATAGTTGCTAGCATAAAACTTGCTGCAAAACGTGGCGCTAAAGAAGTTTACTTTCATGGCTTTTTAGATGGCCGCGATACACCTCCACGTAGTGCTAAAGCGTCAATCGAACGTATTGAAGCGTTATTTAGCGAACTTAAATGCGGTCGTTTGGCGTCACTTATTGGCCGCTACTACGCAATGGACAGAGACAACCGTTGGAACCGCGTAGAAAAAGCGTACAACGTAATTGCATTAGCTGAAGGTGACTTTAATTTTGATAACGGCGTAGAGGCACTTAATGCAGCGTACGAGCGCGACGAAAACGACGAATTTGTGGCCGCTACAACCATTACACCAACAGGCGCCGCTCCTGCTTCAATAAACGATGGCGACACTCTAATTTTTGCCAACTTTAGAGCAGATAGAGCCCGCGAAATTACTCGCGCTTTTGTTGAGCCTGATTTTGATGGATTCGCAAGAAAAAGAACGCCAGAGCTTAGTGCATTTGTAATGATGACAGAGTATGCAGCCGATATAGATGCACCTATTGCCTTTGGTTCAACACCGTTAGTAAACGTACTTGGTGAGTGGTTTGAAAAAAATAACAAAACACAGCTTCGCATTTCAGAAACCGAAAAGTACGCACACGTTACGTTTTTCTTTAGTGGCGGGCGCGAAAGTGAATTTAAAGGCGAAACACGCGAGCTAATTCCTTCGCCGCAAGTTGCAACCTACGACTTACAACCTGAAATGAACTCAGAAATGCTAACCGACAAGCTAGTAGCAGCAATTAAAAGCGGTAAATACGATGCTATTATTTGTAACTACCCTAACGGCGATATGGTTGGTCACTCTGGTGTATTTGAAGCTGCTGTTAAAGCTTGTGAAGCTGTAGATAGCTGTATCGGACGTGTTGTTGATGCACTTGAAGAGTTTGGTGGTGAAGCACTAATAACAGCCGATCATGGTAATGCTGAGCAGATGGCTGATCTTAAAACAGGCCAAGCGCATACTGCCCACACTAGTGAACCGGTACATTTTATATATGTTGGTCGCGATGCAGAGCCTATGCAAGGTAAAGCATTAAGCGATGTAGCCCCTACAATGCTTCACTTAATGGGCATGGAGCAACCAAGCGAAATGACTGGTACGCCTATCATGATGTTGAAATGACACATGAATAGACGTATTAACCGGTTAATTAAGTGCGGTTTAATACTAACTTCATTAGTGACTGCATCTGCAGTTGCTAATGAGGATCGTACTAAAAAAGACTTATCAGAAGTTCAAAATGCACTTGAGCAAAGCCAAGCTGAATATAACGCGCAAAGAAAAAAAATAGCGTCACTACAAAAAAACCTCAAAAGCCATGAACTCGATATAGCTAAAAATGCTAAAGCACTTAACATGGCTGAGCAATCAGTAAAAGAAACTAAAACACAGCAAAAAGAGTTACAAAATAAAGCCGATGAGCTCGATAAAAAGCATGCACAATTTCAGAAAGTTTTAGCCGCGCAGCTCAAAAGCGCCTACATGGCTGGAGACGACGACTATTCTAAAATGCTGTTAAACCAAGAAGACACTGCTAAATTTGAGCGCACACTTAGTTATTACAACTACTTAAATAAAGCTCGTATTGAACAAATCGAAGATCTAAAAGACCTTCAACAGCAAATAGTACAAAACCAAAAAGAGCTTGTTAAAACACAAGAAAAACTAGAACTTTTATTTGATGAGCAAAAAAGACGCCAAACCGCTTTAGTTAATGCACAAAGTGAACGCCAAGCAAATCTTAAAAACTTACAAGCTCAGCTCAACAGCACTAAAAGCTCAATAAATTATTTAAAAGAAAACCAACAAACTTTGGTAGCAACGATTGAAGAGCTCGAAAAAGAAAAAACACAAAAAATTGAATTACTGGGCCTAAATAAAAATAAAGGTAAATTAGACTGGCCGAGCAAAGGCAAGTTAGAGCACACTTTTGGCCAACGTAAACATGGTGGTATTGATTGGAAGGGTGTATTAATTGGTGCAAAAGAAGGCACTAATATTAATAGCGTACATAACGGCCAAGTTGTATTTGCCGATTGGCTAAAAGGCTATGGTTGGGTAATTGTTGTAGATCATGGTGAGGGCTTTATGAGCCTATATGGCCACGCTCAAACATTGCTAAGAGATGTAGGCGACATGGTACGCGAAGGCGAAACACTTGCTTTAGTTGGCCAAAGCGGCGGACAAGCTAGTTCTGGTCTATACTTTGAAATACGCCACAAAGGACGCGCAGTAAATCCTGTAAAATGGTGCAAACGCATTTAATTAAATTAATCGCTGCACCGCTCTGGAGCAGCTGATGACAACTAAAAAAACTGCAGTAATTACCATTGATCAAAAAAATACAGGCTTTTATATAAGTCTGTATTTACTTGTATTACTAACCTTAATCGCTTTTTCTAGTAACGTACTAGCAAGCTCGATTAAAGATCTTAAAAGACAACAAATAGACGAAATACTCTTTAACATTCATGCCTACTACGTTGAAGATCTCACCTTACAAAATAGCCACCACATTAAATATAATAACCAGCAATTTGAGCGTTTATATTCAAAGCTCGACTCTTACTCTAAGTACTTAAATGAGCACGAACTAACCTCACTATTTGATAACACAAATGGCCGCTACACAGGTATTGGTATTGAGGTTAAAAATATCGACGAGAATATGACTATTGTTAATGTGGTTAATAACTCCCCCGCAAAAGCAGCGGGTATTTTGCCAAGCGATATTATTGTAAGTGTAAACAACCAAGCAGCCCAAAACCGTACAATCGATGAAGTAGCAACACTAATAAGAGACAGTAAATTTTCAAATATAGAGCTAATTATAAGTCGTGATAACAATAAAAACCCACTCACGTTTCATGTAGCACGCCGCCAAATAAACCTCGAAAGCGTAACAAGCGAACTTCTAGATTTTGGTACTGGTTATATAGCTATCAATAATTTTTCTAACCACACATTGCATGAGGTTGCTCTGCAAGTTGCTGCCCTGCAAAGCCACTTTGGTTACCCACTTAAAGGCTTAGTAATTGATTTACGAGATAACCCAGGGGGTACATTACAAAGCGCAGTAGCGGTATCAGACCTATTTTTACAAAGTGGCACTATAGTGACTACTAAAGGACGTTTTTACGATGCCAACCAAGCATTTTATGCAAAGAGTGGAGACATTCTAAAAAATGCCCCCATTGTTGTGCTTATAAATGAAAATTCAGCCTCTGCAGCCGAAATACTTGCAGCAGCACTTAAAGATAATAAACGAGCAACCGTTGTTGGCAGTCAATCTTTTGGGAAGGGTTCTGTACAATCGCTCATTCCTCTAGGTGATGGCAACACTGCATTAAAGCTCACCACAGCTAAATACTTTACGCCGCTAGGTAAATCGATTGATGGAATAGGAATAACCCCAGATGTGGCGGTTAATCAAACAAACCTTTCACAAAGTAATAAAGCCGTTATAATAAAAAATGAACACACTAACAGTAACGCGCAATTACTTACTGGTAACTTAGCAGATTTACAATTAGTTAAAGCAAAACAATTACTCAGCATGCAATAGCTCGTATAAGCTGTTAAACAAAGCTAAAAAGATAATAAAAACTATAAACGTGAAAATAACAAAATGGCTAATATTAGCTATTTGTTTTAGCTCAGCAACAATTAGCGCTAAACAAATAGCAATAGTGATAGACGATATAGGCTATCATCAACGGGACTTAGAGTTCCTTTCCTTACCAGGGCAATTGTCGTATTCAATTTTGCCCCATACTCCTTATTCGCAAATTTTTGCAACGCTTGCTAGTCAATCAAATAAAGAACTATTACTTCATGTACCTATGCAGGCACTTAACGGTAAAGAACTCGGACCTGGCGCGCTTACTTTAAATATGAATAAAGAGCAGCTTCAGCAAACTCTAGGAACCGCTCTCGCTAGTTTACCGCAAGTTAAAGGCGTTAATAACCACATGGGCTCAGCGCTTACGCAGCAAAGCCAAGCTATGAAGTGGACAATGGAAGTGCTTAAAAAGCGCCATTTATATTTTTTAGATAGCCGCACAACCGATTTAAGCCAAGCACAAAATGCTGCTAACTTTTTAGGTGTTGCCAATATTAGTCGCCAAGTGTTCTTAGACAATATAACTACACCAGAACAACTGCAGCTAAGGCTTGAAGAATTAAAACAACTAGCCATCACTCATAATTCCGCTATTGCAATTGCTCATCCCTACCCAGAAACAATCGAATTTTTACGCCATGCCTTACCCGAGCTAACTAAGCAAGGTTTTGAGCTCGTGCCGGTTTCGCAGCTGGTTGAGCGTAAATACATTCAGTTAGCGCAGGCTGAGGGGAAAGGGATTAGTGCTAGATGATATAAGCTTTAAATAATGCTATATCCGAATGATAAACTAATACCAATTCGCTTAATTAAGTGGTCTATTTTGAGGGCGGAAAAACGTGTTGATAGCTAGGCAAAAAATTCGCTATTTAGTTGTTCTAAATGAGAATTTTTTAACGCAGGTAGCGACACGTTTAGCCCCGCAAAATGATTAAGTATTATTGCGGATTGGTATAACCATTCAATATGCAGCGCATCGGTATTACTTAATTGGATATTTTATCGTTGGGTTTCGCTTCTCTCAAGCCAACCTACGCGAAAGCAAAAAGCCCCGCATTTTCATGCAGGGCTTTTTAAATTTTGCAGCTTGAACTGTGTTTAGCTCATAGCACTTTGTAATTTTTTCATCGCTGTTTTTTCAAGCTGGCGAACACGTTCAGCAGATACACTGTACTTTTGTGCAAGCTCTTGAAGAGTCGCTTTATCATCCGACAACCAACGTGCGCTAACAATATCTTGTGAACGTTCGTCTAGTGTTTTAAGTGCGCTAAATAAACGAGTATGCGCTTGCTCTTTCCACTGCTCTTGTTCAACGTCGTCAGCTAAATCAGCTGCGCCATCTGTTAAATATTGTACTGGAGAGTACGTACTTGTTGGTGCGTCGTCGTTATCGTCGCCCGTTAGGTCAAAGCCCATGTCTTGGCCGCTCATGCGCGATTCCATTTCACGTACTTCTTTTTCACTCACACCTAGCTCGCTAGCAACGGTACTAACCTCAGCTTGATTAAACCAACCTAAACGCTTTTTATTTTTACGAAGATTAAAAAACAATTTACGTTGCGCTTTAGTGGTTGCAACTTTAACTATGCGCCAATTTTTAAGCACAAACTCGTGAATTTCGGCTTTAATCCAATGCACTGCAAACGATACTAAACGCACACCCACAGTAGGGTCGAAACGCTTAACCGCTTTCATCAGGCCTATATTACCTTCTTGAATAAGGTCAGCTTGTGGTAAGCCGTATCCCGAGTAGCCTTTAGCAATATGCGCTACAAAGCGTAAATGCGACATAATGAGTTGCTTGGCAGCACTAAGATCGCCTTCTTCCTGAAGTTTTTTAGCAAGTTCTTGCTCTTGTTCAACTTTAAGCATAGGAATAGTGCTTACCGCTTGAAGGTAACCGTCCATGCTTGCGCTTTGTTGTCCGACTGTAAGTGCCATTGCGTATAAATCTTTACTCATTTTTCACCTCGGTGATAAACATTTGAAACTATCTTAGCACTCTTTCTTTAAGAGTGCTAACCCCAATTTAAAACTTTTTAAAAGTATAAATCAAGCAGTTTTTAGTATGTGTTTAGTCTACTACAAGCGACTGAATAAGTGATGAATTGAGGGGCTGCAGCAGGTTAACCTCGCTGCATCACCTTATTTACAACTCATTACTTCATGGGAGGATAGTACATAAATATGACAGTTTTAATAAAAGGAGGTACAACCCAGTTCGGTACGATACGCATATCAAGCTGGGTTGGTTCACTTATAGTTTGCAGGATTTTTTATACTTTATCGGGTTCTATTTCTTTAATATATCGATTTACAGAAAGGTACGAGCCTACAAATCCTAAGCTTGTTGCAAGTAACACTAAAAAGCCGAGCTCATTAAGCGATAATCCAATTAACGAAAAGCTTGTTTGATACACCCCCGCGACACTGCTCACAGCGCTTGAAAGCCACCACATCATTAGTCCTACGCATATAAAGGCAAATAAACCACCTATTACACCATACCAAATACCGGTCCACAAAAATGGGGCATGTATAAAGGTGTTAGTTGCGCCGACTAGCTTCATTACTTGTATTTCTTCTTTTTTATCCATGATCGACAAACGGATGGTGTTACCAATAATAAGCGTCACTGAGGTAAGCAGTAATAATGCGATGGTTATTACACTTTCTTTCAGTAAATCTAGTAATGCATTTAAACGCTCTAGCCACGCTATATCGAGCTTACCAAAATCAACTTCACGTTCACTTTCTAATTTAGTTAGCAGTACTTTAGCGGCATTTGGGTGTCTATGACGTTTTGTAGGAGTAACAAGTACCACATCAGGTAATGGGTTTTTATCTAAATACTCTAAAGCTTGCCCAAAGCCAGATACGTCTTTAAATTCTGTTAGTGCTTTTTGCTTTGAAATAAATTCAACGCTTTCCACTTCTGGATAAAGTGCTAAACGCTTTACTAATGTTTGCGTTTCTTGCTCGTTCATACTTTCTTTTACAAACAACGATATTTCACTCGCTTCTTCAAAACCACTACTTACTTGCTGTACGTTTTTAACAACGAGATAAAGTGTTGCAGGTAACGTTAGGCTCAAACCAAGTACAGCAATAGTCATCATAGATGCAAGCGGCGTACGCCACATTTCACCTAAGCTATGAACACCTTGGCGAAAAATATTAATAATGAAAAAGTAACCGCCAGCTAATACTGATTTTTTTTGCTTGTCGTTACTATTTTGACGACTTTTAAAAAGTAAACTCATAGTGCTCCCTCAGCGAGCGGATCTTGAAGCATGCGGCCATCTTTTAAGGTTAGACTGCGGTACTTCATACGTGCAACCAAACCTAAGTCATGCGTCGCTATAAGAACAGTGGTGCCGTGTTTATTAAAGTCCTCAAACAGCTTTAGGATTTCCATTGAAAGCTCAGGGTCTAGGTTACCTGTAGGCTCATCGGCTAACAGAATTGGCGGAGAGTTTACAATTGCTCTGGCAATACCAACACGTTGCTGCTCGCCTCCAGAGAGCATAGACGGATGACATTTTATTTTGTCTATCAGGCCTACTTTATCAAGCGCACCATGAACACGTTTAGCTATTTGCTTATGGTGAGTACCCTCAATAATAAGAGGCAGTGCCACGTTATCAAAAATGGTATAGCGCTCTAGTAAACGGTGGTTTTGAAAAATAATACCTATATCACGGCGAGCATAAGGAATTTGACGCGAGTTTACTTTATTTAAATCAACACCGTTGATAAATACACTGCCTGCCGATGGACGTTCCATTAAGCTAATTAACTTAAGCAACGTACTTTTACCCGCACCACTGTGGCCGGTTAAAAAGGCAAGTTCACCCGGTTTAACATGAAAATTAACTTTTTCGAGGGCGCGGTGCCCTCCTGGATAAGTCTTACTTACTTGCTGAAAATTTATCATCTTTTTATTATGCCAATTCAATTAGTTTACTAATAAAATTGGTATTCCTCGCAATTAAAAAGGGAGCAAGCTCCCTCTTTTGGTAAATTAAACGTCGTCCTCATCTTGGCTAAATAACGCATCAATAAAGTCATCGCTTTTAAAAGCGCGTAAATCATCAATACCTTCACCAACACCAATGTAACGAATTGGAATATTAAACTTATCTGCAACCGCAAAAATAACACCACCCTTTGCAGTTCCATCAAGTTTTGAAAGCGTAATACCAGTTAAGCCAACGCATTGATTAAATAAGTTCACTTGGCTAATTGCATTTTGACCTGTGCCAGCATCAATGGTTAGCATCACTTCGTGCGGCGCATCAGGATCAATTTTTTTCATAACACGAGCTATTTTTTCAAGCTCCTGCATTAAGTTATCTTTATTTTGCAAGCGACCCGCTGTATCTGCAATTAACACATCTATATTACGTGCTTTTGCAGCTTGGAATGCATCAAAAACAACCGATGCACTATCTGCACCCGTATGCTGTGCAATAACAGGAATGCTGTTACGTTCACCCCAAACCTGAAGTTGCTCAACAGCAGCCGCTCTAAACGTATCGCCAGCAGCCAGCATAACCGACTTACCTTCGCTTTGAAATTGCTTAGCCATCTTACCAATAGTCGTTGTTTTACCAACGCCATTTACGCCCACCATTAAAATAACAAATGGCTTTTTATCTTTGGTAATTACTAAAGGCTGTTCAGCCGTTTTTAGCATCGCCGCCATTTCTTGTTTCATTAACTCATAAAGCGCATCACCATCTTTTAACTGCTTACGGTTTGCAGCATCAGTTAAGCTATCAATCAACTTCATGGTGGTATCAACGCCTAAATCGGCGGTGAGCAGCTGTGTTTCAAGATCTTCAAATAATTCGTCATCTATTGTTTTACCACTAAAAATAGATGCAAAACCAGAACCTATATTAACGCGAGTTTTTAACAAGCCCTTTTTAAGACGAGAGAAAAACCCTTCTTTTTTCGGCTTTTCTGCTTTTTTAGCTTCTTCAATTGCAAGTTCTTCTGCAATGCGCTCTTGTTCTAAACGCTCATTTTCTGCTTTTTCAGCAGCAATGCGTTCTTGCTCTAAACGCTCGTTTTCTGCTTTTTCCGCTGCAATGCGCTCTTGCTCTAAACGCTCGTTTTCTGCTTTTTCTAAAGCAATGCGCTCTTGCTCTAAACGCTCGCTTTCTGCTTTTTCAGCCGCAATGCGTTCTTGCTCTAAACGTTCATTTTCTGCTTTTTCAGCTGCAATGCGTTCTTGCTCTAAGCGCTCGTTCTGAGCTTTTTCAGCAGCAATACGTTCTTGCTCTAAAAGCTCATTTTCTACTTTTTCAGCAGTAATGCGCTCTTGCTCTAAACGTTCGTTTTCTGCTTTTTCTAAAGCAATGCGCTCTTGCTCTAAACGTTCATTTTCTGCTTTTTCCGCAGTAATGCGTTCTTGTTCTAAACGCATTTGCGCTTCTTGTTCTGCTAAACGTTTTGCTTGCTCTTGTCTTTGTGCTTCAGCATCTGCTTGTTCTTTTGCTAATAACTCAGCATTCGCTTGCTCTATTGCAAGCTTTTCAGCCTTTACAGCTTCATCCTTTTTTTCAAGGCGTATTTGATCTAGTCGCTCAGCCTCTACTTTTTCTGCAGCCAATCGCTCTTGCTCTAACAGCATCTGCGTTTCTTGATCGGCTAAACGTTGTGCATATTCTTGTCTTTGCGCTTCTGCATCAGCTTGTTGTTTTGCAAGTAATTCAGCATTGGCCTGCTCAATTGCAATCTTTTCTGCGTTTTCAGCACGATCTTGCTCTAAACGTTTTGCTTCAATTTGTTCAGAAGCAATACGCTCCTGCTCTAAGCGCTCTGTTTCGGCCTCTGCTTTTAAACGTTCAGCTTCAGCTTGCTCCTGTGCTAGCGTTTCTTGCTCTAAACGTTTAGCTTCAATTTTTTCAGCAGCAATACGCTCCTGCTCTAAGCGCTCTGCTTCGGCTTCTGCTTGTAAGCGTTCAGTTTCAGCCTGCTGCGCAAGCTTTTCTTGCTCTAGCTTCTGCGCTTCTTCTTGCGCTAATGCTTGTTGTTTATCAGCGGCTGCTTTTTGCTCTGCTTCTTTTTTATCTGACTTGCCAAAACCGAGCCACGACATGAATTTACTTTTTTTTGTCATACTTGCTAATAACCACTTATAAAAATCTGATAAACTAAAATTTGAAATAGCTTGGCAATGCCCAGCAATAGTTGCTAATAAATACAACCATTCAAAACGTAAGTGTTCAATAGTAACACTTTTAATACGGTTGAAAAATGAAGCTACACGTAATCACCCATAATATTATCTGAGCTAGATACCATATACCATTTTTTAGTGAGCTAAATGAGAAAAAAAACAACGCAAAATAAAGCTACTAACAAGCCCAGTGATGGCTTTATTAGAGTGATTAGTGGCCAATTTCGAGGCCGAAAACTCCCTGTTAAAAATGTAGAAGGCTTAAGACCTACTACCGATCGAATTAAAGAAACTGTATTTAATTGGCTAATGCAAGATACGCGTGACACAAATGTACTTGATTGTTTTGCAGGTTCTGGTGGGTTAGGATTTGAAGCGCTATCTCGATTTGCAAAAAACGCCACATTTATCGAGCTCGACTCGTCAGCTGCCAAGCAATTAGAACAAAACATTAGCACTTTAAAGCTCGACAACGCATACGTTAAACATACTAATTCACTCTCCTTTTTAGAGCAAAAAAACACAAACGAAGCGTTTAATCTTGTATTTGTTGACCCACCATTTCGTAAAGATTTAGCGCAAACAACCTGCGATTTATTAGAAAAAAACCAATGGTTAAGCGATGATGCATTAATTTATGTTGAAGTAGAAACAGAGTTAACCACCTTCAAGAACCCGAGCAACTGGTTGTTAATTAAAGAAAAAAAGGCAGGCCAAGTGTTTTGCAAACTCTACCAGCGCCAAGCAAATTAATACTGTTTTACATGATGCGTTTCTGTTAATATTGTCCTTTACATGTGGTGTTGCTTCGGATTACAATACCGCACCATTTTTGAACCACTTGATCAATGTTTGATCAACTTGAGCAACGCTCATAATTTAGGTAGGTGAATTTTTAATGCCAGTAATTAAAGTAAGAGAGAACGAACCGTTTGACGTAGCACTTCGTCGCTTCAAGCGTTCATGTGAAAAAGCAGGAATCCTTTCAGAAGTTCGTCGTCGCGAGCACTATGAAAAACCAACAGCTGAGCGTAAGCGTAAAAAAGCTGCTGCAGTAAAACGTCACATGAAAAAACTTTCTCGTGATAACGCACGTCGCGTTAAATTATACTAATATATTAGGTCTTGTATAAATGAGCCTTTTAATAACGCTAAAAGATGCGCAAAAAGATGCGATGAGAGCTAAAGACAAACAACGTCTTAACCCTATTCGTATGGTACTTGCTGCAATCAAGCAACGTGAAATTGACGAGCGCATAGAACTAGACGACGCAGGTATTACCTCCGTTATAGTGAAGCTTGTTAAACAACGTCGTGACTCTTACACTCAGTACAAAGATGCTGGGCGTGATGATTTAGCTGATATTGAAGCAAATGAAATAGTAGCACTTGAAACTTTCTTACCTCAAAAATTGAGTGAAGAAGAAATCATTGCTCTCATTGATGCGGCTATTGCTGATACTAACGCAGCAGGTATGCAAGACATGGGTAAAGTAATGGGTATAATCAAAAGCAAAGCCGAAGGTCGTGCCGATATGGGCAAAATCTCTGGTTTAATTAAGCAACGATTAACTGCCTAATACTCCCACATACATTAAAGTATGATTGAAGTGAACCGAGCCTTGCGCTCGGTTTCTTTGTTTTTAACTTTAATAAAAAGTACACCTACTAGGTTACTTTAAAATGAAATTTTTTATAGCTTCCCTATTTATTTCGCTGTCATTTTGGTAAGTTAAAGCACACTATATTTTGCATCAAGCAAGTATAAAAAAGTAAATTTCATATTCGTTATTCTTCTTATTATTTCAGGACTGTATTTTACTAATGGCTGGAAAGATCCCACGTAACTTTATAGACGATTTACTTGCCAGAACCGATATTGTCGACCTGATAGACTCAAAAGTAGGTCTAAAAAAAGCAGGTAAGGATTATCAAGCTTGTTGCCCATTTCATAACGAAAAATCGCCCTCATTTACCGTATCGCAAGACAAACAGTTTTATCATTGCTTTGGTTGTGGCGCTAATGGTAATGCAATTTCGTTTGTAATGGAGTATGAAAAGCTTGAGTTTGTAGATGCTATTGAAGAAATAGCAAGCATGCTTAACTTAGAAGTACCTCGAGAACAAGGCACAAACTCAGCACCAGAACGTACTGCTGCACAAAAGCGCTCTGATTACGATTTAATGCTTCATACTGCGCGCTTTTATCAGCACCAATTAAAACACCACAGTAATTCTGCCGCCGTTATTGAATATGTAAAAGGCCGTGGTTTAAGTGGTGAAACAGTTAAAAAGTTTATGATTGGCTACGCCCCCAGCGAATGGGATGGATTATGTCTTCAGCTTGGCCGTAATAAAGAACAAAAAGAGCAATTAGTTGAATTAAAGCTAGCTTCAGAAAAAACACCAGGCAGACAATTTGATTTTTTCCGCGACCGATTAATGTTCCCTATTCGCGATAAACGCGGACGCGTTATTGCATTTGGTGGGCGTGTAATGCAAGCCGACCAAGGGCCAAAATATTTAAACTCGCCGGAGACCCGAATTTTTCATAAAGGCTTTGAGCTTTACGGACTTTATGAAGCAAAGCAAGCCCATAAAAAACTTGAGCATGTAATGGTTGTGGAAGGTTACATGGATGTTGTTGCCTTAGCCGAGCAAGGGATTGAATATGCCGTTGCATCACTAGGTACCGCAACAACAAGCGAGCACATGCATACGCTGTTTAGAACAACAGATAAAGTAATCTGTTGTTACGATGGCGACAGAGCTGGCCGTGATGCAGCTTGGAGGGCGCTTGAAAACGCACTTCCTTATTTAAATGACGGTAAAGCACTGCAATTTACTTTTTTACCCGATGGCGAAGACCCTGACTCTCTTGTACAAAAAGAAGGTAAGGAGCAATTCGAATTGCGCCTAAGCCAAGCAGATGACTTTACCAAAGTATTGTTTAATAAATTAAGCCAAGAAGTTGATTTAACACTCGACTCAGGAAAAGCTAAATTACTCAGTGCAGCACTTCCACTCATTGAAAAAATCCCAAGTGAATTTTATCAAGAAAACATTCTTGAACAGTTAGGGCGTTTAATCGGAAGAACACGTGAGCAATTAAATAACCGTTTAAAAACGCCAAAGCAACAGCATTCGATTGAACGTAAGTTTAAAATAACACCAATGCGTCAAGCGATTGGTATTTTAATTCAACATCCTAATTTGGCTAAAAATGTGCCATATTTGCCTGAACTCGCACAAATGAATATTGCTGGTATAGGGCTATTATTACGCTTACAAGAGCAAGCTTTAGAAAAAGAAAGCATTACCACAGCGCAACTACTCGAATTTTTTAGAGGAACTGAAGATTACGAGCCCTTAATCAAGCTTGCAACGTGGCAACACGACATAAATGAAGAGCGTTTAGAGACGGTTTTTAAAAATACTTTCAAGTTTATTGAAGATCAGTGTTTAAATTATCGACTCGAGACCCTATTAATAAAGGACAAGACTCAAGGCCTTAGTAGCGACGAAAGACTTGAGTGTCATTTGTTAATGACAGCGTTAAAAGCCACTAACAGCTAGTCAAAATTGATTTAAACTGTTATACTGTGCTATTCACTGCGTCACATTATTCTAGTTGGCTTTAATGCAAACTACATGATGGCGCCTGTTGTATCAACTTATCAGAGTGGAAGAAACAATCTCTATGGATCCAACTCCTCAGTCACAATTAAAACTTCTGATTCAAAAAGGTAAAGAGCAAGGCTACTTAACTTTTGCAGAAGTAAATGATCACCTTCCACAAGACATTATAGACTCAGATCAAGTAGAAGATATCATAAGCATGATTAATGATATGGGTATCAAGGTTAGCGAAAACGCGCCAGATGCTGATGAATTAATGATGCAAGAAACAACGACAGACGAAGACGCAGCTGAAGCTGCCGCTGCAGCCCTTGCGACTGTAGAAAAAGAAATCGGCCGTACAACGGATCCGGTTCGCATGTACATGCGTGAAATGGGTACTGTTGAACTTCTTACACGTGAAGGCGAAATTGTAATCGCTAAACGTATCGAAGAAGGCATTAACCAAGTACAGATTTCTGTTGCAGAGTACCCTGAAGCAATCACTTACCTGCTAGAGCAGTGGGATAAGTTTGAAGCTGAAGAAATGCGTTTAAGCGATATCATCGTTGGATTTATCGATCCTAATGAAGATACAGCGCCAATTTCAGCAACTAATATCGGTTCAGAATTAAGTGCTAAGCAACTTGATGACGATAAAGATGACAAAGATGATGCTGATAGCGATGACGAAGATGAAGAAGAAGTAGACACAGGGCCAGATCCTGAAGAAGCGCGCATTCATTTTGAAAATTTACGTGATTTATACAATAAAGCACGTGATACGTTTGAAGCTAAAGGTCGTTCGCATCCTGAATCACAAGCCGCCATTTTTGAAATTGGTGAGCTTTTCAGAACCTTTAAATTAATACCTAAACAGTTTGACCGCATGGTAAATAACATGCGTGAAATGATGGATCGTGTTCGCGTTCAAGAACGTCTAATCATGAAACAAGCTGTACAAATTGCTAAATTACCGAAGAAAACATTCGTTAAGCATTTTGCTAATAACGAAACTGACGCTTCATGGGTAGATTTAGAAATTTCAGGTAACGAAAAGTATTCAGCTAAACTTGAAGAAGTTAAGCCAGAAATCATTCGTAGCATTAATAAACTATCTGTTATTGAACAAACAACAGGTTTAAGCATTGAGCGTATTAAAGACATTAACCGTCGAATGAGCATTGGTGAAGCGAAAGCACGCCGTGCGAAAAAAGAAATGGTTGAAGCTAACTTACGTCTTGTAATCTCAATTGCTAAAAAATATACAAACCGTGGCTTACAATTCTTGGATTTAATTCAAGAAGGTAACATTGGTCTGATGAAAGCAGTTGATAAGTTTGAATATCGCCGTGGTTATAAGTTCTCTACTTATGCTACGTGGTGGATACGTCAAGCAATCACTCGCTCTATTGCTGACCAAGCAAGAACAATCCGTATTCCAGTACATATGATTGAAACGATTAATAAACTTAACCGTATTTCTCGTCAAATGTTACAAGAAATGGGTCGTGAGCCAAATCCAGAAGAATTAGCAGAACGCATGATGATGCCTGAGGATAAAATCCGTAAGGTACTTAAGATTGCTAAAGAGCCAATTTCAATGGAAACACCAATCGGTGATGATGAAGATTCTCACTTAGGTGACTTTATCGAAGATACAACTATTGATTCGCCAATCGATTCGGCAACAATGGAGTCTCTTCGTGGCGCAACTAACGATGTACTTGCAGGCCTAACAGCCCGTGAAGCTAAAGTACTACGTATGCGTTTTGGTATTGATATGAATACCGACCACACCTTAGAAGAAGTAGGTAAACAGTTTGACGTAACACGTGAACGTATTCGTCAAATAGAAGCGAAAGCGCTGCGTAAATTACGCCACCCTTCTCGCTCAGATTTACTGAAAAGCTTTTTAGACGCTAAATAATTTAGCGCTACTATATAAACTAAAAAGGCCGCTATAGCGGCCTTTTTTCTATTTGAAGGAAATAATCATGGCTTGGATCCAAATTCGTATTAACGCCAATGCTGCAACAGCAGATGCAGTAAGTGACCTATTAATGGAAGCGGGTAGTGCTTCAGTAACCTTTATTGACGCAAAAGACACCCCTATTTACGAACCCAAAATTGGCACCGTTGTATTTTGGGCTGATACAACAGTAATTGGCTTGTTTGAAGCTAATCACGATATGAATGAAGTCGTTGCGTTATTGAAACGCCATGATGAACTAAAAGACAATTTAGTATACAAAATAGAGCAGCTTGAGGATAAAGACTGGGAACGTGAATGGATGGATAACTTCCACCCTATTCAATTTGGTGAAAGGCTATGGATTTGTCCAAGCTGGCGCGACATTCCAGATCCTGATGCAGTAAATGTACTGCTTGACCCTGGCCTTGCTTTTGGTACGGGCACACATGCAACAACGGCCTTATGTCTTAAGTGGTTAGAAAGCCAAGATCTAACAGGTAAAACGGTTGTTGATTTTGGTTGTGGCTCAGGCATTTTAGGTATTGCAGCTATAAAACTAGGCGCAGAGCGCATGATTGGGATTGATATTGATCCTCAAGCGCTTGAGGCAAGCCTCGATAATGCTAACCGTAATGGCGTTGCAGACAAACTCGAAGTATACCTTCCAGAAAACCAACCTGAGTTTACCGCCGACATAGTAGTGGCAAATATATTAGCCCAGCCACTTCGCGAATTGCACAGTGTAATTTTAGGTTTATTAAAGCCTGGCGGCAAGATTGCAATGTCGGGTATTTTAGAAGAACAAGCACAATCAGTTGCTGATATTTATGCACCGTTTATTGAACTAGATGATATTGCCGTTGAAGGTGATTGGACTCGAGTAAGTGGCACTAAAAAAGCGTAATAAACTGCATAACCAAATTTAGAGCATTAACTCAAAACCTGCATGTAAAGCCTGTATTTAACAGGCTTTACTATTTTTTTACATATTAAAAGTTTTCTGATTATTGTGTAAAAAATAAAACTTGTATAAATTTCAAACAAATTAACCTACTTGTCATGTGGTTATCAAATGTCAATACGAAAAGGGCAAAAAAAAGTTACTTTTGTTCAATTTATAGCCTTTGATTTTTGTGAAAAAAACCGTAAACTTAGCGCCCCTTGAAAAGAGGCCTATTGAATATAGTGCGTATCGGTAAATACCAACTTGAGAATAATGTAATTGTCGCGCCAATGGCTGGCATTACAGACAGACCATTTAGACAACTTTGCCGTCGTTTAGGCGCAGGGCTAGCTGTTTCTGAAATGCTATCGTCTAATCCTAAGGTTTGGAAAACGGAAAAGTCGATGAATCGTATGGATCACAGCGGTGAGTCGGGTATACGCGCTGTGCAAATTGCAGGAGCAGATCCTGAGCTTATGGCGCAGGCCGCACAATTCAATGTTGCTAACGGTGCACAGATCATAGATATCAATATGGGGTGCCCAGCAAAAAAAGTGAACAAGAAACTCGCAGGCTCTGCCTTATTACAGTTTCCTGAACTTGTGGAAGAGATTATTGATGCAGTCGTTAATGCTGTTGATATACCTGTGACACTTAAAATCCGTACAGGATGGGATCCGGATAACCGTAATGGTGTAGAGATTGCGAGAATAGCTGAACGTTATGGCATTGCATCACTTGCTGTACATGGGCGTACGCGCGCATGTATGTACAAAGGTGATGCTGAGTACGCCACGATTAGGGATATAAAACGTTCAGTGTCGATTCCTGTTGTTGCCAATGGTGATATTACATCACCAGAAAAAGCAAAACAGGTTTTAGACTATACGGGTGCAGATGCCATTATGATTGGCCGAGCCGCCCAAGGTCGCCCTTGGATATTTAGGGAGATAGACCACTATTTGCGAACTGGGGAACACTTACAGCCGCCTGCTATTGCAGAGGTGCGCAGTATTTTAATGGAGCATTTAACAAACCTCCATCTGTTTTACGGTGAGCCAATGGGAGCGCGAATTGCTCGCAAACATGTATCTTGGTATTTGCAAACCCATGACAGTGATGGTCAGTTTAGGCGAGTATTTAATGCGCTCGACAACCCACAAGCACAGGTCGTCGCATTAGAGCAATACTTTAAAACACTAGCAGCTAACTAAGAAAGAAAGAGACTTAATAATGTTCGAACAAAACGTGACTTCTCCATTTATCACTAACCCTCATGTTCAGTCACACGAGAAACCGCAGCCATTGCGTGATGCAGTAAAAAAAGCTGTTCACCACTATTTAAAGCAGCTTAACGGTCAAGATGTGCAAGACGTTTACGACCTTGTTCTTTCAGAGCTAGAAGCGCCATTACTTGAAGAAGTGATGACATATACACGTGGTAACCAAACTCGTGCAGCGATTTTACTAGGTATCAACCGTGGTACTTTACGTAAAAAGCTTAAAAAATACGGCATGAACTAATATGCTGGCTGTGATTTATCACAGCTAATTATTAAAAAAGCACCCTAGGGTGCTTTTTTTATGCCCGTAGTTTAATAGCCGTGTTGCAAAATGCTCACCCTCATCGGCGCTTTATAAGTCGTTTTTTGAGTTGTAATCAGTTAAAATGCCCGCTTCTAAGCTAGCTCATTAACTGAGGAAATCAAACTACAATGGATACTCATCGTCCCATTCGTCGCGCACTATTAAGTGTGTCTGATAAAACCGGTATTGTTGAATTTGCCCGCGCACTAGAAGCGCAAGGCGTTGATATATTATCAACTGGCGGTACATGTAAACTACTTGCTGATAACGGCATAAAAGTGACTGAAGTATCAGATCACACAGGCCACCCTGAAATCATGGATGGTCGCGTAAAAACTCTTCACCCAAAAATTCACGGCGGCATATTAGCCCGTCGCGGACAAGATGAAAGCGTAATGGCAGATAACAACATTTCTGCTATCGACATAGTTGTAGTTAACTTATACCCCTTTGCGAATACAGTCGCTCAAGAAAACTGCAGCCTTGAAGATGCTATTGAAAATATTGATATTGGCGGCCCTACAATGGTTCGTGCAGCCGCTAAAAACCACAAAGACGTAACAATCGTGGTAAACGCGAGTGACTACGACCGTGTTATTAGTGAAATGCAAAACAATAATGGCTCTACTACATATAAAACACGTTTTGACTTAGCGATTGCAGCTTACGAGCACACTGCCGCATACGATGGCATGATTGCTAACTACTTCGGTAAAATGGTTCCTGATTACACCGAGGAAGCTGCTGTAGAGACTAAATTCCCACGTACTATCAATATGCAGTTCACTAAAAAGCAAGATATGCGTTACGGTGAAAACTCACATCAAGATGCTGCTTTTTATGTTGAAAGTGACATTGCTGAAGCATCAGTTGCAACAGCAACTCAATTGCAAGGTAAGGCCCTTTCGTTTAACAACATTGCAGATACCGATGCAGCACTTGAATGTGTTAAAGAATTTGACGTACCTGCGTGCGTAATTGTAAAACATGCTAACCCGTGTGGTGTTTCAATTGGGGACAATATTCTACAAGCATACGAGCGCGCTTTTAAAACAGACCCTACATCAGCATTTGGTGGCATTATTGCCTTTAACCGGGAGCTAGATGCAGCAACTGCACAAGCAATTGTTGATCGTCAGTTTGTTGAAGTAATTATCGCACCTAGTATTTCGAGCGACGCTGCAAAAATTGTTGAAGCTAAAAAGAACGTTCGTTTATTAGAATGTGGACAGTGGACAGGTAAAGCAGCTGGCCAAGATATTAAACGCGTTAACGGCGGTATTTTAGTTCAAGACCGCGATTTAGGCATGGTAACGCAAGGCGACTTAAAAGTTGTTTCTAAGCGCCAACCTACAGAGCAAGAACTTAAAGATTTACTATTTTGTTGGAAAGTAGCTAAGTTTGTTAAATCAAACGCAATTGTTTATGCCCGTGACGGTATGACCATTGGTGTAGGCGCAGGCCAAATGAGCCGCGTATACTCAGCTAAAATTGCAGGCATAAAAGCTGCAGACGAAAACCTTGAAGTTAAAGGTTCAGTTATGGCGTCTGATGCATTCTTCCCATTCCGTGATGGCATTGACGCAGCAGCAGCCGCTGGCATTACTGCGGTAATTCAGCCAGGTGGCTCAATGCGTGATGAAGAAGTGATTGCAGCTGCTGATGAAGCTGGCATGGCAATGGTACTTACTGGTATGCGCCATTTCCGCCACTAATCACACAAAGGGTTAAACGTTGGTTTAACCCTTTTTGTTTGCTATAAATTCACGTATTCTGATTATTCAATAACCTATTTAAAATTATAATGTGAAGGAACAAACAATGAAATTTGCGCTAAAATCGCTACTTGTAGCCACACTAACGATGACATCGACTATGGCGCTTAGCCATAACCACGAATCGAGCCTTGAGCATGCACTTCAATCAAGCGAACGTAGCGCTAAAAACAGCGTTCGTGACGAATATCGTCACCCGGCTCAAACACTGGCATTTTTTGGCTTTAAACCAACTATGACAGTTGTTGAAATTGCGCCAGGCGGTGGTTGGTATAGTGAAATTTTAGCGCCAGCACTAAAAGAGCAAGGCACTTATTATGCCGCGCACTTTCCTGCTGATTCATCAGTTGGCTACTACCAACGCTCTCTTGCGGGCTTTAAACAAAAAGTAGCTGAAGATGAGCGCTTTAGTGGCGTTAAAATTACTGAGTTTGCACCTGTAACACATTTAGATATTGCGCCAGCCGGCAGTGCCGATATGGTTTTAACTTTCCGTAATGTGCATAACTGGTATATGGGCAAAGATAAAAGCGGTGCATTAAGTGCTTTTCAAGCTTTTTATAAAGCCCTTAAACCAGGTGGTACATTAGGTTTAGTTGAACACCGTTTAGCTGAAGAACGTGCTGACGAAGATCAAAAAACATCAGGTTATATGAAGCAGAGCTACGTAGTAGACCTTGCTAAACAAGCTGGGTTTGAATTGGTAGCAAGCAGTGAAATAAATGCAAATCCAAAAGATACAGCCGATCACCCTAAAGGTGTATGGACGCTACCACCAAGCTTAAGACTCGGCGAACAAGATGCTGACAAATATAAAGCCATTGGTGAAAGCGACCGCATGACGCTGAAATTTAAGAAACCGCTTTAAATAGGAATTTTCGCCATGAATGTTTTAGTCATTGGCAGCGGCGGCCGCGAACACGCACTTGCGTTTAAAGCCGCTCAAAACACCAAAGTAAATACTGTATTTGTAGCCCCTGGTAATGCAGGTACTGCACTTGAACCAAAACTTGAAAACGTAGCAATAAACGTTGACGACTTAGAGGGTTTACTTAGTTTTGCACAGCAAAACAATGTAGAGCTTACTATTGTAGGTCCAGAAATACCGTTAGTACTGGGTGTTGTTGATAAGTTTCGTGAACATAACATGGCTATTTTTGGCCCAACGGCAGGCGCAGCTCAGCTTGAAGGCTCTAAATCGTTTACTAAAGATTTTTTAGCGCGCCACAATATCCCATCAGGCGATTATCAAACGTTTGAACAAATTGACCCAGCCCTAGCTTATTTAAAAGAAAAAGGCGCGCCAATTGTTGTAAAAGCAGATGGTTTAGCTGCAGGTAAAGGCGTAATTGTAGCCATGACGCAAGCCGATGCCGAAGCAGCTATTCGCGATATGCTTGCGGGTAATGCTTTTGGCGATGCGGGAAGTCGTGTTGTTATCGAAGAGTTTTTAGACGGTGAAGAAGCGTCTTTCATTGTAATGGTTGATGGCAAAAACGTATTACCATTTGCTACCAGTCAGGACCATAAACGCGCTTACAATGGCGATGCCGGTCCTAACACGGGTGGCATGGGTGCATACTCACCTGCGCCAGTTGTTACGGATGAAATCCACCAGCGTATTATGAACGAAGTGATCTACCCTACGGTAGAAGGCATGGCAAGCGAAGGCCATCCGTACACCGGCTTTTTATACGCAGGTTTGATGATTGACGAAACAGGTACCCCTAAAGTAATTGAGTACAACTGTCGCTTTGGCGACCCTGAAACTCAACCAATGATGCTACGTTTACAATCAGACCTAGTTGAATTGATTGAAGCTGCTAACCGTGTAGAACTTGATAAAACAACGATTAAGTTTGACCCACGCGCAGCCGTTGGTGTTGTACTTGCAGCTAAAGGTTACCCTGGTGATTACCCTAAAGGTGATGCAATTTCGGGGCTAAAAGTTGATTACCCTGCGGGTGAAAAAGTGTTTCATGCGGGTACTAAGAAAAGTGGCAATGACGTTGTAACCGCAGGCGGTCGCGTATTATGCGCAACAGCACTTGGTAACACCGTTACGCAAGCGCAGCAGCGCGCCTATGAGCTTGTTAAACAAATTAGCTGGGATGGTATGGAATATCGTACTGATATAGCTTACCGTGCTATTGCACGCGAGCAATAGCCTGTAATACCTATTCATTGGTATAACCAGTTAATTTAACTAAAAAAGCGCAGTTTCCCTGCGCTTTTTTAGTGCTACACTAATTAAAAGGTTTTTTAAAAGTACACAAACGTTGGAACTAAGAACTTTACGTTATCATGCAATTGCTGTTGCCATACTGATCTTTATATTTTTTATAATCAGTACATTGGCATCAAACCTTGTCGTGCCTACACGATATACAATTGATAAGACGGCTCCAATGTACCTCGATTACGCCTACTATATTGACGAAACTAAAACTAAAACATTCGATACCATTATTAACCAACCTGAATTACTTACTCATCAACCATTTTCAGATGTTCCATGGAGTTTTAGCCAGCAAAACTATTGGTTGTTTCTTGATTTAGAAAATAAAAGCCTTAATAAGCAAAATGTTGTGGCACATTTTGACAACCCTATGGTCGATCACCTTACGGTTTATCGCCTCGACAAAAATAACAAACTAATTGAAACATACAAACTCGGCGATAAAGAAGAAGCCCTCTCTTTGTTTGAATACAGCGTACCGCATATTCGTTTTTTAGTAGAAAGAAAGTCGTCACAGCGCCTAGTAATGAAAATAGACACAATCGGCATAAGTAAAACACCTGTAAACTTATATCGTGATAAAGAGTTTATTGACTTAGTGCGCTCTCAAACTGGGATCTGGGGCATTTTTGTAGGCGTGCTATTGATGGCTGCGCTTTATAACTTGGTGCTTTATTTTGGCATAAAAGACCGTGTTTATTTAATTTATATTGGCTACATCGTCAGCGCTATTACGTTAATGGGGGCTGTATTAGGTTTTGGTTTTTATATATGGCCTAATCACTGGCAGCTCCTTATTAACGAACAAGTCGTGTTTAGTAATTATGGGGTCGCTTTTTTCACCCTTGCTTTTTGCACCATGTTTTTGCGCTACCATAAGGATAAATGCTGGCGCTACAAAATGAGCATCACCCTACTTTGGCTTATGTTTGTTCTTGCTGTATGTAGCTTGTTTATTCCCGAGAATATAGCGGCTCCTATATTTTTTGGTGTGATGGTACTGCTTTATATTACCTGTATTATTTTAATATATAACAAGTTACGTAGTGGTTTTAGGTGGGCTAAGTTTTATGTTTTTTCATGGATACCACTAATATTTGGTGCTGCAATTCAGCCCATGGAACTCACTGGTGTTTTACCGTATACCTTTACAACCCGCCATGCCTTTTTAGTCGCTATTTTGTGCGAAGTTATTTTAATGGCAATGGCGTTAGCAGACCGAGTAAGGTATCAGCGCGAACGTGCGCTTTACCATGCCACGCACACACAACAAACAAAGTTACTTAATAGCTCCAAGCTAAAACAAGCATTTATGGCGCTACAAAGCCAAAACCGCTCAACAACTTTATGTTTAATAAAAATACGTCACTTTAATTCGCTCAATACTATTATTACCTCTTCTCAGGGCTACACACTTATAAAGCATGTAGCCAAAGAGCTTGAATTAGAACTCAGCCATGAACGCGAATTTACAAACCTCGAAACAGATTTAAACACCAGCCCACGCTTAGCCGATTTAAGCAGTGGCGTATTTGCCTGTATTTCTACTAAAACACAAAACCAAGAAATGCTAGAAGCACTACTGACTAAAATAATTAGCAGCCTACCAAAACAATATGAAATTAAAGGGCTAAACCTGCAGCTTAGTTACAGTATAGGTATTAGTAGTGCAGGTAAGAGTAACGACTTTGAATATTGGTTAAAGCGTGGTTATTTAGCGCTTAAAAAAGCAAAAGGTAGCGTTAATCAAGTTGGGTCATCGTCAAATGGTAATAATCTAATGATGGACGTTGCTCTAGCCGCTAAGCTGCAACAAGCCATCAAAACAAATCAACTGGCACTTTATTACCAACCTCAAATAAACTTATTAAGTAACCACGTAAGTGGTGCTGAAGCTTTATTACGTTGGCCCGACCCAACTTACAGCAACTTATCAATTGAAGAACTAATAATACTTGCTGAGCACACAGGCATTATTAACGAGCTAACACTGTGGGTAATAGAGCAAGCCTGTAAAGACATAGTCAAGCTAACAAAAAATGGCTATAACGAGCACACAATTAGCGTAAATTTAAGCGCTAAAAACTTAACTATAAATAACTTAGCCGAAAAAGTAGAAAATATTTTAATTAAATACCAAGTGCCGGCACAGTTACTTAAATTTGAACTAACCGAATCGGCCTTCGTAGATAGCCAGGATGCACTTATAAAGTTAGTTGATGAGCTAACCGCATTAGGTATTAAAGTAGTACTGGATGACTTTGGGACAGGCTATGCATCACTTAGCTACTTAGTCAATTATCACTTTAGTGAACTTAAAATAGATAAGTCATTTGTTTTTGATTTACCTAATAACCCTACTCACCAGGTTATTGTACAAACAGCCATTGATATGGCGCATAACCTCAATTTATCAATAACAATTGAGGGGGTAGAAACCCAAGAAATCCATCACTTACTCAAAGATATGAACGCTGACTACGCCCAAGGTTATTTATACGCAAAAGCACTGCCTTACACCGACTATTTACACTTCTTAAAAAGCCAATATAGCTTAAAAATGTTAGACTCCTCTTTTTAACATCTTTAGGGGCCAAGTAAAGATGCAAGGCACACTGCGTAAATTAAAATCGAGCTTAACCGAACCAGTACAATATCACTTACCTGTAGGTGAACACCTAGTAGACTTAAATGCATTTATAGGTAAGGAGCTTACGCTTACCTTTAGTGGCACTATTTTATGTTCTAACTGCGGTAAAAAAACCAAAAAAAGCTATTCTCAAGGTCACTGTTTTGTATGCATGCGCAAGCTCGCTAGTTGCGATATGTGTATTATGAAACCAGAAACCTGCCACTACGACCAAGGCACGTGCCGAGAGCCACAGTGGGGTGAAGAAAACTGCATGATTCCGCACTATGTATATCTCGCTAACACCTCTGGGTTAAAAGTAGGTATTACCCGCCACACACAAATACCGACTCGTTGGGTTGATCAAGGCGCGACTCAGGCATTACCTATTTTTAAAGTGCAAACTCGCCTGCAATCAGGTTTAGTGGAAGTTGCATTGGCTGAATTTATTGCCGATAAAACGAATTGGCGCAATATGCTAAAAGGTCAAAACGAAGCAATTGACTTAAAAGCAGCTGCAGCCGAGCTGATCCCACAAATTAGTGAAAAGCTAAACGAGCTCAGTGAATTATTTGGCGCAACAGCAATAGAACAACTTGATGAAGATGTGGTTGATTTAAACTTTCCAGTAACCGAATACCCAACAAAAATCAGCTCATTTAACTTTGATAAAGACCCTGTTGTAAGTGGTGTTTTACAAGGTATTAAAGGCCAATACTTAATTTTTGAAAAAGGCGTTATTAATATTCGTAAATTTACGTCTTATGAAGTAACCGTAGGCTAACGGGCTATGTTAAACAGCTACCCACAGTTATTGGTTATTTATAATGAGCTTGAGATAGCCCATAACCAACAAGAGCAACAAGAATGCTTACACAGCGTTATGCAAAGTGAGCTAAGCGATGTGCGAGTACTTAATAAGCAAGGTGACTTCCTTAATTTACAAGGCACTGCTTGCCCTAAATTGAATGGCGAGCAGCTAGCACAGCTTGTTACAGCTTACTTATTAAATGAAGGGCAATGCTGCCTTGGTAAAATCAAAACCCTAAGTGCAGCGCAGGCGTTTGATTTACTAGGGTTATAAACTCCCTTTTTATTTAAAGTTCAGTAAGTACTTTTATATGCGCTACAGCACTGCGACCTAAAGCTGATAGCGCATAGCCACCCTCTAAATACGAAATAACCCCTTTGCAACCGCCCTCTTTAGCAACACCACATAGTTGCTCGGTAAGCCAAATGTAGTCATCCTCAACAAACTTTAAGCTTGCCATATCATCTTCTAGGTGAGCATCAAACCCTGCGCTTATAAAAAGTAATTCAGGCTTAAACGCTTTCAATTTTGGTAACCATTGCCCAGTAAACACCTCTTTTAGGTCGTCGCCATTACTAGCAATTGGCAGAGGTGAATTAACAATATGACTATTATTTTTAACCGCTGTATTAGGATAAAACGGATACTGAAATAACGAACAAAGCAGTACGTTTTCGTCATCAATAAAAATGTCTTGTGTGCCATTACCGTGGTGTACATCAAAGTCAGCAATCGCAATCCGTTTAACCCCTTTGCTTTGGGCGTACTTAACAGCAATGGCTAAGTTATTAAATACACAAAATCCGGATGACGAATCTTTATTAGCATGATGCCCTGGCGGGCGCACAGAACAAAAAGCGGCATCGAGTTTATCAGCAAGTATTTCATCAACAGCTAAAACCCCCGCACCTACTGCACGCTCAATCGCTTTAAACGAATCTGGGCATAGCCAAGTATCGCCATCTAAATTAGCAAGCCCTTCGGTTGGTATCGTGGCTTCTACGTGTTTAACTAAAGATTCATCGTGAGCAAGTAAATAATGCTCACGCTCGGCTTTAGGGGCTTGAAGGTGGGTTAAGCCAACATCTACACCGCTGGCTAATAATCTGTCGGTAATTGCATCTAAGCGCTCAGGACACTCAGGATGGTCGTCTATCATTTTATGCTTACGGCAATGAGGATGAGAAATAACAGCGGTACGCATAAAAAGTCCCTTACAAGGTGTAAAAACTTAATATAACAAAGCCACCGACAGGTGGCTTTGCGACTTTGGTTTATATCAACATTTTAAATATCAAAGCTATTAGCTACTTTGCCTTTAAATGCAGGTTTCTAAAATCAAAGCTAAAGTCGGTAACCGCTGTTGATACTGCACGCATTTTAGCGCTATTTACACGGTTTTGTGAGCTCATTTCAAAACGAATAAACGCATCCGCTTCAAGCAGTTTTTCATCCCACTTAACTATAAATGTATTACCGGTGTAATGCTCAAGTGTGCCTTTTAAGCGCTTGGTATGCGTAAAATCAATATGCAATTTACTATCAAGCTGCTCAATAATCACATCGCCATACCAATCATCATGTAATGTACCGGTGTAATTAATGTTTGGTAATTGCGGTTGGTAGTCAGCCGGAGCTTCTGGTTTTGCATTAGCGTACGCGTGTTGTTTACCTTCAAAATGACTTTTAGCTAAATCTTCTACCCAGTCTTTATCTTCAAGCTCAAGCGCATCTTCAAGTACTTCATGGGTTACCGCCGAAAGCGCACCAAAAGCTTGTTGATTAGATAAAATAACAATACCAAGCTTTTTCTCAGGCAATAAAGTAACTTGCGATACCATCCCTAAAATACCACCACCGTGACCTAGCTTTTTAAAGCCGTGATAGTCTTCAATGCTCCAACCTAACCCATAACCTCTAAACTGCTGATGATACGATTCAAACGCGCTTTTAGACGCCATAGACGTAATATGTGGGTGCCACATTTGCGCTTGTTGCTTTTCGCTAAATAGCTGCTTGCCGTTTGGCATTTTACCGCCTGCTAATTGTGTACGAAGCCACTGGCTCATGTCGCTTACACTTGAAGCAATTGCACCTGCACCTCTAAAATCTTCTAGGTAGTTCACAAAAAATGGATGAAGCGTGCCATCCATAGGAATATGACCGGTTGCCCAGTTTTTATTACTTTCTGGAATACGCGAAAATCCCGCGCGCGAGTTGTCCATGTGTAGCGGCTGCAATATGTTTTTTTCGATATAATCATTCCAACTCATACCCGATACACGCGCAACTACTTCGCCAGCGGTAACAAACATTAAGTTGTTATAAGCATACTTACTACGAAAACTGCTCGCTGGTTTTAAATACTGTAATCCCGCTAAAATTTCATCAACTGACTTGTCGGTACTTGGCCAAATCATTAAATCGCCTTGCCCAAGTCCCAGCCCACTGCGGTGGCTTAATAAATCACGAATACGCATTTCGCGTGTTACGTATGAGTCGTATAATCTAAATTCTGGTAAATGATCAATTACGCGGTCATCCCAGCTTAATTTACCTTCATCAACCAACTTTGCCAGTGCCGCAGTAGTGAATGCTTTGGTGTTTGAAGCAATACCAAATAAAGTGTCTTTGTTTACTTTTTTGTTGGTATCGAGATTAGTTACACCAAAGCCTTTAGCAAATATCACTTTATCGTTTTCAACAATGGCGACTGCCATACCGGGTACGTCAAAACGTGCCATTGAGGCTTTAATAACATCGTCAATTTTGTTGGTATCAACTTGTGCCCAGCTACTAAACGTAGTGCCCGCTAATAGTGCAATTGCGGCAAGTTTGGTTAATTTCATATCAATCCTATTTTATTATTTTTTGATGAACTGCAAATTCAATTGCTGCGCGTTCTTGATTGGTATCGCTTTTTTGTGCGCGATTTAATATCGCATCACTGTATTCTTTTGGTACGCCCGCTTCAAGTGATCCGCGATGAACGTGTTTTATGTACCAATCGTATGGTAGTACGTCGCTGTCGTGGGTATTAGCTATATAACAATGTGCAGTTACAGTCTCACCCGTTAAAAGCGTTGGGGCTATATCTACGCAGTCGTAACCTACGCCCTCAATACTATCTAAAATAACTTTTTCATCTTCATTAAGCTCATAAATAACGCCGTAAACCAGCGCGTCTTCTTTATCGCTTGGGCAAATACTGCACTTGCCTGAGCCATCTTTAAATAGCATATCAAAAGTTAGCTCATAACCTTTAAGTACCGCTGTTCCTACACGCTTTACATTCGGTAAGCGCGCTAGCAAACGATTAGATGACATATTAGAGCCAAACGAAAAATTATATAACGGCATTTTATCTCCTACACTTTTTAAATAAGTTAAATAACAACACGTACTGCAAGGGCAATTAAAATAACGCCAATTCCACGGTCAAACCAATAACCGCGTTGTTGGAAAAAACCCCTTACATTATTTCTAGAAAGTATCATTGAAAGCATTGAAAACCACGCCCACGTAGCCAATGCCATGTATACGCCATAGCCGACCTGTATACTAATAGGTGTGGTTGGGCTAATCACGAGTGTAAATAACGACATAAAAAATAACGTGGCTTTTGGGTTTAATGCATTTGTGAAAAAGCCGCGCCTAAAAGCAAGCCAAACAGGTTCTTCTTGGACGGTTTTGTTTTCAACATCTTTTGCAGCCTCGCCTTCATTACTTGCTGGAGGTTTTGCAGCTCTGAGTGCTTGTACGCCTAAATAAGCTAAATATGCACCGGCAAGATACTTAAGCGCCATAAATAAACTAGGCGATTGCGTTAAAATAAGCGCAACACCTAAAACGCAATAGGCAACGTGCAGTAAAATAGCAGCGCCAACACCGGCGCTTGTCCACAATGCATTGCGCCTACCTTGCTGCACGCTTTGCTTAAGTACTACGGCAAAGTCAGGCCCGGGGCTTGCTACTGCAAAAAAATGAGCAATAACAATCAGTAAAAATTCATCTAAGTATTCCACGCAGGTCCTTGCTAGTTTGGCGAATAAGCTAATAACAGCGGGTTAGCCGAGTTATTTACCAATGCTTTAATTTCTTTTTGTGCTTTTTTAAACTGACCACGTAAATGCGGCTTTAAGTGTTTTTTAGACACTTTATCGTTTTTAAAGTAACTAATCAGAGCATGCATAAATACCGTATGTGTTTCACTTAACTTAGCTTCACGGTTAGCGTATGGATTATAACAAGAGCCACAACCGCCTTTAAACTGATACACCGTGTTGCTCATCATCACACCAAACCCTAAAAAACAGGCAAGTGCATCTGCAGCTTGTGGTAAATACTCCCTACCACCTGGCGGTAGCACCCCAACGTGATGAATAAGTATGGTGGCCAATGTACCCGCATAACTTGCCACTAAATCTTGTGGCTGATTAATCTGATTAGGATTAAAAGAGATACTGACCTTATGGCTTGGCGGCACAATTAAATGACTGCCTTCGCCACGTATTTCATCACTAAATTCAAAGTGCGGAAAAACTTGTGGTTGTAACTGCTGAGGTGCAACTAATTGAATAGGCCATGCATTCATACCCGCGTAATTAGTAACGCGGGTAAAAACATTACTCGCCATTTCCTCAATGCTCGATACCGAATCAGGGAAAAAAGTGGCCGTTGGCAGTATTATTTGTGTTTGCTTTGTAAAAAACTCAGCATCAAAATTTTCTACAGCCCAAATAAATGTATCAATAAGCCATTGCTGCTCTTGATCTTCCAATAAAGGTGCCGATTTAAATAAAGCTAACATAAGGTGCTCTTATAAGTTTTAGTGCTAGTTTAGTCTTTCTGTGTAAGCGCCCAATCCCACGCTTGAGTATTGTATAGCGGCACTGTTGATAGCGCATGGTGGTGGCTACCACTGGATTCTTTAGTTGAGTACGATAAGTACAATAAAGTACGATTCTCAGCATCGTAAATACGGCGCACTTTTAGTGATTTAAATAATATACTTTTAGATGATTTGAATATCACTTCACCTGATTTACTGCGGTCTATTTTTTGTAGCTGCTGCGCTGTAATAGGCCCCGTTTGACGACACGCTATAGACATATCAGAGGGATCAGAAAAATCCAAATTAGCCTCTATATGACTAATATGACAAGTAACGCCCTCAACAATGGGATCTTGCTGCGAATTAACTACAACATCTTTAGTTGTAAATAACCCAAGGCTTACCGACGCAACATCATCAGAGCAAGCACTTAATGTAACAACAGCACCTGCAAGTAAAACTAAACGTTTAAATTTTTGTGGTAATTTCATACTTATCCTTAATTAATATATAAGTAATTTAGCACCTACGTTACTAAGCGAAGGTTCACCTGTATGTTTTTATACTAACATCAAAAATAAATACGACTAAATTAGTTTAAAGTAAAGATTTTAGATAGCTCAGGGTTTAGCGAACCCTGTTGTATTTGATACAATTAACTCTCGCTCATGCAGTAACTCATAATAGGAAACGCCTAAATGCCGCACATTATTATTGAACACTCAGAAGACCTCCCTGTATTACCACAAGTTCTCGTAGAAAAAATTCACACTACCGCTTTCGAAAGTAACTTATTTGAATTAGAAACCATCAAAACACGCGCTATTGCTTATCAGCAATATCAACTTGGCGCAGGAAAATCAGGGTTTATACATATCGCGGTACATATATTGGCTGGGCGCTCAATTGAGCAAAAACAAATGTTAAGCGAACTGCTACTTTCATGCTTAAAAACATACTGCAGAGCATCAGACAGCCTAAGCGTAAATATTTACGATATTGAGCATGAGATATACCGTAAAAATTAGTTAACTCTTGTAGTTTTGAGCAATAGAAGTAAACACTAGCAAGTAAAAAGCCCCAATAGGGGCTTTTTTTGTATTCTGAAATCAGATGCAGCTCATTATTATTTACAAGACAGAGCATGAATAGCGTCCGATCTAACGCTGGAATTTAATAGTGCATTCGCACTCTTTCAAATTTAAGAAAGCTTAGCTTAATCTATGGATTAACTTTATTTAAATTATATTTATTATTAGGGGTAAATAAAGAATAATAAATTACACGATATTAAATTCATGTAGCATTAAATAATTTGAGTAGGTATTTTTTTGGAAAGTTTGTAAAAGTGGTGGCCCCTCCCAGACTCGAACTGGGGACCTAACGATTATGAGTCGTGTGCTCTAACCAACTGAGCTAAGGGGCCAACTTTTATATAACTGCTAGGCAGTTAATTTTTGAAGCGTTCAGTCACAGAGCGACTAAAGCGGGTTGCAGTATAAAAACTTTTTAGGTGCTTGTCACTACCAAACACCTTTATTTTAACAATCAGTAAGCTAACTGCTTAAATAGTAATCTTTTAGGTGGGTATAAGCATAAAATGTAAGATATTTCCCATGATATTTTCTGCATTAAATTATAAAAACCTTCCCCCCACATGTAGTCTTTTATATTTAACGCTCTACTTTTTTAAGTAAAGCTAACATATATGTGTAGGCATACAAGGCTGTAAAAAATATGCTTGGGGCTACTGTAAGTGCCAAATTGGGTGTCTGATTAATTACATTCACCATAATCACTAAGCTCGATTGAACAGTAATCGGAATAATAGGCGCAAAAAGTACACCTGCTATTTTTTTGTTACCTAAATACGAGGCGCTAGAGTTAATTGCATTATTGAAGCTTTGTCGTATTGCTACGTTTTGTGGTGTTTTAGAATGAAACATACAAATAATTGGAGTTACAAACGCAAGCGTTACATAACTAGACTTATACTTGTTGACGACCTTTTCTAAAATAAAAGTAAAAAACAGCGTTACAAATCCACTATACAAACCTTGTACTAATGCAGCTTGAAACGTGACAGATTTAGCAATATCTGCCGAACTATTTGCCCAGTAGGCCCAACTAAAATAAAAAACGAATGACACAACGCCTGACAGTATAAGTCGAATATTCAATTAGCTACCTCAATATGCGTAAAAACTTGGTTTAATGATAACACTAGAAGTGATGGTAATATTGCCACTTAATAATAGAGTAATTAATCGCGTATTGTAGATATATAAACAAACTAATGTTAAAGACTTCCTAAATGGCATCAATACAGAATCAGAACACTGCTGTTAGTTAGAAAGCTTAATTGAAGTAAACGATAGGTGTGGCTGAGGGAATGTTGGGAGTGAGTTACAAGAAATAAATCACTTAGTTTGAGTCAATTAAAAATTAGATTTTGATAAAAAATATTTACTTTAAAAACTGATATTGTGAGCCGATCAGTACTGAAGTTTTTATTTAGCTAAACCTCAGTAGTCGGCTTACACAATATATAATCTGTCATTATTTTTTCGCAATAATGTAGATTGCATGTATTAACCCTGGGAAATAACCTAACAGTGTTAATACAATATTTAACCAAAAATGCATACCTAAGCCAACTTGCAAAAATACACCTAATGGCGGCAATAAAACTGAAAGTATTATACGAATAATATCCATGATTAAACTCCATTTAAATTAAGCATTAAAAAGGCGTAAAGCCCAGTGTTAGTGGGCCTTAACTATACTGTGTTATTCAGCAGTAATAGATAGTTTATCAACTACGTCACGAACATCTTCAGCATTTTTAGCAATTTTAACTGCTAGCTGCTTTTCAGCTTCAGACTCTACTGAGCCATTCAGAGTTACTACACCGTTGTCGGTATCAACATCGATGTCTGTACCACCAACTTCTGAATCAAACAGGAAGCGAGTTGTGATTACAGTGGTGATTTTAGCGTCCGTTAAGTCGTTATCATCATCGTCCATCATGTCTTTGCTTCTATCTTTTGTGTCCATGCTTTTAACAACGGTAAGGCTGTTTTCAACATCAGATACGCCATCTAGGCTAAGTACAAGTTCTTCTGCTAGCTCTTTATCAAGCTCGCTATTAACTTTACCTGTAAGTACTACCTTGCCATTTTTTACATCAGTGTTAATGTCAAAGTTGTTTAGATTAGTGTTCATAAGTAGAACTGTTTCTGCCTTACCATCAATCCAAGCATCTTTACTTTCGTTTTCCCAGCTGTTTGCTTGGGCACCCATAGCCGTAGTACCAAGAACTAGAGCTGCGATAATAGATTTGTTAAATGTTTTCATAATCTTTCTCCTTTTGATTAAAGACACTTTAACTAATGCGAGCTTTAGGCCAACTTTATTTATATATATATTTCAATAACTTGATGTAATTTTGGGATAAGGCACTATCTATAGCTGTGTAACTATTTACAGGCTACTCGGTAAAACTTTCTCAAATAGTGAAAATAACTAGATAATTGCATTTTTGGTTAATCTATCGTTAATATAACAAAACATAAAACATCATTTAAAATTAAATCATTGATAATTAAGGTTATTATATTTGGTGCGTGCTTTGCATATAAACATCAAGAGCTGTATTAATAGTAAATATAATAAGGAATGCCCCATGTCTGTAAAAGTCGAAGACCGCCCAATAGAGCAAGTACGCGAACAAGTAATTGATCAATTAATTTATAATTACAGTCATGGGGTTATTTCTGTTGATGCATTTGAGAGACGCTTAGATAACGCGATGGATGCACCTAATAACGAAGCTCTTTTAGCCTTAGTAGAAGATTTAACACTTAATACTGATCAGCAATATAAAGCAGAAAAACAATCGCAATTTACACCACATTATAGTGCACAACAAAACAGTGATGATGATTTTACATTACGCAGCATTTTAGGCTCTAACGAGCGAAGCGGTCAGTGGGTCGTGCCAAAGAATATATATTTGAGTAACTTTATGGGATCGGTGGTGCTAGATTTTACCGATGCCATTTTTGCGCATCAAAATGTAACTATTCACGTTAACTGTATTTTTGGTAGTGATGAGATTTACGTACCAGAGCATGTAAATGTAGTGTCTAAAATGTTTTGTATTTTAAGTAGCCTTGAAAATAAATCTGTGTCGCTTAACAAACGCCAAGGTCCTACTATTCATATTGAAGGAAAGGCAGTAATGGGCTCAGTCGAAGTAAAAATAAAGCGCACAATTAAAGAAAAATTTATGAGCTTTGCTAATGAGCTAAAAACACAACTTGGCGCTGGAAATAATCGTTCATAAAGCCTCGTTAAGCACCGCACTTTGCGGTGCTTAACCTATTATAAATCGTTATTTCGCTCACTTGGGATATCACTTAAATATTCTACAAATTCTACTTCAAACCCTGCGGGGTCAATAAAATAAACATTCTTTCTAAAAGGGTTCTCACTACCTTGCTTACTTATCCCAAAACCCGTTTTATTTAAGCGTGCTACTACTTCATTTAAGTTACTAGTTACATAAGCAAAGTGTGCAAAACCAACTTGATGACCCGATAAGTTTCTGTTTTCACCCTCACCATGATCGCTTATCGCAATGTAATGCGTGTCATCTCCAAAGTGTACCCAGCGTCTTGGTTTTCCATGCCAATCGCCTCTGCCCTCACTTCTAATCGACCAATGTGGAAATACAGCGCGATAAAATTTAAGCATGCTATCTATATCACTCGCGACTAAGTTTACGTGCTCTAAATGCATAATGTTGTCCTATCAATTAAGTTAGGAGCACGATAAAACCTCAAGCTAACTTTAGGTAAAGCGTTATTTAAAATTAATTCGATTTAATAAACACATAAAGGAACATAATGACTTATTAATTGCTCATTATTATTTTTTAAAAATATATACACATTTCAATCTTGCATAAAAAACAAACATAAGTATTTGGGGTTTATTGTTTACTTTATGTCAAAAGTCGCTAAAATACGCCGGCTGAAATATATAAACGTTCTTTTACAACCCAAAGGTAATACCATGCATCCAATGTTAAACATTGCGGTTCGCGCTGCGCGCAACGCAGGCAAAATTTTACTTCGCGCAAGTGAAGATTTATCAAAAGTTGAAGTGCAACAAAAAGGCGCTAACGACTTAGTAACTAACATTGATAAAGAAGCCGAAGCCGTAATTCGTGACACTATTTTACAGTCTTACCCTACTCACTCTATTGTTGGTGAGGAATTAGGTGAGCATAAAGGCAAGGATGATGATTACCAATGGATTGTAGATCCTATCGATGGAACAACTAACTTCATCAAAGGTATCCCTCATTACGCGGTTTCTATCGCACTTAAAGTTAAAGGTCGTTTAGACCAAGCTGTTATTTATGATCCAATTCGTGGCGAGCTTTTCACTGCGTCTCGCGGACAAGGCACTCAGTTAAACAGCAAACGTCTACGTGTTAGCAAAACGACGGTCCTTGCAGGCACTGTACTTGCTACTGGCTTCCCTTTCAAAAACAAAAACCACATGGACGCATACACTGAAGCGTTTAAAGCATTGTTTGTACACACTGCAGACATTCGCCGCGCAGGTTGTTCTGCTTTAGATATGGCATACGTTGCAGCTGGTCGTGTTGATGGATTTTTTGAAATTGGTTTAAAACCTTGGAACTCTGCTGCAGGCGAACTTATGGTTAAAGAAGCGGGCGGTATGGTTGTAGATTTCGCTGGTGGTAATAACTATAACCACAGCGGCAATATTATCTGTGGTTCACCAAAATTGACTCAAGCAATTATTCGTGAAATTCGTCCAGTATTAACTGAGTCGTTACTTCGCTAATTTGATGCTATTAATAGCATGCTAAAAAGGAGCTCAGGCTCCTTTTTTTGTGTCTAAAAATAAGGATTATCTAGCTTGAGTTCTACTGTTTTACCTTTTTCGTAAGGTAATGTATTTAAATCCTTCGCAAAGTATTCATCAAACAACGTATCAAACTCACCATTTTTTTGCATTATTTTAAGCCCTTTTTCAATTGCCACTGCAAGCTCTGGCTTACTATTTGATACAAAATAATAAAATCCTGTTGGGTAACTTATATATAAGTTAGGTACTATCACTAGGTTGCTTTCTTTATTAGCTAGAAGCTCTGAATTAACCTCGATAAATGAACGTGGGAAGTAATCAATACGCCCTGCACTTGTTAAGGCAAACATAGCCTGATAATTTGCAAACGGTCTTATATGCAAGCCATTAAATGCCATTATTTTTGTATCTGGCCAATCATGACCTTGCACCGCAGAAAGCTTACCTAACTGCCCTAAGCTAGTAATACCTTTAAATCTAGCAATGCTGTTCTTACTTGTTAATAGTGCCCTTTTACCTATGTAGCCTTTAAATAATGGGATTTTAATCGCAATAGCTAAAGACTCTCTTTCGGGACTGCTCATACTCCAGTATAAATCTAAATTTTTTGTATCTAGTGCTATTAAAGTACGTTGTTGATGGGGATGAATTAAAACGGGGTTAATCTCTGCAGGGTATTGTGCGCTAACCAATGCTTTTTCTAATAGCTCGTTAAGGTAGTCGTCACGAGCATATTGCACACGCTGCTCCTGGGCTACATTTACGATATTTACCTCACTCGCTAAAGCGCTGCATACAAACAAACTTACTACGTTAATCAAATACTTTAATGGCAACATAATTATCACCTTAGTTATTATCGGTAGTTTTAACAGTTATTATTGATAGTTTAAATTATCGCGTTATTTAAGCTAAATAGCTTCCAGCGCCTAAATATAAGATGACGATATTATGTAACTGTACTTATTAATAACCGCGCTATTAATACTTATTTTAAATACATAGTACGACGTTACACTCATGGCGTGCTCTACAAAGTTAGCACTGTTTATTCATACTTGCACAGTAAAGCTAAAACAATCGTGAGCATAAATATATTACAGGCAATAAAAAACCGCTCAATGAGCGGTTTTTTAAAGTAGTTACAAAACCATTACGGCATTGCGTCTAGGTCTGCACCTTCTTTTTCAATTACTTCTGGTATTAAGTCTTCTTTGCTTACGCCCATTGCTATAGCAACAGAGCTCGCAACATAAATCGAAGAATAAGTACCAATAAACACACCAAATAGCAATGCAGTTGCAAAGCCATGAATGGTTTGTCCGCCCCATGCAAACAAAGCAATCAATACTAAAATAGTCGTGATTGATGTTACAAGTGTACGATTAAGTGTTTGCGTAAGTGAAATATCAATAATTTCTACAGTATCGTCAATGCGCACTTTGCGGAAGTTTTCACGTATACGGTCAGATACAACAATTGTATCGTTAAGTGAATAACCTATTACCGCAAGAATTGCCGCTAATATAGTTAAATCAAACTCTAAACCTAATATCGAAAATAAACCCACAGTAATAATAACATCGTGTAGTAGTGCACCTACCGCACCCACAGCAAAGCGCCATTCAAAGCGAAACGCAACGTAGATTAAGATACAAATAAGTGCAGTTAACATGGCAAGGCCACCCTGCTCTTTTAAGTCTTCACCTACGCTTGGGCCTACAAACTCAATACGGCGCATTACTACGCTGTCGTCTGCTTTTTTAAGCGCATCAATTACTTGGTTACCAATCACTTCAGCTTTTACATCGCTACCGCGTGGTGCTAAGCGAACTAAAATCTCTTGGCTTGAACCAAATAGCTGCACTGATGCATCAGCAAAACCATTATCAGCTAGTGCATCACGTACTTTTTTAAGATCAGCCGGTTGTGAAAAACCCACTTCTACCGCCGTACCGCCGGTAAAATCTAAACCAAAGTTTAGGCCCTTAACAAAAATTGATGCAAACGACGCTAAAATTAATAACGTCGAAAAACCCATAGCCACTTTTCGAAGAGACATGAAACGAAGGGTTCTACTACCCAAACTTAAAATTTGCATGTCAGCTCCTTAAATCGAAAGTTTATCAATACGTTTACCACCAACAAATAAGTTGATTACCGCACGGGTACCAACGATGGCTGTAAACATTGAAGTTAAAATACCAATCGCAAGTGTTACTGCAAAGCCCGCTATTGGGCCGGTACCTACTGCAAACAGTATAATGGCAGCAATTAGCGTGGTGATGTTGGCATCGAATATAGTGCTAAATGCGCTATCGTAGCCAAAATGAATTGCTTGTTGAGGGCTTCGGCCATCGGCTAGCTCTTCACGGATACGTTCAAAAATAAGTACGTTAGCATCAACCGCCATACCTACCGTTAATACAATACCGGCAATACCAGGTAGCGTAAGTGTCGCGCCTGGAATTAAAGACATAACACCAACAATCAGTACTAAGTTAGCCGCAAGAGCAAGGTTTGCAACCATACCAAAGCCTTTGTAGTACACAAGCATAAACACAAGTACAAACGCAAAACCAAGTGCAACCGCAGTCATACCCGCTTCAATATTTTCTTGACCTAAACTTGGACCTACAGTGCGCTCTTCAACAATTTGAATTGGTGCTACAAGCGCACCTGCACGAAGTAGCAAACTTAAGTTATGTGCTTCAGCTGGGTTATCGATACCTGTAATACGGAACGAGCGATCAAGACGTGCTTGAATTGTTGCTACGTTAATAACTTCTTCAACCTTAATAGGCGGAAGCGCTTTACCGTCTGCATCTTTTTTACCTGATGGCTTATATTCAATAAATACCGTTGCCATACGCTTACCAATAGCACGTTTGGTAAAGGCATTCATTTTTGCCCCACCTTTGCTATCGAGCGTAATACTCACTTGCGGGCGTTGGTATTCATCAGCGCCAGATTGCGCGCCAGTAATATGACTGCCTTCTAGAATAATACGCTTTTTAAGTACAACAGGGTAACCGTCGCGGCTCATGATCATTTCAGTACCCGCTGGGATACGACCTTGAGCAGCAGCGCTGATATCAGCGTTTTCGTCTACTTCGCGAAATTCAAGTGTTGCTGTTGCGCCTAAAATTTCTTTAGCGCGTGCTGTGTCTTGAATACCTGGTAGTTGAACAATAATACGCTCAGCGCCTTGGCGTTGTACGTTAGGTTCTGCAACACCAATTTGGTTGATACGGTTACGAATAATCGTTTCATTTTGCTTGATAGCGTAGTCACGAATTTCTTTGAGTTTTTGCTCACTCATTGTCGCAAAAAATGCTTTATCGTTACTGCTGTCATCAATGTAGACATTTAGCGGGTAGCGAGTTTCTAAGAAGCTCTCTGCTGCGTCTTTATCTGCTTCGGTACGCATTTCTACACGCATACGATCGGAGCCTGCTACGCGGCGAACACTACGGTAACGTAGTTTTTCTTCGCGCAGGTCGCTACGAAAATCTTGTTCCATTTGCTCAAGCTGGTTATCAACCGCTGTTGCCATGTCGATTTCCATGGTGAAATGTACGCCACCACTTAAATCAAGACCTAGCTTCATAGGGTTACCACCAACCGCTTTTAACCAAGCTGGTTGAGCAGGTGCCATATTAATAGCAGAAATGTAATCGTCGCTCAGCGAATCACGCAGTAAGTCATGCGCTTTAAGCTGTTCTTCAACATTTTTTAAACGAACTAAAATTTGCCCATCTTCAAGTATTGTCGATTTAGCGGTTACATTATTTTTTTCAAGGATTGCGTTTACTTTGTCTACAACACTGAGATCGACATCAGCGCCTTTAGCACCTGAAACTTGTATAGCCGGATCACGACCATACAAGTTTGGAGAGGCATATAAAAGGCCAATGGCTACCACAGCTAAAACAAGTAAATACTTCCAAACTGGAAACTTGTTTAACACGGGGTCGTCCTTATTATTTTTATAGCGACTTCATTGTGCCTTTTGGCAATACTGCAGATACTGCAGATTTTTGTACTGTTACTTCTGCCTGCTCGTTTAAAGAGATAACGATGAAATCTTTCTCTTCAGAAATCTTCACAATTTTACCCACTAAACCGCCTTGGGTAAGTACTTCATCGCCTTTAGCCATCATACTCATTAAGCTTTTGTGCTCTTTAACGCGCTTAGCTTGCGGGCGGTAGATTAAAAAGTAAAAAACCAAACCGAAAATAGCTAACATTATTAGCATTTCCCAACCACCGCTTGCCGCAGGTTGACCAGCTGCTGCGTGTGCATTTGAAATAAATAAACTCATGATACTTCCTCTTTAATTTTAAAGTTTAATTTTTTATATCTACTAGCTCTGGCACGTCTTGGCCTCGGCGAGCATAAAAATCTTGTACAAATTCTTCTAATTTACCTTCGCTAATTGCATTACGTAAACCTTCCATAACACGTTGATAGTAACGTAAGTTATGAATTGTGTTTAGTCGCGCACCTAAAATTTCGTTACATTTATCAAGGTGATGCAAATAAGCTCGTGAATAGTTTCCACACGTATGGCAATCACACTCAGGATCAAGTGGCCCTGTGTCTGTTTTATGTACTGCGTTACGTATTTTAACTACACCTGTGGTAATGAATAAATGGCCGTTACGCGCATTACGTGTTGGCATAACACAGTCAAACATATCAATACCACGGCGAACAGACTCAACTAAATCCTCTGGCTTGCCTACACCCATAAGGTAGCGTGGTTTGTCTTCTGGCATTTTAAACGCACAATGATCAAGAATATTCATCATTTCGTTTTTAGGCTCGCCTACTGATAGACCACCTAATGCATAGCCATCAAAGCCAATTTCTTCTAAGCCTGCTTGCGATTGTGCACGTAATTCTGGGTACATACCACCTTGAATAATACCAAACAAAGCAGATGGATTGTCGCCATGCCCTTCTTTTGAACGCTTAGCCCAACGAAGAGATAACTCCATAGAATCTTTAGCTTCTTTTTCAGTTGCTGGGTATGGCGTACACTCGTCAAAAATCATAACGATGTCTGAGCCTAAGTCGCGCTGTACTTCCATCGACTTTTCAGGCGACATCATAATTTCATCACCATTTACTGGAGATTGAAATAACACGCCTTCTTCAGTGATTTTACGCATTGCGCCTAAGCTAAATACTTGGAAACCGCCTGAGTCAGTTAAAATTGGGAAATCCCAATTCATAAAGTCGTGTAAATCACCATGTTGCTTAATGATTTCAGTACCTGGGCGAAGCATTAAATGAAAGGTATTACCTAAACATATTTGCGCACCAGTGGCTTTTACTTCATCTGGCGTCATACCTTTTACAGTACCGTAAGTACCAACAGGCATAAATGCAGGTGTTTCTATTACACCACGGTCAAAAATTAAGCGGCCGCGGCGCGCTTTTCCGTCAGTACAATCTAATTCAAATTTCATATCATCCTCAATGTCGGAAAAACAGTCCAACAAGCTATAATTTAACCGCTCGATTCTACCCTTTTTGCCTCATTAATACTATTAGCTGCGATAAATACAATCTTGCTTATTACGCTAAACAAAAACCCCAGCAACGAAGCTGGGGTTTTTAATGTTTTTTACTGAGTATTAAATAACAAGCTGTTACTTGCGTGTTAAAAACATCGCATCACCGTAACTAAAAAAGCGGTATTTTTGTTCAATTGCGGTATTGTATGCGCCCATAATATTGTCTTGTCCGCTAAAAGCACTTACTAACATAATGAGTGTTGACTCAGGTAAGTGAAAATTAGTGACCATGGCATCAACAACATTAAATTGGTAACCCGGAAAAATAAATATATCGGTATCACCAAAATACGTATCTAACTTGCCGCCGTGAACTTTAGCTGCCGACTCTAATGAGCGTACTGAAGTTGTGCCAACCGCAATTACACGCCCGCCACTTGCTTTGGTTTGTGCAACGGCAGCAACTACATCATCGGGCACTTCTATGTACTCGGAATGCATTACATGCTCATCAACACTATCCACTCGTACTGGCTGAAAAGTACCGGCGCCAACGTGCAAAGTAACAAAAGCCATGTTTACACCTTTATCTTTTAGTGCCGTCATTAACTTATCGTCAAAATGTAAGCCCGCTGTTGGCGCAGCAACTGCACCTGGCTTTTCTCCATAAACAGTTTGGTAACGCTCGCGATCAGCTTCGGTATCAGGTCGGTCAATATAAGGAGGCAGTGGCATATGACCAATATCATTAAGTATATCTAGCACGTTTTGGCTATGATCAAACTCAAGCTCAAATAATGTATCGTGGCGTGCAACCATTATTGCTTTAGCTTTGCCTTCAAGAATAACTTCGTTACCAACCTTAAGCGACTTGCTCGCGCGTACGTGCGCAAGTACGCGATGTTCATCTAGCACTCGCTCTACAAGCACTTCAACTTTGCCGCCAGAGGCTTTTTGACCAAACATACGTGCTGGAATAACGCGTGTATTGTTAAAGACTAACAAATCGCCTTCGTTTACTAAATCAAGTATGTCGCTAAACACTTTATGTTCTAGAGTTCCGCTTGGGCCATCTAAAGTAAGTAAACGGCTGCTAGTTCTGTCCGCTTTAGGAAAACGAGCTATTAATTCATCAGGTAAGTCAAAGCTAAAGTCAGCCACGCGCATAATTAGTAATCCACATCATTTAAAATCGCGCCAAGTGTATATGTATCGGATATTAAGCTCAAGAAATCAGCCAAACTTATAATATCTTGTTTGCGTGTTTATCATTAAATTTTCTTGTTCTTATGGTTAAATGTCACTATTCTTGTTCGGCTGAATTATTATAAGTTACATTAGGGGTGTTCAACACGTGCCAAACCAGCTTAAATTGCTAATATTAAACGCAAGTAGTGCTGAACGCCGCGCGATTAAAGGCACTTTAGATAGCTTAAATGTATTTACCTTTATTGATGCGCAAGATAGCCAACAAGCTTTAAAGCTTTTAAAACAACACCCTGTTGATATTATAATAACGGGCATTAATGTTGGGAAAATTGACGGCTGGCGCTTTTCGAGGATGATCCGCTCAGGATTATTAAAAACACCGAAAAACACCCCAATTTTACTTATTCCGCCAATTTACTGTGAGCGTATTGCAGAAACAACAGCCCGAAGCTACGGGATAGATGCTGTACTGCCGTTTGAACATAAAGACATGCTCCCTCAAGTACTTGCGAATGTTTTATCTACTCACTTAGAAAAAAGTAGCCGGCTAAACTTATTATTATTAGAGCCACTCCAAAATACGGCCGACAAAATAAGTGAACAGTTAAAGTTAAACTTTGCTATTACTCACGTTACCTCAGCCAAAGCAGCACTAAACGCTTACAACCAACAGCAGTTTTCAATTGTGCTACTCGATGCCACTACATCAAGTGCAGAGAGCTCGAGTGTACTCGTTGAAGAAATCCTACAGCACAATTCTAAACAAGCTATTGTTACGATTATAGAAAGTGATGATGCTGATTACGCTGAGCAGCTTTTGCTGTCTGGTGTTACCGATTTTATTAGAGCCCCATACGACCCTTCATTTTTAAATAAAGTGTGTGACCACGCCGCACGACGTGAAGATTTTATGGTGAGTTATGCTGAGTTTGCTTACAAAGTAGAGCAGCTTAGCGTGAGCGAAGTGCGTTACAAAGAGTTATTTTCGGCTCATCAGCGTATTTTATTGCATTTGAATACGGTTGTTTTAGAGCTTGATCAGCAAGGGCATATTCGTTTTATTAACCCTGCATGGGAGGCATTGAGCGGTTTTGGTGTTAAATCATCGCTACAAACCCCATTAAGCGCTTATTGTAATAACGAAGATAAAGGAAGACTAAATTATACTATTAATGACATTTTACATGGTGGCGAGCAACAGCAACAAATAGAAGTAAAGCTCACCCATAAAAATGGCAATTTAATTTGGGTCGAATGCAGATTACAGCTAATCAAAAATAGTCGTAATAACGCGACCATAACTGCCACTATCGACAACATACATGAACGTAAACAAGCAGAGATCCAACTACGTCATTTAGCACACCATGACCCACTAACTGGTTTACATAACCGTTATTACTTTGATCAACAGCTTAATAAAATATGCCAAGATAAATACACGTATGATGGTATAGAGCATGCTGTTATTTATATTGACCTCGATCACTTTAAAATAATAAACGACAGCAAAGGTCACCACCAAGGTGACATAGTATTAAAAGAAGTGGCGCAATTATTTAAAACAAATATTGGCGAAGACCATTTGGTGTGCCGAATAGGCGGCGATGAGTTTGCAGTCATACTTACCGATATGAATTTACTGGATGCACACCTTATTGCAGAAGGTGTGTGTAGTGCGATAGAAAAACATGCTTTTAAATCAGAAGATCAGATATACACTATTAGCTGCTCTATTGGTTTAACTCAAATCACGACACAAAATAACGACCCTAATGAGTGTTTAAAACAAGCCGATATTGCTTTGTATATTGCCAAAAATTTAGGGCGTAACTTAGTACATTGCTACTCAAAAGAGGACGCTCAAAACAATACGCTTCAAACTGGGCTTGAATGGGGTCACGAAATTCGACAAGCACTGCAGCAAGATAATATTGAACTGCATTACCAACCTATTTGGGATTTTAAAGAGTGTAAAGTTGCTTATTTTGAAGCGCTCTTACGCTTAAAACTCAAAGGTAAACTTGTGTACCCAAATCAATTTATTCCCTCTTTAGAGATGCTTAACGACACATTTTTGATGGATCAATGCGTTATACGTAATGCCGTTGCTTGTGTGTCTAAGCACCCAGAGTTAAACCAAGTTGCTATTAATTTGTCAGCACAATCATTCTTAGATGAACGCTTATTGCCATTAATTGAATCAAATCTTGAAAAGTATAACGTGCCCCCTTCGCGGATAATTTTTGAAATAACTGAATCAGCAAGTATTAACAACTTAAAAGCGACTCGTAAAATGATTGAGAAGCTTAATAGCTTAGGCTGTCATTTTTCTATTGACGATTTTGGAACTGGCTTTAGTACATTTAACTATTTAAAGCAGCTTCCAGCACAACATGTAAAAATTGATGGCTCATTTGTAAGCGACATGCTTAATGACCCTATAGACTTAGCGTTAGTAAAAGCAATAAATGATATTAGTCGGTCTCTCGATAAGCGCTCTGTAGCTGAGTACGTTGAAAACGAAGAGATATTTTTTGCACTAAAAGAGATAGGTGTTGATTATGGACAAGGCTACTTTATTGCACGCCCAGTACCTGTTGAAAAAGTAAAAGATGAGCTTGAAAAAATTTCAAAAAATAAAACGTTTTACCAACAACAAGCTAGCCCAAAATAAACAAAATTAAACAATTTGTTACTACCAATATTACCTTTCTTGCCTATACTTTCAGTATCAAATAAAAAATGTCGTGCATTTTAATGTATTTCACTTTAAAAACATGACATTACCTTTTGGCGACGTAGTACTGATATTTATAGTGGGTTTCAAAGCTATTTAAGCTTTTAAGGAGAAAGGTATGACACAGCTAGTTATGTTATTACTGATTATACATTTTGCAATCGCGTATCAGTGTTATCGTTACGCAAATATTAAAGGCTACCCAGTTAAGGTTTTTACTGTATTAGGTTGCGTGCCTTACTTTAACTTGGTGGTATGGATTTATTTACTATTTTTACCCGAACTTGAGCCTTTTGAAAGCCATTTTAAAAATCAAAAGCAGCCTTTATAGGCTGCTTTCATTCATTTACTATTCTTATTTAGAAAAATCTAAACTACATTGGCGCTTTAAAAATATCTCAAGCTGTTGACTAAATAACTTAAAGTCGCGGATCCGCCCCGTAGTTTTCCGCCACAATATGCCAATATCTCTATATGCATCACTTTGTGATGGTGTAGCCACCATATTTTTATTATCTAAAATTCCGGCGTTAATCGCCATTTGTGGTAAAAAAGTCACCCCGAGCTGATGCTCAACCATACTTAATAATGTATGCAAGCTTGCTGCTTCAAATGGGTTAATACAGCTAGCACGATTTAAATGACATGCACTAAGCGCATGGCCTGTCATACAGTGCTCACGCTCGAGTAAGAATACGCTAGCCTCTGGTAATAGATTAAAGTCGACTACGCCCTTTGCAGCGCTGTAATCCTTATGGTGCACTAAACTAAACTGATCTTTTGCCAATACTTGTGTATGAAATTTATCGGTTTCGTATGGCAGTGCAAGTAGCGCTAAATCAATATGCCCATGCTCAAGTTTATCCAGTAGCTTATCACTCGTATCTTCTATTAATACCAGCTCTAAATCACAAAAGGTTTCTTTACAAAAGTGATACAGAGGAGCCGCTATAAAGCTAGCAATTGTAGGTATAACACCCACCGTTAATTTACCACTCAGTGGTGTTAAAAAGCTTTTAGTGAGCTCTTTTAAACTAATTGTATCGTTAATTATTTTACGAGAGCGCTCAACAACTTCTTCACCAATACTGGTAAACATGAGGCTGCGATTTTCGCGTTCAATAAGCTGGCAACCCAAAGTTTCTTCAAGATTTTGAATAGCACTGCTTAAAGTAGATTGCCCAATAAAACAGGCACTGGCAGCTCTGCCAAAGTGCTGATGTTGATGAACAGCTAATAAATACTGTAGCTGTTTGATACTTGGAAGATTGGTCATTTTTTCTTTCCACAAATAAAAAGACCCCAACACCTAGGGCATTGAGATCTTTTCAAGCTAAAAGTCTTTGAGTACTTTTTTGTTAAACCCCAAATGCGGTTCTTAGTACGTAGAAAATAACAATAGCAAGGGCAGCGCCAACTGGCAATGTAATTACCCAAGAAACTACAATGTTTCTGATAACACCCATGTTAAGTGCACCAATTCCACGTGCCATACCTACACCTAATACCGCACCTACTAAGGTTTGAGTAGTAGAGATTGGCATACCAGTACCTGATGCAATAACAACGGTAGAAGCAGCGGCTAGTTCAGCAGCAAAACCACGGCTAGGCGTTAAATGTGTAATGCCTTCACCAATCGTTTTAATTACTTTTTTGCCCAAAATAGCAAGACCCGCAACAATACCAAAACCACCTAGAGGTAGAATCCACCAAGCAATAGCCGCTTTTTTAGCAATTTCACCATTGTTTTCAACAATATTTACAACAGCAGCTAGTGGACCGATTGCATTAGCAACATCGTTAGAACCATGTGCAAAGGCCATACAACATGCTGTTAATACCATAAGAACAGCAAACACTTTTTCAACATTGTTGAATTGCATTTGTTTATCTGCTTTTGGATCGATATTTAAACGAGAAATAGCAATTTTACCAATTATAGCAACGACAACTGCTACAGCTATTGCTAAGGCGTACCCTTCGGCTGCACCTAAATCAACACCAACATGCTTTAAGCCTTTTTTAATTGTAACCAAGGCCATTATAAAACCTGCTAAACCCATATAAAGTGGTACATAGCGTTTAGCATTTTTTAGTGGTGCATCTGTATTAAAAATAAGTTTTTGTGCACTCATAAATATTAAGTATGCAATAAAGCCTGATATGGCGGGCGTTATAATCCAACTACCAACAATACCACCTACTTTATCCCATTGAATCGCCTCAGTACCAACAGCAACTAACGCAAAACCAATGATTGCACCAATGATTGAGTGAGTCGTTGATACTGGCCAACCCAAGAACGAGGCCATTAATAACCAAGCACCCGCTGCAAATAAAGATGAAATCATACCCAGAACCATAAGTTCAGGAATGTCTGCAAATGGTGCGGCATCGATAATTCCTTTACGAATTGTTGATGTAACCTCACCACCTGCTAAGTAAGCGCCTGCAAATTCAAAAATCATCGCTATAAAAATAGCTTGTTTGATTGTTAGCGCTTTTGAACCTACAGATGTGCCCATGGCGTTCGCTACGTCGTTCGCGCCAATACCATAAGCCATAAAAAAGCCGACTGCTGCGGCAATTAAAATTAATACCGTGCCGTAAGATGCAATGATATCCATTGTAAAACCTTAATCTTTCGTGTTTGAACTGATTTTAAATTAACGAGCTAACATCAGCTCAAGACGTGATCCTACGCGCTCTGCAATATCTGCAAGCTCGCCAACCCATTCAATGATTTTGTACAAAAACATAACATCAATTGGATTTAACTCACCCTCTACATCACGTAGCTGGCGGCGTACTTTTATCTGCATTTCGTCCGTGTCTTGTTCTATGGCATCCAATTCAACTAACATTTTTTCTACTAAGGTGACTTCTCGACCTTTAAAACCCGTTTCTAGCAATTCTTCTAATTCGTTAATTGCTTTAGATGCTTGTTTAGTCGCATCTACACAACGGGTTAAGTAAGCTAAGAAATCAGCTTGCATAACTTTTGGAATGGTCATTTCACGACCAATCACTCGCCCTGCAATATCTTTTGCTTTATTGGCAATTTTATCTTGTTGAGTTACTAGTTCGAGAAGATCTGTACGCTCTACCGGCATGAATAAACCACGCGGTAATTGTAAACGTATATCTCTTTTCATATCATCAGCTTCACGTTCTAAATTGCGAATAGTGATGCGAAGCTCTTCTGCTTGTACCCACTCTTCTTTAAATACGTGATTAAAAAAAGGTATCAAAGCTTTACTTGCTTGATGAACCTTCTTGATGTGTTCTTCCATTGGTTTGATAGGAGATTTTGCAAATACTCCTAAAAACGCGTTTGTAGGCATAACTGACCCTTTAATCAAATTGATATGCTTTGCAGCATGAATTTTACAGTATTAACCAAGATTGTGAACGCTTTTTATTACTTCACTAAAGCTTGCAATACACAAAGCGGCACTAAGCCGCTTTAATAGAAATACATGATGGATAAAAAATCATAGTGATTTTTCTATATCTTCTTGAGATGTATGGCGAATATCTTTGCCATTAACAAAATAAATAATGTATTCAGCAATGTTCTGACAGCGATCACCAATACGCTCTAATGAGCGAACAGACCAAACTAAGTCCATGATTTTAGGGATTGAGCGTGGATCTTCCATCATGTAAGTCATTATTTGACGTGTGATGGCTTCATATTCGCGGTCAACTTTTGCATCTTCTTTATGTACTTGAAATGCGCGTTGCACATCCATACGCGCAAATGCATCCAGTACGTCGTGTAGCATTTTTAAAACTTGACGGCCCATATTTTCAATATTTACTAATAAATCTTGCTGATCTTTGGTAAATGAGTCTAGTGCAACTTTAGCAATTCGCTCAGCTTCATCGCCAATACGCTCTAAATCAGCAATTGTTTTTGCAATTGCAATCACTAAACGTAAGTCGCTTGCTGCAGGCTGACGACGAGCAATAATACGCGTACACTCTTCATCAATGCTTACTTCCATTGCATTCACTTTATAATCGTTCTGACGTACCTTTTGAGCAAGCTCTGCATCGTTACGACTCACCGCATCAAGCGCACTGTTTAACTGCTGCTCAACTAAGCCACCCATACTTAATACATGATTACGTACATTTTCTAGTTCTTGGTTAAAACGCCCAGAAATATGTTTATTAATATTATGTTCCATAGTTACCTTCTCTCTTAATCTTGCACAACACGCTACAACGGGCTAATTAACCGTAACGACCGGTAATATAATCTTCGGTCTTTTTCTTCGTTGGTGTAGTAAATAAGGTATTTGTGTCTGAGTACTCAATCAATTCGCCCATATACATAAAGGCTGTTTGATCAGATACACGCGCTGCTTGTTGCATGTTATGTGTAACAATAACAACGGTAAATTGGTTTTTTAAATCGTTTATTAGCTCTTCGATTACCAAAGTAGAAATAGGGTCAAGTGCTGATGTAGGTTCATCTAATAAAAGAACTTCTGGCTCAATTGCAATTGAGCGAGCAATAACTAAACGCTGTTGCTGACCACCCGATAAGCCAAACGCGCTGTCGTGTAATCTATCTTTTACTTCATCCCATAAAGCAGCACCACGAAGTGATTGCTCTACCACTTCATCTAACTTACGCTTCTCTTTAATACCTTGTAAGCGTAGGCCATAAACCACATTTTCATAAATTGATTTAGGAAATGGGTTAGGACGCTGAAACACCATACCTACATTACGACGAAGTGCTGCTACATCTACGCTCTTATCGTAAATATTTTGACCGTGAAGTAATATTTCACCTTCAATACGACAAATATCAACCAAATCGTTCATGCGGTTAATACAACGTAATAGAGTTGATTTACCACAGCCCGATGGTCCAATAAACGCAGTTACTTGGCCTTTTGGAATGTTCATATTTACTTTATTAAGCGCTTGCTTATCACCGTAGTAAAGATCGAGATCTTTAATCTCTAGCGCTTTTTGGTCATCCGTTAAATTTTCTAGGTCTAACTTCTGGCCTATATTAGCTTGGTTTACTTTTGGAGCGACTGTAATCATTTTTGTTACCTATAAAATCTTTACTAATTAGTGTTCAAGCGATCTGTACTTTTCACGTAAATGGTTACGTATACCAATGGCCGTTATGTTTAGGGTAATAATCACCGACACCAATAAAAAGGCCGTTGCGTATACCAGCGGGCGTGCCGCTTCAACATTAGGGCTTTGGAAGCCAACATCGTATATATGAAAGCCTAAGTGCATGAACTTTCTATCTAAGTGAAAATACGGGAAGTTGCCATCAAGTGGTAATGTAGGGGCCATTTTTACAACGCCTACTAGCATTAACGGTGCAACTTCACCTGCAGCACGTGCAACTGCCAGTATTAAACCTGTCATAATTGCAGGGCTTGCCATTGGAATAATTATGCGCCATAACGTTTCAACTTTTGTTGCGCCAAGCGCTAGTGAACCATCACGTACGGTACTTGGAATACGAGATAAACCTTCTTCAGTCGATACAATAACAACTGGCAGCGTTAGTATGGCGAGCGTTAATGCAGACCACATTACACCTGGCGTACCAAATACTGGCGTTGGCGACGATTCTGGATAAAATAATTGGTCTAAGCTACCACCTAACATGTATACAAAAAAGCCGAGGCCAAATACACCGTATACAATTGAAGGAACACCGGCCAAGTTAATCACTGCGATACGAATCATTTTAGTGATTGCATTTTTTGCGGCGTACTCGTGTAAGTAAATTGCAGCAACAACGCCAAACGGCGTCACAATTACAGCCATCAGCATAACCATAAATACAGTACCAAATATAGCAGGGAAAACACCGCCTTCTGTATTTGCTTCACGTGGATCATCGGATACAAACTTACCTAGTTGCACAAAGTAGTGGCCTAGCTTTGCAAAAAAGCCCATATCGTTTGGAAACCAAACATCAAGTACTTGATACATTGGTATCGTAACAACTTCACCGCGCATATCTTTTACAGTTACGTGGTCACGTTTAGCTTGTTTGCGTAGTGCAAATAAATCTTTTTCGAGTACACCATACTCTGCACGTAATTCAGCACGTGCTTGAGCAAGCTCAGCAACACGTTCATCAGTGAGAGCGTTATCAAGTAAGTAGCCTTTTTCTTTTAAACGTAAGCGTTCAAGTGCGTAGTTAATATGCCCAATGTCGCCATTTTGCAAATCAAGTGCTTCGTCGTTCAAATCAACCGCACGCTCAACAAGCTCATGTAGTGCTTCTATTTTGTCGCCATTAACCGGTTGACCGTCTTTAATAACGTTTTGCACATAACCATAAAAGTTACCGTTTTTACTACGCTCAAATACTGCAAGCGCCGCTGGTGCTGTTTTATTTGTTATGTCGGTTTCTAATATCCAACGAAAATCTAAATCTACATATTCGCGGTTACCTGTTTTAATAAGTAAGCGCTCTATTTCTTCTTTTTCAAACCCGCTAACATCAATACCTGTCGCGGCTAAACGTGTTTTTGGTACTAATTCACGGTCGTAAACTTCGCCAATAACGGTTTGCTTTGCAATCGACCCTTCAAGTTCAAACTGTACAACTTCTGAAGGCCAGAAAAAGCTTAACCCTTTCCAGGCTATCATTGCTAATAAGCCTAAAACTGAAATCAAACTGATGCTCACTGCACCACCGGTCATCCAAATCCAAGGAGAACCAGACTTAAACCACTGCTTTACCATGTCATGTCTCTCCGCTTACATTGAGCTGTATTTTTCACGCAGTTGCTGGCGAACAAACTCAGCGACTGTGTTAAAAATGAATGTGAATATGAATAATACAAAGGCTGCTAAGAATAATATTCTATAGTGCGAACTACCTACTTCTGACTCTGGCATTTCAACTGCAATATTTGCTGCAAGCGTACGCATACCTTGGAAAATGCTCCAATCCATAATCGGTGTATTACCGGTTGCCATAAGTACAATCATGGTTTCACCAACTGCTCGGCCAAGTCCCATCATTACCGCAGAGAAAATACCTGGGCTTGCTGTTAGTAATACAACACGTATTAGTGTTTGCCACTGCGTTGCACCTAATGCTAATGAGCCATTTGATAAATGCTTTGGAACACTAAATACCGCGTCTTCTGCAATTGAGAATATAGTAGGAATAACCGCAAAACCCATCGCAATACCTACAACAAGCGAGTTACGTTGATCGAATGTCATACCTAGCTCATTTGTTAAGTACTGACGTACATTGCCGTCAAACATCCAAAGTTCAACAAATTCGCTCATAGCAAACGAAAACCAACCAATAAGTAAAACGACCGGAATAAGGATGATTGAATGCGAACCATCAGGAATTCTATGGCGTATTTTTGTTGGTAATTTAGTCCAGGCTAAACCTGTCGCTAACATACCTAAAGGTAATAATATGAGTAACCCAACAATGGCAGGTAAGTGCTCTTCTATTAATGGGGCTAACCAAAGACCCGCTAAAAAACCTAAAATAACGGTTGGTAATGCTTCCATTATTTCAACGGTAGGCTTAACCACTTTACGTAATTTGCTCGACATAAAGTATGCCGTGTAAATAGCCGCCGAAAGCGCGATTGGTACAGCAAACAACATCGCATAAAGTGCTGCTTTTAATGTACCGAACGAAATTGGCACAAGTGAAAACTTAGATTCAAAGTCGTCACTGGCTGATGTTGACTGCCAAATATAACCTGGCTCTGGGTAACCTTCGTACCACACTTCTTGCCAAAGTGCTGACCAAGTAACTTCTGGGTGCTCGTTATGAATGTCTAATACTGTTAGCTTATTATCCGCTAAAATTAACGCAGCATTTGAACGTGGTGCAATTGCAAAGTTCTCTATTGCGCCTTCACTTACTTTTCCCTGCCATAATTTTGCTTCACTCGTTGTGTAATAAACACCTAGCTCACCATTATTGCCAGTAGTAAAAAAAGTACGACGGTAAAACTCAGTAAATATATTTAATTTACTTTGCTTAGTTGTTTCAAATGAGCGAATTTTTTGATATTCACGGCCTGTGTCAGTGTTTACTTCAAACCACTGCGAAATCTCGCCGTTATCATTAGCAAGCATGAGTGAGTTTGCGCCCGCTAGCAGTTGTGCAGATACAATATTTGCATTTTCTTCGTTAGCCGAAAGCAACTGAATTTGCTCCACATCACTTGGGTCGCGAGTATCGTATACGTACACTTGATTAGCAGAACGTACAAAAGTACGTGTTGTATCTGGCGACATTAATAACTCGTCTACACGTCCATCAACATCAAGTTCTGTGCGCTCAACAACCCACTCTACTTCACCGGTAAACATATTCTCTTCAGCAATAAAGCTGCTAAATAATACACGCTTATCTTCTGTAAGAGCTACAACCGCTGTTTTGTCTTCATAGTGACTAAATGCAAAGCGTTTAATAGCTGCACCTTGTTCATCTACTTCTAAAGCCATTTCCCCTAGAGGAAAACCTAAGCGAGGTGTTAATTTACGCTCGTTGTTTGGAAAGGTAACTAAAAATTTAGGTGCAACAACCATTACGGTGCCATCTTCTAAACCAAACGCATAATGCCCTTGAAAAGGCGCGCTTGTTGCAAAGCTTGTTGCATCACTTGGTAAATCTGCATTAAGTGTTCTGAGTTTTTTACCAAAACTACCTGACTCAACACTGTAAAAATCAACCTGACCTTGCTGACTTAGTAAATAAGCAACTTCAGTTTGCTCTTCTACACCTAAGCCTACTATTTGCTGTGAATTACCAACATGAAAGCTATCGCGTTTTTCTACTTTTGCTGATTCAAAAATTGGCTGTACTACATAAAGAAGGTAAAAGAATATTAATAGCAGTGCTACCAATACCATTATCCCACCAGCGGTTATGCCAAACTTGGCAAACCGATCTTTAAATAGACGGCTTCGATCCGTATTAAAAGTCGGCTTATTCGGATTTGAAGTCATCAAAACACCCTTAAATCTTAACGTTGCATAAATTATATTTCATCAAGATGACAGTAATGTTACAGCAGTAATAATAAGCACTCTAAAACAGCTTTAAATAAAACTAACGAGGGAAAAGTCTAAATTAGCTTCAAATAGGTGATTTATAAGTGAACTAAATTATAAAATAATTGGACAAAGTATTTATCGAGGTCAATACTAAAAGAGTACTTAGTAAATAATAATGACTATTAATACTGCGTATAGTCAACACAACTATATCCATTTTTTTAATTTATAATCAAAGATTTATAAAAAAGTGCAACAACACACAATTTAAATTAGACAACATACTTAATGCCTATGCATTTACTTTCTTTGGGCTTAAAAAGAGAATTATTTATGAAGCAGTTGGTTATAACTATTTTAGGGAAAGATCGCCCTGGTTTAGTAGAGAGCATCTCATCAGTCGTATTACAGAATCATGGCAACTGGCTAAGCAGTAACTTAAGCCATTTATTAGGTCATTTTGCAGGTATTATTCAACTTGAAGTTGCTGAGGAGCATTTTCAATCATTACAAAGTGCTTTAAATAAGTTACCTAAGTTAGACGTTCGTATTGAAACCGGAAACACAGAGATTGAACCATCAACACTAGAGCAAATTAATCTAGTTATAACAGGTAACGACCGTCCTGGTATTGTTCAAGAACTGGCAAGTGTAATACGTCATAAAGGCGCTAATATTACTCACTTAAATTCAAGACAACAAAGTGCACCTAATTGGGGAGTGCCTATTTTTAGCGCTGTTGCTACCGTTACTTTGCCAAATGGTATGGATAAAGACGAAGTTATTGAAGCATTGGAATCAATTACAAGTGATTTAATTGTAGATACGGAAGAAGTTTAACCTCCATTTATGCGTGCCATACAACTGACACGCATACCATTTCAGTCCATCAAAATGCTCTGCAGATTATTTAACGCAGACATAAAATAAGCCGATGCAAGCATCAGCTATTTTAAATAATCACCTTAAAGCTAATAAGAGCGAGATAAACTCAGTAATCCCGCTCTTTTATAAAGCTACATATCCATATGACGATTAGTACTTTGCATCATTTGCTTTATACCTTGCTTTTCAAGCTCTAGTATTTGTTGAAGCTTTTCTTGCCCACTTTCGGTTTCGGCGCGTTCAAGTAAGTATTCATATAACTCAATCACTTTTTGATGTTGCTGTGCTAAATAGCCTTGAATGACTTCTTCATCGAATTGCTGATCTTTACTAATGTCTTCAAAAGTAATTAGCTCAGGATTTTTAGCAAAGTATTCATAACTGTACGTATCGAGCGTATTTATTTCAGTTATCGCTTTAAACCCGACTAAATCTTCGGCGAGTTTTTTTTCGTAATTTAGGTAGTAGTCCACCAGCATTGCATTATGTTCATCGAGTAAATCCTTTACGCTATAAAAATTAGCCGCCATTTGCGTATGAAACAAAACGGTCCAATCGTATACCTCTTTAATTGTTTTAACTTGCATGTGCATTCCTTACTTAGTTGACTGTATAGGTAATACACTGCGTAAAGCGTGCCAATTAAAAAGCTATTTAAAAACAGTTAGTTAATTTAAATATGAGTAATAACTAGCTATTTAATAGAACAACTTACAAATTATAGGTAATTTTTATAGAGCAATGCGTGAGTAGTAACCGCACTGCTCTATAGTCTTGTTGTTTTATATTATTTAAGTCCTTGTTTGCGCCACAGCAAGTAAACAGCAGGAATAACAAGTAAGGTGAGTACAATTGCACTGCCCATACCGCCAACCATAGGCGCTGCTATTCGGCTCATTACTTCGCTTCCGGTGCCTGTACCATAAAGTACAGGTAATAAACCGATAATAATTGTCGCGACAGTCATCATAACCGGGCGTACTCGAAGCCCTGCTCCTTCAATGATAGCTTGCTGTAATTGCACTAAGCTAAGCGGTTTTCCGGCTTGCTCTGCTTCGAGGCATTTTTCTTGATAGGCTTGGTTTAAATACACCAACATAATGACCCCTATTTCTACCGCAACACCGGCTAAGGCAATAAAGCCTACACCTACTGCAACTGAAAAGTTAAAGCCCTCTAAATACATCAGCCATACGCCACCAATCATTGCCAGTGGCAACGTAGCCATAATAATAGTGACCTCAGCAAAGCTTCTAAAATTAAGGTAAAGCAATACAATAATAATCGCTAATGTAAGTGGTAATACATAAGTCAGTTTGTCTTTAGCGCGCTGCATGTATTCATACTGCCCAGCCCACGTAATTGAGTAACCAGCAGGTAGTATTAGGTCTTTATCGAGCACTTGCTGAGCGTGCTCAACGTAAGTACCAATATCAACGCCATCTATATCAATAAAACTCCAACCGTTTAAACGTGCATTTTCGCTTTTTATACCAGGCGGTCCATCTTCAATAAATACATCGGCTACATCACCAAGTGCTATACGCTGCCCTGTAGGCGTTACAATAGGTAACAACATTAACTCTTCTGGCGAGTCTCTGTATGCTTGCGGATAACGTAAATTAACAGGGTAACGCTCTTGCCCTTCTACCGTTTGTGTTACGTTTGTACCACCTATTGCAGTAGATACAACTTGCTGTACGTCGCTAATGTTTAAGCTATAACGCGCGGCTTTTTCACGATTTATATCTACTTTTATATAACGTCCACCGGCTACTCGCTCTGAGTAAACCGATGCGGTGCCTTGCACATCTTTTAATAGTACTTCTATTTGTTGACCAATTTTTTGAATTTCGCTCAACTTTGGTCCCGCAACTTTAATACCCACGGGAGTTTTAATACCGGTTGCGAGCATATCAATACGTGTTTTAATTGGCATTACCCACGCATTTGTTAGCCCCGGAAACTTAACCAAACCGTCGAGTTCTTTTTTTAGTTTTTCAAGAGTCATCCCTTCGCGCCATTCGTCTTTTGGTTTTAACTGAATAAACGTCTCTATCATTGTAAGCGGCGCAGGATCTGTTGCAGTTTCTGCTCGCCCAACTTTACCAAATACTGTTTTAACCTCGGGCACTGTGGCAATTAGCTTGTCGGTTTGCTGTAATATTTCGCGCGCTTTACCTACCGATAAACCAGGATACGTTGTGGGCATATACATTAAGTCGCCCTCATCAAGTGGCGGAATAAATTCACTGCCTATTTTGTTTACCGGGTAAAAGCCAATAACAGAAACAACCACCGCGAGTACCAGTGTCATTTTTGGAAATTTAAGCACCCAGTTAAGTAGTGGACGATACGCTGCGACGAGTAATCGGTTAACTGGATTTTTTTGCTCCGAAATGACTTTACCTCTAATAAAGTAACCCATTAATACCGGCACTAAAGTAATAGCAAGCCCAGCAGACGCAGCCATAGCGTAGGTTTTAGTGTAAGCCAGTGGCGCAAACATACGCCCTTCTTGCGCTTCTAAAATAAATACCGGCATAAAACTGACAGTAATAATTAATAAACTAAAAAATAATGCAGGCCCTACTTCACTTGCCGATTTAGCAACTACTTCCCAGCGGTTTTCGTCGGTGAGTGGTGTTTTTTCCATATGCTTATGCATATTTTCAATCATCACTATAGCACCGTCAGTCATTGCACCTATGGCTATTGCAATTCCTCCTAAAGACATAATGTTGGCGTTAATCCCCTGCCAATACATAATTATAAATGCTGTTAAAATTCCAAGCGGTAATGTAATAATCGCCACCAGCGATGAGCGCACATGAAACAAAAACACCACACACACTAAGGCAACTACAATAAGCTCTTCAATTAGCTTACTTGTTAAATTATCTACCGCGTTATTTATTAAGTTGGAGCGATCGTACACAGGGACTATTTCAACGCCCTCTGGCAATCCCTTTTTAAGCGATTCTAATTTTGCTTTTACAAGCTCAATGGTTTTTTGTGCATTTTCGCCATAGCGCATAATAACAATGCCGCCGGTTACCTCGCCTTCACCATTCAGTTCTGCAATACCACGGCGCATTTGCGGTCCGACTCTAATATCGGCTACATCACGCAATTGCAGCGCAGTACCGTTGGCGTTTACACCAAGCGGAATAGCTTCCAAGTCGGCAACACTTTTAATATAACCCGTGCTTGTTACCATGTATTCAGCTTCAGCCATTTCAACTACTGAGGCACCCATCTCTTGGTTGCCTTGTTGAATAGCGGTTTGAATGAGGCTAAGCGGAATACCATATGCGCGTAATTTATCGGGCTCTACATTGACTTGGTATTGCTTAACCATGCCACCAACAGCAGCCACTTCAGATACACCGGGCACAGTTTGTAGCTCAAACTTTAAAAACCAATCTTGTAAGCTTCGTAGCTGACTAATATCGTGTTTATTTGTTTTATCAATTAGTGCGTATAAGTAAATCCAACCTACGCCTGTTGCATCAGGGCCAAGCTCTGGCGTAGCGCTATCGGGTAATCTACTCGCTACTTGGCTTAGGTATTCTTGTACTCGGCTACGCGCCCAATACAAATCGGTTTTTTCGTCAAAAATAACGTAAACGTACGAGTCTCCAAAAAACGAAAAACCCCTTACAGTTTGCGCACCCGGCACAGAAAGCATTGCTGTGGTGAGCGGAAATGTAACTTGGTCTTGCACTACTTGCGGCGCTTGCCCCGGGTAAGTGGTTTTTATAATGACCTGAACATCAGATAAGTCAGGCAAGGCATCCACGGGCGTATTTTTTACCGCAAACAATCCTCCACCCAGTAAAATTAATGTAAGCAACAACACAAAAAAGCGATTGCTAACAGACCAGCGAATAATGGCAGTTATCATAATGGCTCCTAGTGAGAACTATGTTGCATAGTAGAATGATCAATCGGCTCTGCGTTTTGCGCTTTAGTAATTACAAATTCATCGTTAATAATGCTAAAAGTAAAATTAATATACTGGGCATTTTCAAACTGACTAATATCAATATCTGGCGCTAATACAAAGTCCATTGTGGCGGGTTCTCGATTCCATTTTTCAATGGCTTCTCGGCTAATATTAATAATGCGATTTTGTGTATCTATGGCATTAATAGTGCCGTTAACCGTGGCGTTTTGTGGCTGCATATCCATGTTCATATTCGAGCCTGAAACAGAACTCATACCTGAGCTAATACTAGAACTAGGCATTTCCATTCGTTTAAAGTCGGAGCTTTTACTCGATTCAGAGTCTATTAAAAATTGCGCTGAAGTAACTACCGTGTCACCTGTCATTACACCTGACAAAATGACCGCTTCATTACTATTAATTTGCCCAACTTCAACTTCTACCGATTTAAAACGCCCCTCACCTAATGCAATAACCACACGGTTTTGATGCTGCGTGCGGATTACCGCTTCTTTAGGGACTGTAAATTGCGCCTTACTCGCTTTAGCGTGAATGCTCACTTGTGCAAACATATTTGGTTTTAACCGATGATCTGCATTTTCAAACCTAAGCCTTACACGCAGAGTCCGGTTTTTAGCATCAAGCGCGGGGTAAATGTAATCAACCTTACCTTCCCACTTTTGACCTTTTAAGTAATCAAGCGTCATTGTAACGGGCAACCCAACACTCACTTGTTCTGATTGGCGCTCGAACACTTCCGCCTCTACCCAAATTTCATCAAGCTGGGCAATACTCATCATTGATGTGCCTGGTTTAACGTAAAAGCCTTCTCGTACTGTTAGCTCATCTACCACACCACTTTGCTTTGCGTAAAAAGTAATATTTTGCATTATCTTTTTATTTTTTTGTAAGCGCTCGATAAATCCATCAGACACATTTAAAGACTCTAAACGCGCCTTTGCAGCGCGAATTAACACGGTATTATTACGATTAACCGCCAATAAAAGCTCTTCCTGTGCGTTCACCAATTGTGGTGAATACAATGTATATAAAGGCTCACCGGCTTTAACTTCTGCGCCTTGTGCTTTAACGTATAAACTTTCAATCCAGCCTTCTACACGCGGATGAATGTGAATAAGTTGGTCTTGGTTATATTGCACATAACCCACAGTATTTATATCTCTGTGAAGTGTTTTAAGCTGCACTTTGGCAGTTCTTACACCAAAGTTATTAACGACTGCAGGCGAAATAGTTACAGCACCTGGTCCATCCTGAGCCTTGCTAGCGTTTTCATACACAGGTACTAAATCCATTCCCATTGGCGAAAGCCCTGGCGCGTCACGCCTGTAATTACTATCCATAGGGGCTACCCAATATAAGGGCTGTTTTTCAGCGCTTTGCTGTTCATTCATTGCCGAGTTGCTAGGTAAAAACTGCATTACTAAGCCGCCTATTAACCCAAAGGCGCCTGCGCCAACTAAGGCGGCAACAAGTAACTTTAAATTAGTATTCATTGTGTAATTCTCCAGTTTGCTCGCTCATTACTTGGGTGTCTAAGCTACTTGCATAATAATTAAGGCGGGCGGTAATAATATGTTGATCTACTTGAATATTCAGTGCATCAATTTTGGCGTTAAGTTCACCAATGCGCGCGCGCATCACGTCAGAAAAATCCCCGTCGTCGCGTGTATAAGCATTTAGTGTTGCCTGAGATTGCTCTGACATTTGCGGTAATAACGTATTTTGATAAAGCGCATCGCGTTTTTGCAAACGAGCGAGTTGGCTAAACTCCTTAAAGTACATGCCTTTGAGTTTTTGAAGCGCCACCAGCTTTTGTGTTTTAGTAGCTTCTGCACTAGCAATAGCCGATTTAACCTGTTGATCTTGTCTGTTATCAGTAAACAATGGCAAATCAATACTAAACCCTACAGAGAGTAAATCAGCTCGCGACTCACCCATCGGGGTATCATCTCGGTAACCATAACCCACATTAACGCCCATTTGAGGTTTGTAGCTTTGCTTAGCGAGCGCAACTTCGGTTTGCTTTACCGTTACGGTTTTATCTATCGCAATAATTGCGGGATGCGCCATAAGCAACTGTATTAGCTCATCAAATTCAAGGCTCGCAAAATCAACCAGCCCTGTGGTTTTAGTAAACTCAGTATTTAAAGGCTGCATAAGCATATTCATAGGTAACCACTGTGCTAAACGGTTTTTAGCACTTTCAAATTGCTGCTCAAGCATAACCAGCTTATCTTCAAGACGGGTGAGTTCTAATTGCGCACGAATAATATCTTGCTGACGTGTTTTACCTAAGGTGCTTGCGTAGCTTGCTTCGGTAATGTCAATAAGTTGAGTAAATAGCCCTTTATCTTGCTCAATTAAAGCAATACTTCGCTGAGCACGATACGCGTTTAACCACGACTCAATCACAATTGCTTTTACTTGTGCTAAGCGATCGGCGCGCTGCCAAGGGTATTGTTGAGCAGACTGTGCTAATGCTTTTTGTCTAAGCGCTAAACTATTCCCTCGGCTAAACTTTTGGCTCAAATCAACTTTAAGCTGCGTCATCCCTTCTTGATCAAACGCATAACCGTTAGTAGGTAAGTTGAGTAAGCCAACCGTTAAAACAGGATCGGGTAAGGTGCCAGCGGCAATGCTTTGCGCTATTGCTGCATCTTCTTGGTAGCCACTCGCTTTTAGCCATGGCTCATGCGTTAGCGCATAATTAAGCGCTTGCGTTAAGCTAAGCGTTTGCTCATTACTAGTTTGCTTTAGTGTTTCGGTATTTAGGTTATTTTGATTGTTTTGATTGTTTTGCGCATTAACAGCTGTGCTAAATAACACAACACTACATAATACGACTTTAATACTTACAGCGTGGTTCATCACCTGCTCCATCTAAAAATAAAAGAAAATCTTAAATTAGAAAGCAAAAAAGGTGTTTAGGAGTTTTACAAAAACCTTTTATATCAATTGCATTGAATTAATGATCTATTATTGCGGTAGGGAAATAGCTCTATAACAAGGAAAAAATTACGCAGTATAGTTGCTTTATATAAGTAATTTTTAACGCAGTTAGAGAGTTATTTAACTCGCTAGAATGAGCATGTTTTCAATAAAATTGATATTACACCTATCCTGCTATTAAGCAGACATAGGAGGGCGGTAGAGTGAACGAGGTATATTAATTTGTGTAGTAAATACACGTACATTTACTTTTTCAGATTCAAGTAAAGTAACGCTAAATAAAGTATCAACATTAAGCATTGAGTTAGCAGCGCAGCCACTCATAGGGCATTTACAGTCATTTTGTGGCGTACTTTCGTCGTCGCAACAATCCATCTGCATCATATTTTCAGACATGCTAACGACAGCTGTTGCATCACTACTTTGTGTCATTGGCATTTGGGCATGCGTTGCTGTCTTAGTTGGCATATGTGGCATTTCGCATACCATAGCTACAGACGCAACTGCCTGACCCACAAAAGTGAGCAGTAAAGTTATCATGAGTAAACTAGAGTAAAAACGTTGCAACATTATGCCTTTTAATAAACTTTAAAATGATTGTAAGGTAACCTAACGGCAACCACAAATACTTTAATTATGTAGACTGCGGTTTAGCAGGTGTTTTAATTAAGTTACTCGCGATAATTGCAAATATACAATATGCGCTAAAATACCAAAACCCTTCACCAAATTGTGCATTCATAACAAGTAGCTCGCCACTTTTACCATGGGCGTTACCTGCTAAGTAAGTCACTATTAATGCAATAACAAATACATCAACCATGCTCCACTTACTTAATGCACAAATAACCAGACCGAGCTTTTGCTTAAACCCATTCAAAGGTAGGCAACAATAAAGCAATTGTAATAGCAGCTTTAAGCTTGGAATAACAATAGAAAACAACCCCACTAAAGCGGCTACAAATAAATTATTATTGCTAGCAAGCTCTTTAACTGTGCCTAAAATACTTTGTGTTTTGTTATAGGCGCTAATCTCACCTTCTAACTTATCAAGCCCTAGCATGTTCGAGAACATCATTAGCATACTGCGAGTTCGACCATCGCCCTCTTCAGCCAGCATTTCAATACCCGCTTGCGCTAGTTTTGATTTATCTATGTTGCCCTCTATTGTTAATACTGGTTTTGTAATACCAGGAAACAATAAACAAAGAGCAACCACTACACTTATAACCGACAACCAATTACGCATATTTATTCTGCTATTGCCTCAATAATATCGTCACTGTATAAAACAGCATCCAGTAAAAAATTAAATATATCGCCAATGTGTAGCTCTGAGTTTATGTTGGCCAAATGGACCATAGCTTCATCTACATTATCTAATTCAAATTCTTTTATAAGCGATAAACAGTTTCCTAAAATGCCGCTCTCTAATAGTAACGCATCAGATATAGCTGCATCTAAGGTAAACTCTTTAACTATGTCTTTTAAATCAGCATCTAAAATAGCATCAAGCACCGAGAACAAACCCACTAGATACCCTTGCTCGGTCAGCTCTTTATTATTTTGCTCTAAAATAAGCGACATAAATTGAGCCCGCGTTAAAGCAAGCTTAGTTAATTCGGTTGGTTTTTCGACCCCCAACTCACTAATTGCTAATACACGAACAAATTGCCTTATTGTATCTTCACCTAAATAAATAACCGCTTGTGAAATAGAAGTAATAACTAAATTTGCTTTTCCTGAACGCGCGTTAGCCAGCTTTAAAACCCTGGCTGTTATGGCTACATCTCTGGCCACTCGTTGATGAACTTCTTTAAAGCAAAGTTTTTGTTTTGCTGTAAAACGCAATAGATCAAAAACAGTTAACTTTGAAGGCTCTACACCTTTATACGTAATCATTTCTGGGCGAGAGAAAAAGAACCCCTGAAATAAATCACAGCCTGCCAATTTTAATATATTAAATTGTTCATGCGTCTCTATTCGTTCAACAATTATTTTTGCATGTGGATTTGCGCGTTTTATTTTTTTAATGCGCATATTGGTTTTAATAACCGGATCATCTATCTCAATTTTTATGTAATCAACATGTGCTAATAGTGGCTCCCATTTTGGATCGCCATCGTAATCATCAAGTGCAAAAACATACCCTTCTTTTTTAAGTTCTTGCACACGCTCAGCAACCGCAGGAATATTGCCCGTGCGCTCTACTATTTCAATAACACTATTTTCTGGCAATAAAAGTTTGGGAAAGTTATCGAGAATAGTTTCTGATGACAAGTTTATAAAAGCTAAATGATGCGCGGTAAGTCTATCTAAACCTACCAACATTAATGCATTAAAAAACAGGCGGCTTGTCGCATGCACATCAGAAGTGCCCACAGGAAACGCATTGTTGGCTGAGTCTCGATAAAGCAGTTCGTACGAGAAAACATTCTGGTCTATATCAAAAATAGGTTGCCGCGCGACAAACTGAGTTATTTTTTGTACCTCATCAGGTATGTTATTTAATTTCACTTGGCTCTAAACCTATAAATAAGAGATGGCAAAACAGCCAATAATATGTGTACTTTAATGCAACTCGCATAAGATAAACATAGTCGTCATTGCAAAAATGTTAAAATTACACAACACTAATATAAAAATATTAATATAAAAGGTGGAGATTTGGCTAACTTTATTCGGTTATTAGTACTGAGCCCTCTACTATTTGTATCTTTTAGCTATGCCAGCATTAACCCTACTCCCCTCAAATACAATGTTAGCGCGTCAGGTAGTCATTATCCATATTATACAAATGATCCAGAAAAGCCTGGTGTATTACCCGAAATTATTGAAAAAGCACTCGATGATGCAAATATTGCAGCTTCTCATATCGACCTACCCACAAAGCGTATTACCAAATATTTACAAGATGAAATAATCGATTTTGATGTTATTTCATTAGAATGGCTTCCAAAGGATGAGAGAAATGACTCTCGTTATGTTTTTTCAGAGCCCCTTATTTATGCCACAGAAATGATTGTTACCTTGCCTCAAAATGCCCGGAACTGGCAAAGCGCTGATAGCTTAAAGGGCAAAAATATAGGAACGGTACTAGGTTACTATTACTTTAATGATAACACCTTTGAGCGTGTTGACTTTCCATCCGAGAAAGAACTTATGACCGCTCTATCAAGAAACCGTGTAGAAGCAGCACTAGTAGGTAAGTTAACTGCACTCTATTGGGCAAAGCAGTTAGGGATAAACATTGCCTTTGGCGCACAGCATTCCCATGGTTTTTTAAGAATTCGTTTATTGAGCAAACATAAAGGGTTATTGCCCCAAATAAACCTAGCAATTAAAAACCTTCACGCTCAAGGATATATAAAAAGTATTGAAGATAAGTATATGAGTAATATACCCACACAAAATTAAGGGACTAATGGCGCAGAGCTCGTGTTTTGGAGTATAATAGCAGCAAATGTTAACTCGACCAGAATCAGAAAGAGCCCCATGAGTATTGAAAAAGCCTTAATCGAACGTAGTAATAATCAATGTGAATTGTGTGCAGCCACCGAGAACTTATCTGTTTATGAAGTACCACCGGTAACTGAAACCCACTCAGATAAATGTATTTACACGTGTCAAACATGTAAAGATCAAATCGAGAATAACAGCGAAATAACGCCTACACATTGGCACTGTTTAAACGATAGCATGTGGAGCCAAACTCCTGCAGTACAAGTTGTAGCTTACAGAATGCTTTCGCGTTTAGCGCCTGATAATGGCTGGGCACAAGATGCGCTAGACATGATTTACCTTGAAGAAGACACGCTAACCTGGGCTAAAAAAGCACTTGCCGAAGATGACGATTTAAAGCATGTAGATAGCAACGGTGTAGTACTTCAAGCAGGCGATACTGTTACCCTAATTAAAGACTTAGACGTTAAAGGCAGTAGCCTTACCGCTAAACGTGGAACAGCTGTTCGTAATATTGGCCTAACCAGCAACCCTGAACATATTGAAGGGCGAGTTGACGGCCAGCGCATTGTTATTTTAACTAAGTTTGTTAAAAAATAATCGTTTGTTTTTAATTATTAAAGGCGCTAATGCGCCTTTTTTTATGTTTAAAATAAGTTAAGGAATGATTAAGTAACTAGGTAATACACTAAGGACATAATATTGAGTAAGGATAACCAACATGGAAAAGCATCAAGCAGTATCTTCGCGTAAAAAGGCAGTTGCAGGGATTGGCTTATTGGCGCTTAGCGCTTTTGCAGTAACTGGCTGCGGTGAGCAAACTAAATCGACTGAAAACACAGAAATTGCAGAAGCAATAACCAGCCTAACTATCCAAGCTAGCTACAAAGATCGCAGTATGCTTCGCCCTGGCTCGCAATTAATAGTTACGCTTTCCAATGTATCTAAAATGGATGTAAAAGCCGATATAATCACACAAGAAGTGATTGATGTAACCCAAGCCCCGCCATTTACCGTTGAGCTAATTTATGATGCCAGCAAAATTAGCGATAAACATCGCTATAGCCTAAGCGCCAGAATTATAAATAAAGACAAAGTGCTTTACACAAGTACAACAAATCATGACCCGTTTGCAGAATCACAGTTAACTACCCCCTATAAAATTGAGCTTTCAAAAGTGTCGACTCAAAAACCCGATGTAACACTCACAAATACTTACTGGAAAGCAATAACAATAAATGCTCAAACTGTGAATGTTACAACTAAAGAACCATTCATTCAGTTCAATAAAGACCACCGCGTTAATGGCTTTTTAGGCTGTAATAATTTTAGCGGAAGCTATAGTACCGAGCAGCAAACAATTACACTTAGTCAGCTAGCAAGTACAAAAAAGATGTGCTCGGATAATATGAGCCAAGAAGCGGCTATGTCTGACGTACTTAGCAAAACTTCAAAGTGGGAAATAACAGGTGAATCACTAAAACTTAAAAACAGTCGCGGTAATACGCTTGCTACTTTTAGTGCGGTTTATTTTAATTAATATTTAGCTCCCTTATATATATTACCTAACACATTCGTATTGATTTTAAATAAAATGCCCAGCAAAGCTGGGCATTTTATTATTCGTTATAAGCGCTATTTAAAGTTACTCATCAACGAGTTGTTCACTTCTGTAAAAACCACTTGGCTCACTTAACAAACTAACAAGTTCAGGCATTATTGCATCCATTGTTTGCTTTAGCTTCCATGGAGGATTAATTACAATCATGCCCGATGCTGTCATACCGTGTACGTCAGTATCCGCTTCAGTGCCTAATTCAAATAACAGAATGTTGCGCATTCCTGAATCAATTAAGCCCTGCTCCATATTATCAATGCGCTCTCTATCTACAACCGGATACCAAATCATGTAAGTACCTGTAGCAAAACGCTGATAAGCTTTAACTAAGGTTTTTACAACCGTTTCGTAGTCATCTTTAATTTCGTATGGAGGGTCAATTAACACACACGCTCTGCGAGATGCTGGTGGTAATAAACCAACTAAACCTGCAAAACCATCCTCTCCACGTACACGAATAGATCGCTTACCTTGCATGTTTTCTTCAAGTAATAATAAATCGCGCGGGTGCAGTTCAAAAAACCAACCCTTATCTTGGCGGCGTAAGTAGTGCTCTGCAATTTTTGGTGAACCTGGATAAAACGCAAGTTCGTCAGTGTCGTTAAATGACTTAATTAATTCAATGTATTCATTAAGCTCAGCATGCTCACTTTTATGATGCCAAAGTTTTTCAATACCATCTTGATACTCTTGCGTTTTTTGCGCATCGGCAGCTGCAAGTTCAAAAAAGCCAGCACCTGAATGTGTGTCTATATAATCAAGCGGTTTATCTTTAATTGTTTGATAATTTAGCACTTGTGCCAGTACTAAGTGTTTAAGTACATCGGCAGGATTACCCGCATGAAATGAGTGTCTGTAACTAAGCATTATTTATTTTCGCCATACGCAATTTAATATTGTAAGTGAACCATAAGCACTAGGCTTTGGCAACTTACACCAAGATAAGAGAGTGTTTAAGTGAACCATTTCTGAATGAAAAAGCCCATATGCTGAATTATCCCTTAACGCAAAAGAAAAATCAGCTAAAACCACCGTAAATGCTGGCAAATCAACACACTTTGCTTTACATTTGCATGACATTAATTACAGTTATATGAGCGCCTTTATGAATAACACTACTCTTCAACAACTCGAGCAACTGATCGATTCTTTAATCGAACGTAATAACCAATTACAAACAGATGTTGTTACTTTAAAAGAACAGAACACTAAACTAAGCGATGACAACGAATTGCTACAACTTGAAGCTTTAGAAAATGAAGAAAAGCAAAAAGATGCCAGCACTACTTTATCTGGTCTTCTTGATAAGTTACAAAGCGCACAACAGGCTAGCTAATGTCTGAGCTGCAAAACCAGCGGGTCACTGTTGAGTTGCTAGGTAAAGAGCAGCAATTTGCTTGCCCTGAAGGGCAGGAAGATGCATTAATAGCAGCAGCTAAAAATCTAAATGACTTAGTTGAGCAAATGAAGCAACGCTCAACCGTTAGAAACGATCAAAAAGCCCTACTAATGGCAGCATTAAACTTAAGCCACGAATTGCTAGAAGCAAAAACACAGGCTACAGTTGAGCAACAGCATCAAGACCAAATGATTGATAAACTCAGTCAGCATTTGGCAAATGACCCCAAACACCAAAAATAAAAAGCGCATACTGCGCTTTTTGTTTATTATTAAAGTAATTAAACATCAGCGTAGAGATAATAAATGAAGTTAAAACTTTCAAACATAGCCTCTTCATGTAAGCACTTACTATTAGCATGCACTTTATTATCAATAGTACCTAGCACCTATGCTGCCGTCACTTGGAATACAATAAACCCTCATATTCAGTTTTTAAAGCAACAAGACAAGCTTCGCTTTTACGACTCTAACCAAGTGTTAATTGAAGGCGAGAAATGTGCCCTACTTGTTGATACGAGCGCCAATTTTGCTGCAGTTGAACAACTTGCTAAAGATTTAAAGAACCGCCTTAAAACACCCTTATGCTATTTAGTGGCTACCCACTACCATGACGATCACTTGCTAGGTATGGCGGTTATGCAAAATTTTTATCCTGATGCCAAGCTCATTGTTCATCAGCAGGTAAATAAAAATTTTAACCTTTATCAAACAGCATATACCGACAAGCTAGACACGTATGAAAAGAGCATTGAGCTGAGCTACCAACGATTAGCGAATGTGCCCAAAGAAGAGCAAGCTAAATGGCGAAATAAGTTAGAGCTTGCAAAAAAACGACTTTTTCGCTGGCAAGAATATCAACTTGGCGAACCAAAAATAATAATCGATAATCATAAAACTATCGACCTTGGTGGTTTTGAGATAACCATTGAGCCGCAGCAAGCCCATACTAACGGTGATTTAACTATTACTACTAATAATGGCAGTGTGCTGATTGGTGGCGATATCGTTGACTGGCTTCCTTACCCTGGACACGGTGAACTTAAAAGTTGGCAAACGTTGCTTAAGCAATATATTAACGACGAAAAGCTCACTATTATTTTACCTGGGCACGGCGGTACATTAACAAAAGAGCAGCTGAAACAGCCTCTATCATTTTTAACAGCCATAACAGAGCACGTTAAAAACAATAAAGATCAAAGTATTGAGCAGTTAATGCTATCGTTTCCTGAATCAGTTATTGAGCCTTATAAACAAGAAGCGCTTAATATAAAATCGAGCAACTTCTTTTTACAAGCTGGCCTAAATCGCGCAAAAAGCGCAGAATAACTCAACACAACGGATTGTGTTAAAATAATAAAAGGAATTTACAAAAGTGATCACTATGCGCAGTTTGGTTTTATGTTGTTTGGGTATTTTGTTATTTGGTTGTCAATCAACGGAGCAAGAACCACAAGAAGCTCCACAAATATTTACTCATTTTGAGCCTGACTATACTTATGATATTGATGATGAAGTAGCTCAAACGCCCCAAGTTAGTGAGCACGTTACGCCACTTCAATTCAAAAAAACAATCGTAAAAAAGCGCCCACCAAAAACCACCGATCTGTGGGTGCATATAGCCAACAATCTACACTTTACGGTTTATCAAAATCGCGCGTTAAAAAAGCGTATCAGCTGGTACGCAAAGCAACCTAACTACTTGCAAACTGTGAGTAAACGCGCAGCGCCTTACCTGTATCATATCGTAAAAAAAATTGAGCAAAAGCAACTACCTATGGAGCTCGCTTTACTACCATTTGTAGAAAGCGATTTTAGACCAACGATAGCCTCATCACAGCAAGCTGTTGGTGTTTGGCAGTTAGTTGGCGCAACAGCGCATCACTTTGGAGTTAAGTCAGACCAATGGTACGACGGGCGCCAAGACGTACTTGCTTCAACCGATGCAGCACTTGATTACTTAAGCTACTTACATAAACGCTTTGATGGTAATTGGCTACATGCTTTGGCCGCTTATAACAGCGGTGAGGGCCGCGTTAAACGCGCAATCGAAAAAAACAAAAAACGCGGTAAAAGCACCGATTACTGGTCGCTTAGCCTGCCAAAAGAAACCGCCGACTACGTACCCAAGTTACTCGCTTTAAGCTATTTAGTTAAGCATCCACAAAAGGGCATTAAACGCCCAAAGCTTGCATATAAGCCATTTACAACACAGATGAATATAGGCCAGCAGTTCGACTTTTCAGTCATCGCTAAGCTCTCTGGTATAGGTTCAAAGCAGTTACACGCGATTAATCAGGGATATTTAAAAAATCAAAGCTCACCTAACGGGCCGCATACTTTACTGCTTCCTATAGGACAGGAGGCTTTATTAAAAAGTCAGTTTTTTAAATCAAACTTTGCTGGAGAGTACATCGTTAAACAAAACGACACGCTTTACGGTATTGCTGGACGTTTTAGTATGTCGGTAAAAGCTTTAAAACAACTTAATAACAAAAATAATAATTTAATAGGCGTTGGAGAAAAGTTATTAGTTGGACAACCTAAAACCCTGCCAAGCACATTAACTGTTGATTACAAAATCAGCCCTTATTTAGAACACCAAGAGATTGCGATTCCCACCATTGAAATAGATTACGAAGTTAAGTCGGGCGATAGCCTTTGGAGTATAAGTCAGCTTTACGATGTACCTCATAGCGACTTGGCAAAATGGAACAAACTCTCTGCATCAAGTATTTTAAAGCCTGGCACTCAATTAGTACTGTTTATACCACAAGCTGAAAAGCAAAAAGCAGCCCCAACAAAAAAAGATTTTCTGCTAAATTTACAAAAAACACTAAATCAGCCACGTTAAGTTTATAAACAAGTATATTTCGCGTAAAATTGCGCCCTAACATAGTTATTATTTGAAGAGACAAGCATGCAAATTAGCAAAAATTCAGCAGTTGAATTTCATTACACCCTTAGCGAAGCGGGCGAGCAAATTGAAAGTAGCACAAACGAAGCGCCACTTACTTACATTCATGGCAGCGAAGGCATGCTTCCTGGTTTAGAAAAAGCACTTGAAGGCAAAGAAGCTGGCGAAAAATTTAGTGTAACTCTAGAGCCAAGTGAATCATACGGCGAGCGTGTTGATGACTTAATTCAGCGTATCCCGCTTAAGCATCTACAAGGTGATGTTAAAGTATGGAAACCAGGTATGACAGCAATGGTTAGCTCTAACCAAGGTCGTCATCAGGTTACTATTGTTAAGGTTGGTCGTTTTAACGCAGATTGTGATTTAAACCACCCATTTGCTGGTAAAACGCTAACGTTTGACGTTGAAGTTATATCAGTACGTGAAGCAACAAGTGAAGAAGTTTCTCACGGACACGTGCACGCTGAAGGCGGCTGTGGTCACTCTCACTAGTTAGCAATAAAGGAAGTAAGTATGTCTAAAGTTGCAGTCGTTACAGGTGGTACAAAAGGTATTGGCTTAGCCGTAGTTAAGCGTTTGCTAAACAATGGCTATGAAGTACATAACCTTGATATAGAGCTGAGCGAAATCGGTATATTTCATCAGTGTGATGTAAGTGATGTATCGGCGGTACAAAGCTGTATCAACGCTATCTGTGAACAAAGCAAACGTATTGATGTACTTGTTTCTAATGCTGGAAAACACTTAAGCGCAAATATAGAAAGCACCGACGAGCAAACTCTCGATGCACTTTTTGCGCTTAATGTTAAAGGCGCTTATGCCGCAATACAAAGCGTATTGCCAAGCATGAAAGCGCAAAATGGCGGCGCTATTATATTAGTCGCTTCCGATCAGGCAATTATAGGTAAGCAAAACTCTTTTGCGTATAACCTAACAAAACATGCCCTTGCCTCAATGGCTAAAACAACAGCGCTTGATTACGCGAGTTTTAATATTAGAGCAAATGCGGTATGCCCTGGCACAATAGAAACCCCGCTATTTCATAACGCGATAGATGCGTACTGTGCAAAAAGTGGCGCAAACAAAGCTGAAATAGTTGCCGAGGAAGCAAGTCTGCAACCGCTTAATCGATTAGGTCAAGCCGACGAAGTCGCGGCTCTTGTGAGCTTTTTAGCAAGCGACGATGCCAGCTTTATTACTGGCAGCCTACAAAGCATTGACGGTGGCTACACTGCCCAATGAGTAATGTGCAATGAGCCTAAAAATTATTGACCCACACGTACACTTTTTTAATTTAGTAGAAGGTCAATACTCATGGCTACAAGGTGCTAACCCACCAGCGTGGCCTAACCTAGAAAAAATTAAACAACCAGTAAGTGCACAGCAACTTGTTAAAAGTACTGACTTTGAGCTAGTAGGGCTTGTTCATATAGAAGCCGGATTCGATAACACCTCCCCTATTAACGAGCTAAACTGGCTAGACTCGCATTTAAAAGGTATTCCATTTAAAGCCATTAGCTACAACCAAATTGACTTATCGGCTGATGAGTTTATAAACTCGTTAGAAGCTTTAGCCCATCTGAGTTTGTGTGGCATTAGAGATATAACCGAAGGTACTGACGCAAAGCGTTTATTAGATGCTAATAGCTTTAAAAACCTAACAACGTTATCAGATACCCGACTGCATTTTGAAGCTCAATTTGATATTGAAAATAGCGAAATAACCAAACAAATAACTTACTACGCTAAGCAGCTACCGCAACTTCAAATTATAATTAATCATGCAGGGTTGCCGAGTAATTTAAATGATTGGCGACAAGGTGTTGAGTTACTTGCTCAGCATGACAACATAGCAATTAAATTTTCTGGTTTTGAATTACTACAGCTCACCAGCGAGCAACAAGCAGCGTGTTTTAATTTTCTTTTTAATCACTTTGGACAGCAGCGCATTATGTTTGCTAGTAACTTCCCTGTGTGCCAAATAAATACAAGCTATAACACTCTATGGCACTGCCATAAGGCGTTATGCTCAAACGATAAGACATGGCATGACCTTAGCTATACAAACGCTAAGCACTACTACCAAGTGTAAGTAAAACTAGTTATATTAAACTCTCTTTTTATGATAATACGGCCAATTTATGAAAATGTACTTTTTACTAATCGTTGTATTTTCAGCGCTTCTTCTCAATGGCTGCATATCTCAAAATCCAGACCCGACACCTAAGCTGCAACATGCTCTACTGGCAAAGCCAAATAAAACAACGGTTAGCAAAGCAATTAAAACACTTGTACATATGCAAGAGACTCAATTAGCTGATGATGTATTTACTACCAGCAGCACAGTAACCCTTAGCAATGTAGATGGTAATAATATTATCGACACGCAAAGTCGCAATACACCCGATCAGTTTGAATTGATGATTAAAGGCAAGCAATGCTATATACGCCATCTCGATAGCAAAGCAACTATTGAACTTAAAGACGTGGAATGTAAAATCAACGAGTTATAACAAGCCTTACCTCCCGCCGAACAAGTAAAAGCCGGTAAGTGACTAATCACTTACCGGTTTTTTAATGCATAACCTAAAGTTAGGTTAAAAGGCTATTATTTTATTTCTACGCGTTGAGAACGCATAACAATCTCATCGTTTAATTCAATACCTAACCCAGGCTCTTCTGATACTTCAAAGAAACCATTTTTAGGTTGTGGGTCTTGTAAACATAACTCGCGGTTCCACTTTTTAATCGCATAAGTGTGGTGCTCATGAATCAAAAAGTTAGGGATAGCCGTTTCTAAGTGCAGTGATGCTGCCGTTGCAACAGGCCCGCCACATACGTGAGCTTGAATACGCACATCAAAAATATCAGCGTAATCACACACTTTTTTGGTTTCGGTAAAACCACCACATAAACCAATATCAGGTTGTAGAACATCAATACTTTGATCTTCTAAGTACGGGCGCACACCCCAGCGATTATACAAACGTTCACCACCAGCAATTGGCACATTAACTTTATCTGCTACTTTTGCATGTAATGAATGGTTTAAATAGTTAACTGGCTCTTCAAAGTACATACAGTCAAATTCTTCTGCAATTTCACCCAACTGAATGGCTGTTGTAACACCCGGTAAACTGTGGCATTCAAAAATAATATCTACTTCGTCGCCTACCGCTTCGCGAATAGCTTGCATGCGTGCACGGTATAGCTTCATTTCAGTGCGTGAAATTATTTTTGTACGGTCGTAATAAGTATTGCCGTCTTTATCGTACTGAATTGGGTCTACTTTTACTGCGTCGTAACCTTCAGCTATCGCTTTTAAAGCAGCTTCTGCGTATTCTTGCGGCTGTACTAGCGCTTTAAATTCGCTATCCCAGTCAAACTGTAATTGCGATGCGTACGTACGTAGTTTGTCGTTAACTTTACCGCCTAATAATTGATATACAGGTAAACCAAGCGCTTTACCTTTAATATCCCAAAGCGCGGTATCAATTGCGCTCATTGCAGCATATACAACAGGTCCGCCGCCTAAGCCCCAAAAGCTTTCACGTAACATACGAGACCATAGTTTTTCTGTTTGAAATGGGTCGTGGCCGATTAAAAAGGCGTCGGCCATTTCTTTAATCATAGCCGCTGCAGCACTGTGACCTAAATCGTATGCAAGGCCCGCTTCGCCAACACCACTAATACCTTCGTCAGTATGAATACGTACAAACACAGGTGTCCACGAAGGTCTATCAGGACAGTGAATATCAAATACTTCAACGCGATTTACTTTCATTAAAATTCCTTATTAACCGCTATGGGTTATTTTGCAAAACTAGGGTCAAGTCGATACGCTTTACGTAACATCGCAGGCCACGCAAGTTGCCCGCCAGTGCTGCCACTGTGTACTACGTTTGCTTGATTATAAATATTGTCGATTATAGGTTGCGGTACTTCAATCACCTCTTGCGAGCTTGATTGTAGTGCTAATTGAATTTCACACGCTCGCTGTAAATCATAAAAGCGCATAAACGCATCGCCTACCGTTGGGCCTACTGTTAAGCCACCATGATTTACCAATAACATATGGTTAGTGCTGCCCAAATCATCTTGCAGCACTTTTCGCTCGTCGTCGTTTACTGCAAGCCCTTCGTAGCCATGATAAGAAAGCGATGGCAGTGAAAACATTGAATACTGGCTAAGCGGTAATAAACCATTTTTTTGTGTAGCCACAGCGATTGTTTCTTTAGTATGAAGGTGAATAACACAATGAGCGTCTTCGCGTACCTCATGAATCGCACTGTGAATAGTAAAGCCAGCAGGATTAATACTAAATGGCGTATCGTCAATAATATTGCCGTTTAAGTCGACCTTTACTAAATTAGAGGCAGTTACTTCATCAAAGGTTAAACCAAACGCATTCACTAAGTAGTGGTCGGTGCCAGGCAAACGTGCTGATAAATGCGTATAGATTAAATCCCCCCAACGAAAGTGCTCTACCAGTCTATAACACGCGGCTAAATCAACACGAAGTTGCCACTCTTGTGCTGATACTTTATTTTTTAAATCGAGTTGGGGTAAATCAAACATAATGAGCCTTTTAAAAACGTACATTATTAACCTGTACGAACAGATGTTTAGAAGTCTAAAGCAGTCTCTATTTTATAGCAAACACCAAACAAAACAGCCACACTATTGTGTGGCTGTTTGTAAAACTAAAATACCAATTGCATTAAAATGGTATAGCTGCGTAAATTATTTTACGTTAGCTAGGTAATCTGCAATTGCTTCAAACTCTTCATCAGTTACCGTTGCAACCATTGCTTTCATAGCCATGGTCATACCGTTATTACGTGCACCTGATTTGATGTCTTTCATTTGCGCTACTAAGTAGTCTTTGTTTTGACCGTTTAGTTTAGGGTACATACCCATAATTGGTGCTTTACCTTCAGCGCCATGACAAGTTTGACAATTTTTAGCGGTATAAAGTGCAGCGCCATCGGCAGCTGCTGCATTAAACGAGAAGCTTGCGGCTAAAGTAATACCCGCGCCTAATAGTAGTGTTTTCATCTTGCTCATTGTATTTACTCTTCTTTTTTGACGGTTAGAAAAACTGTTCTATTGATTGTAGTAAACAATCAAATAAAAAGCATACGTACGAAACGACGCTAGACGATCAACTTAACCAAAAACCGCTAACTCGTTTCTGTCTCACTTTTATATACTTTATCAAATAAAAATGAGCTTACCCTTAATGGACTATTACCACACTATATCATCTGGTACTTCAAAGTCTGCGTACGGGTCATCTTCATCTTTTGGTTTGTTTTCTGGCTCTACATGAAAAACAATATACTTTTCGTCAACTTCAGCCACTTTGCGTGCTGGTTCGTCGTCTAGTACGTAAAATTTCCCTTCTAGTACACAAATAGCTAAACGACCGCCCGATAACGCTTTTTGCGTTTTCTCGTTCACGTCGATATTTTTTACTTTGTTTTGATAAGTAAAATTAAATGTGCGCTCACCACGAATAGCGTCTTGGTTGTGGTGCTCTAAAATTTGTTTAACACGCGCTTCTTGCTCACGCTGCTTTAAGCTCACTTGGCGTGTTTGGTTAAGCTCTTCAGCTTTTTTTTGCTGTTCTAGCTTGGTTTGTTGAATATGCTTTTGCAGATCACTTGGGTTGCTAGTAGCCCCTTTTTTTTGCTTTTTTTGTTGCTTACGCTTTTCTGATTTAGCAACTTTAGCATTATGCGATGTTGTTAATCCTGCTTGAAGCAATTGGTCTTGTAATGAACCCATGGCTTTGTTCCACTAAAAACTAATATTATCGCTATTTTAATCACCAACGAGTTCAAATAACAGCGCTATCGACATTAATCTAGCAAACTAGTTAAAACAAACCATGATATAGCGCAATGACTATGGTTTTAATTATGAATTAAAAGCAATTTTTAATACAATACCACGCAACCAATCAGCAAATGCACAAGCCATATAATGCGTTTACCTCATCTACTCGTTTGCTCGGTATTTATATTTTTTGTGCTTTATGCACCCCAACCCCTACTTAGCCTTTTTGCGAGCGAATTTAATGTAGCACCTGCGGTAGCTGGCAGCTTAATGACTGCAACTATGCTGCCCTTAGCCATTGCCCCGCTCGTTTATGGTTTATTTTTAGCAAAAATAAATCCACTACTTATATTACGTATTGCAATGGTGCTTTTAGGCCTTAGCTGTTTACTTTTTATTTATGTACCTAGCTTTGAGCTTTTATTATTAGTCAGATTTTTACAAGGTTTAACACTCCCTGCAGCTTTAACAGCAATGACTAGCTATATAGGTATGAGCTATAGCGCTGATACACTTCAAAAAAATATGACCCTATATATTGGTAGCAGTATAGTTGGTGGTTACTTTGGTCGTGTGCTCGCAGCTTTGTTTAGCGACTTATGGAATTGGCAGAGCTTTTATTACGTAATTGCTTTTATGCTTATTTGCTTAGCTTTGACAATTAAGCATTCTCGCTTTACAAACCCAGCTACACCGTCGCAGCTCTCCCCTCTGGATTACATTAAACAACTTAAAGAAGGCGCTACCCTTAAAGTGTACGGTGCCGTCTTTTGTATGTTTTTTTGTTTTGCTGCATTACTTAATTACTTACCGTTTATATTACAAAACACGTTTTTAATTACCAATACTCGTGACATAGGTTTAGTTTACAGTGGTTATTTAGTTGGTGCCCTCGCCTCTATTGCTGCACCTTGGTTACTTAAAAAAGTCCCTTCGCCTTGGCATTTATTAACTGCGGTATTTAGTTTTTATAGTGTGAGTATTATTTTATTAATGAGCCACCAGCTTAGCTTATTTTTAATCGCATTTACTTTGTTTTGTGGTGCGATGTTTGTGATTCACTCAACCGCAGCGCCACTCGTTAATAAAATAAGTAAAGCCCCGCCAAGTGTAACCAATGGCGGATATGTATCGTTTTATTACAGTGGCGGTGCATTGGGGTCGTTATTACCCGGTGTGGTATACCAACATCATGGGCAAACAGCGTTTATGTTTGCGCTGCTCGCGGTTTGCTTATGCGGTTTATCGTTAATTATGTGGGCTTATTTTGAGGGTAAAAATACAACGCGCGGTTGATGCTTTGTGTGATTAAAAAATGTTTCTAAATCAGCTTTACTAAGCAACCATGTTTGGGTGTTTTCAAACGGATGACAATGAAACAAATCACCACCCCAAATATCTTGGTCAACCCATAAGCTCACTTCGTTTTGCTTATCATTTAAAAGAGCCAACATAGATACACACCCAGGAGCCACTTTTAAATACGTCGCTAAGCGTTCACTCGATGCAAACCCTAAACGCGAAAGCCCTTGTTGCTTTGATAGTGCCTTTAAATCGAGTTGCTTATTGTGCGCTGTAATAACTAAAAAGTGTCGCTTGCCTTCGTTATCGCGTAAAAATAGGTTTTTAAGACGAGTACCTGGGCGCTCAATCATAAACTCATCAGCCGCTAAGCTAGTATGTAGCGGCGGATGTTCTATTGCATCGTAAGTAATATCTAGGCGCACTAAAAGCTCTGCTAACTTAGTTTTATCAGCCAACATATTACAAGCAACGTCCTCTTAGCTGTACGCTCAAATCTCGCCATAAAACATCATTAACTTCATGTTTGTTATCGCAATACTCACGCTCTTTTAGCTCTTGATTTAATAATTCAACTGCTTGATCTTCTAGCTGTAACTTTAGAATGCTCGACTCTTCAAAATGCTCTTTCTCTATATACTGCTTAACCTCACCACGGCTTGGTCTATTGTTAGGACCACGGTCTAGGTTAAAGTTTTCACGATGCTTAGCTTTTACCGAAACAACATAAGCAAAAAGCTTATTGCCTTGCTCATCTTGCTTTTCGTGAAACTGTTTATTATTTATTTCAAAAGGCGGCTCATCATTTGAGGCACAGCCAGCGAGTAAAACCATAAGCGCTAGAACACATTTTTTCATTGTTTTTTATCGTTTTAGTTTTGAATTAAGCCGAGTCTAACAAAAATTGACGTAAACAGTGAAAATTTACGAAAAAATACTTGACCAATTTTATAAAAAAACTTAAAGTTCGTCCCGCTTGGAACTCAGCAGTCAAGCAGTTACATTATATGTAACTTAGGAATGTGGGGCTATAGCTCAGCTGGGAGAGCGCCTGCCTTGCACGCAGGAGGTCAGCAGTTCGATCCTGCTTAGCTCCACCACTTTCCTACTCCTTTTCAAATTCGCTCTACTCTTCTATTTTTCCATTGTTTTATTATTTTTTGATACCCTACTATTCTAATTTTTCATTCTATATAATTTTAAATTTATCCATTCAACTTGTGTCTTTACAAGTTCTTAGCTATACATAATGTCACACATTAGTACTTTAGGCTTAACATGGACATACCTAAGCGTTCGACGCTAAAAAAGCTAGCTGCTATAGGTTTAACAGCTGGTGCAATAACACATGCGCCTTATGTTTTTGCCCGAAAAAAAGTCACATTAAGAGTGCTTGGTACGCATGTAACACTCCAAGAGGCTATCCGCAAACAAGCGATGAGTGACTTGGGTATTAATATAGAATTTACTCCCGCAGGCAGCGCTGCCGTTTTGCAAAAGGCATCAATGGACCCTAGCTCCTTTGATTTATACGAACAATGGTCAAACAGCATTAATGTGCTTTGGGATGCAGGTTCTATACAGCCAATAGAAAAAAAACGACTCACCTACTTTAATGAGATAAATCCACTCACTAAAACGGGAAAACTAACCGAAACTGCAAGTATTGGTGCAGGTGATGCCCCCTATAAATTATTAAATGTTCAACCCGATGGCACATTAAGCGCACAAGAAAGCGATCATATTAGCTTTTTACCTTATGTGCATAATGTTGACTCTTTTGGTTACAACACCGATTTTATTAAGCCCGGTATAGCATACGAAACCGAAAGCTGGAGTTGGCTGCTTGATGACGAGAACAGAGGTAAAGTAGCTATCGTAAATGCGCCTACCATTGGACTCTTTGACCTAGCCCTAGCAGCACAAAGTAAAGGGCTTATAAAATTTAACAATATAGGTGCGATGACTCGCCCAGAACTTGATAGATTGTTTAGTATATTACTCGACTTTAAACGCCAAGGTCACTTTAGTGGCTATTGGAACTCGGTTCCTGAGTCGATTGAATTTATGAAAAGTAAACGAGCCCATATAGAAAGTATGTTTTCGCCTGCCGTGTCTGCATTAAACAGCCAAAATATTAATGTACGATTTGCCGCGCCAAAAGAAGGCTACCGAGGCTGGCATGGTGTTATGTGTTTGTCGTCACAAATACAAAGTAGCGCAAAAGATGCTGCGTACGATTATATGAATTGGTGGCTTTCAGGCTGGCCTGGTGCATTTATTGCTCGCCAAGGTTATTACATTAGTAACCCGCAGCGCTCTAAACTACTCTTATCGCCGGCCGAATGGGATTACTGGTACGGTGGAAAAGCAACAAACATAGATTTATTAAATACAAATGGCGACGTAGCTATTAAAGCTGGTGCGCAACGTAATGGTGGTAGTTACCATAAACGCTTTAGCAATGTAGCAGTATGGAATACAGTTATGCCAACCTATGACTACAGCCTGCAAAAATGGTATGAGTTGATTAGCCGATAATGATAATAAATTCAATTAAATCAAAAATAATATTAGCTTTGTGTTCGCTGATTGGATTACTTCTTTTACAAAGCTATTTGTTTAACTATTCGCAAACGTCCTTACTTAACTTGCAAAAGTCGCAGCATAACGCGCTTATTCAAAGTGAAGCTGTGAATCACTTAGAAAACGATATTATTTCCCTGCAAGGGCATGCAGTTTCATTTATTGACAATGCAAATGAAAATACGATTACCAAATTTAATTTTTATTTAAATAAGGCAAATCTAAATCTCGAGCAGCTAAAAACAAACACTCAAAACCAAACCCCTGAGTATCAAAACTCACTAATACGCCTTGGCGAGTATCTAAATAATTACCAAGATACATTTGGCCAAGTTGTCGTAAACAGACAAAAACGCGAACACCTTTACACTACTCAGTTCAAACAGCCTATTGATGACCTACAGGTAACAATTAGCAATTTAGAAGGGTCTTCAAACAATGATAATAAAGTTATTTTTAACGATGTTTTACTTACAATAAGTAATTTAAAACACGCAATTATAAGCTATCTCTATAAACCTAATTTTGATGAAGCACAGAATGTAAAACAAAACTTAAATCACTTACATAAAAAACTAACGAGCACCTCTGTAATAAATGAATCCCTCTCCAATAAAACAACAAGCTTAAAACAAGCTTATAACCAACTTGTATTACTCACCCGTAGCTACACTTTTTCTGTAAATGTAGTGCTTACAGGCATAGAAAACGAATTGCTGTATTTAACTAATGAAATTAAAAACATAGAAAAAAATAAACTTATCAAAACAGAAGAGCTACTAAGTAGCCACTTAACAAAAAATACAGAACAGGCAAATATATTTGCCGTTTTAATTATGTTAATCATTTTATTTTTAAGCTATTTTATTTTTAGATCGGTTATAAAACCAATTACTCAGCTCACTTTATTACTTAAAGATATGAATAGCGAAAAGCCAGTAACTATTTCAAATAACAGCCAAAATCAAACTGAAATAGCGTCGGTAATAAAAGCAGCTAATGCTTTATATTTAAAAAATAAGCAAACCAAAGAGCTACTCAATGAAACCCGCGTATTAAATTCCCAAATGGAAGCAATGAATGCCGACCTGACGAGCGCTATGGAGCAAACCGATAAAGCCAATAAAACAAAAATAGATTTTGTAGCCAATATGAGTCATGAACTTCGCACTCCAATGAATGGCATATTAGGTATGTTGCAGCTTTTACAAAGCAGTGAGCTTCCCTCAAGGCAAAAACACTACGCAGATAAAGCTTTTTCAAGTGCTCAAAATTTATTGCAGATCTTAAATAATATTCTAGATTTTTCTAAGCTAGAATCGGAAAAAGTCCAGTTAGAGCAAATCCCTTTTACTTTACATACTATTGTTTCTAACGTTCAAAATTTATTCTCAACAAATGCCAAGCAAAAAGGCTTGCTACTAAATTTCACTTTACACGTTGATGCAGGACTTGAACTTATTGGCGACCCAATGCACTTAAGCCAAATAATAAATAATTGTGTAGGTAACGCAATTAAGTTTACAGAGCATGGTGAAATATCATTAATTATAGAAGCGACATCTCAACACGAAAAAACAATAAACCTACGCTTTAGTATAAAAGACACGGGTATTGGGATGACCGAAGAGCAATCAAAAATTATATTTCAGTCTTTCTCGCAAGGTGATTCAAGCACAACAAGAAAGTATGGTGGGACCGGTTTAGGACTCACTATAAGCAAACAATTAACTAAATTGCTGGGCGGAGATATACAAGTAAGGAGCACGATTAATCAAGGTAGCGAGTTTTTCTTTACTTTACCCTTTACTTTATCTGAGCAACAAAAGCTTAAAAAACACGCCTTATTAATTAGCCCTGATAATGAGCAAATTAAAAAATTAATGGACTTACTAAGTGATATAAATATAACGACAGAAACAACACAAGAACCATTAAGGGCCATTGCAAAAATGTCTCAGCCTAGTAGCCCATTTAGTATTGTAATAATGTCGATAGAAAAAAAAGAGCTCAACGATAACTTTATTTTACAACAACTGTACGCTCAAAATAAAAACGTTAATGAAAAATTGACACTGATTTTATTAATTACCGATGAAGAGTCTCCTGAGCCAATTGCAAAAAATGAAAATATAGACATTATAATTATTGGTAATAAAAATAGTGAAGTTGAAATTTTAAGAAAGCTTTCACCAAATAATTTTAAAGAAAAGCAATTAAAGCCTCACCCTAAATTCTCGGGTTTTAATGCATTAGTTGTTGATGATAATAGAATTAACCAAGAAATAGCCTCCGCCCTTTTAGCAAGATTAGATATGACCGTGATCATTGCTGATAATGGACATGATGCATTAGATAAAGTAGAGATAAATGACATCGATATTATTTTTATGGATGTTCAAATGCCAGTTATGGATGGGCTTGAAGCAACAAGCATATTAAGAGAGCGAGGCTACAAAACTCCCATAATTGCCATTACTGCAGCCGCAGATCCTAATGATAAAAAAGCAGCGTTTAGAGCGGGTATGGATGACTTTTTAGTAAAACCGATTATTTTTGATGCGCTTTACGAAAGTATTGAAAAGCATCTGCAAAGTAGCGAATCTCTGAGCACTATAAACCTGCCTTTAGCAAAAGAAAACCTAGAAAACAATGACGAATTGTTAGCTAAATTATTTACTCAGTTTGTCAACGATTACAATGACTTTTCGATTAAAGCTGATATATTAATCAAAAATGGAGAGTTAGAAAGCTTAATTCGACTAGTACATACACTCAAAGGCTTGGCCGGCACATTAGGCTTTGAGCTACTGCAACAAAGCGCGCAAAGTGTTGAGGAAAGCTTAATAGATAAGAAAAGTATTAATTTATCTCATTTTAATGAGCAATTAATACTTACACTTTTTGCTGTAAAACAATTTTTGATAGCTGATAGCTTTAAAAAAGAACATATACAGCAACATGAACTAGAAAACGAAGACTCGGTTATTGATAATATATACTCATTAGCATTAACGGCTCGCCCCGTACCTAGCAGTTTGGTTAGACAGCTAGAAATGAATCAATATGATAGAGGCCACTCCCTATTTAAGCTCAAAGAAGCAATTGATCATTTTAACTACGCGTTAGTAATTGAGCTTATTGATAAGTATAGAAACGATAATAAAAATTAGGCATAACCACTAACCTGAACTAGATTTAATATTGTAAAGAACGCAGAGAAGGACAGATAGTGCATTCAAATTACCTCGCAAACAATAATGGATTAACCACAGAACAAAAGCATAAACCTTTAATTCTTATTGTTGATGACGAACCTAGTAATTTACACGTATTAGTAGAAGGACTTTTAACTGACTACGATGTACGTATTTCTACTAGTGGTGAGCAGGCTTTGATATTTATTGAGTCAACTCGGCCTGACTTGATTTTATTAGACATAATGATGCCCGGCATGGACGGCTACGAAGTATGTAATATACTCAAAGCGAAACAAAATACCAAAGGCATCCCCGTCATATTTGTAACTGCGCTTACCGAGGAAGAGTCTGAAGAAAAAGGCTTTGCTATGGGCGCAATTGACTACATACACAAACCTTACAAGCTAGCGCTCGTTAGAGCACGCATTCGCACTCATATTACCGCTCAAGGCATGCTAGATAGGCTTATAGAAAAAAACTTTGACCTGCACGACAAACTACTTGAAATAGAGTCACTGGCGAAAGAATTAAGTCAGCGTGAAGAAGAATTAAAAGAACTCTCCTCAAAACAAAAGTTATTTTATCAAGCCCTAACGGGAACCGCTGATGGCGTTGTTATTACCGACAGTAACGGAAAAATTATTGCCGTAAACCCTTCATTTTGCCGGATTACAGGTTACTCTGAATCTGACTCCCTGCAAATGCAGTTGCACGATATTAAACAAAATAACCACCCTAGTATTAGCTTTGATCAAGTATGGCATCATGCAAACCAAGCAGGCTATTGGAGTGGAGAGCTAGTAACTAGACGAAAAAATGGCGAGCTTTATCCTGAGTTATTAACTCTTAGTATGGTAAAAGGCGAGCAAGATACCAACGTGCACTATATTGGTGTATTTAGTGATATTTCTAGCGTTAAGATAACGCAAGAAAGAATTCACTACCTCACATGGCATGATGAACTTACAGGTTTGCCCAACCGAAATGGTTTTTTAAAACAGTTGGAGCAGCAACTTCAGGTTTGTAGTACCGAAAATAGTTATGCCTATATTTATATTATTGACATAGACAGCTTCCACTCAATAAATGATGGATTAGGCCTACTCGCTGGCGATAACATTTTAAAAGAATTAACTAAACGAATTCATTCTAAGGTGAGTAAAAAAGATGTTATTGCTCGCTTAGGCAGTGATGAATTTGCAGTACTGTGTACAGTTGAAAAAGGCGTTGGCAGGATCAGAGCCCAAGCTATGGCTGAAAATAAAGCCCAAGAACTGCTCATAAGTGTAAACCACCCCTTTGTGGTTGATGAACAAGACGTTAGCTTAACCGTAAGTATTGGCACGTATATTTTTCCTCGAGAAGATCAGTGGGAAAGTGCTATAGAAACAATTCGTAACTGTGAGGCGGCTTGTTACAAAGCAAAAGAAAAAGGCGGTAATAGAGTTACCTTTTTTGATACTTCGTTTGGCGAGCAAGCAAAACGCCGTTTTGAAATCGAGCAAGATTTACGTAAAGCAATCTCAAATAATGAGTTATCCCTATATTTACAATCCCAATTTGACCGAAGCCAAACCCTTAAAGGGGCTGAGGTTTTATTAAGATGGGAGCATCCTCAAAAAGGCTTCATTAGCCCTGGTGAGTTTATATCTATAGCCGAAGAGTCAGATATAATTTATGACTTAGATTGCTGGGTAACTTCAAATGCACTTGAAATATTAACGCAACTTAGTAAAACTCACCCTGAGTTAAACCTATCAATTAATGTAAGTGGCAGGCACTTTCATGAAGCGCGTTTTTTAAGCTTTATTAGCCAACAAATAAAGCAACATAGCATTAATCCTCAGCAACTCACTATTGAGATAATTGAAGGTACATTGCTTAATCACATGGAAGCGGCTATTGAGGCTGTTCACTTTCTCAAGAAGCTAGGTATTAGGGTATCAATTGATGACTTTGGTACTGGATATTCGAGTTTAACTTATCTTAAACAATTACCCATACAAGAACTAAAAATTGACCGTTCTTTTGTATTGGAAGCACCGACTGATAATAACGATAAGTTAATTATTGATATGATTGTAAGCTTAGGCCGTTTATTTGAACTCGAGATAGTTGCCGAAGGTGTAGAGAATCAGTCCCACTTTGATTTATTGCAAGAATATCCAGAAGTTATTCTTCAAGGCTATTATTTACACAGGCCTGAACCTGCAAGCGACTGGCTTGAAAAATTAATTACAGAGTAGTCTGAAAAAACAAAAAAGCCGAGTATTTCCATACTCGGCTTTTTAATGAAATTAAGCTTTAGCGGTTACTCACGAACTTGGCCTTCACCATTCACTAAGTACTTCTCAGTAGTCAGTGACTCAAGTCCCATAGGGCCGTATGCATGAAGCTTAGAAGTTGCTATACCAATCTCTGCGCCTAGACCCAGCTGTGAGCCATCAGAAAAGCGAGATGATGTATTAACCATCACTACAGAAGCATCAACACTACGCTGGAATAACTCTGCAGCGGCTGCGTTCTTAGTGCAAATTACTTCAGTGTGGTTTGAACCAAACTGTGCAATGTGTTCAACCGCTGCCGTAAAGTTTGGTACAACGCGAATAGCGATTTCTAGGTCTAGATATTCTTCACCAAATTCGTTATCGGCTAACACAGTTGCATTATCAAAGTATTTAGCTGCAAAGCTGTCAGCATTTATTTTTACACCTTCTTGGCGTAATACAACTGCGCACAGATTTAAAAACTCATCTGCAACATCTTGATGAACTACTAAGCCCTCAAGTGCATTACAAACACCGGTACGCTGCGTTTTACCGTTAAGTAGTAAGTTAAGCGCAATTTCTAGGTCTGCATCTTTATCTACATATAGATGACAAACGCCTTTGTAATGCTGAATTACTGGGATCGTACTATTTTCAGTAACAAAGTTAATTAAGCCTTCACCGCCACGTGGAATTATTAAGTCAATGCTTTCACGTTGCTGCATTAATTCCATTAATAGTGCACGATCTGGATCTGGAATCACTGAAATAAGTGATACTGGTAAGTTATGCTTTTCAAGTACGCTGTGCATTACACTTGCGATAGCTTGCGAACTTTTAAGTGCTTCTTTACCGCCACGTAAAATTACGCCATTACCTGATTTAAAACATAATGCGCCAGCGTCTGCTGTTACATTTGGGCGTGCTTCGTAAATCATACATACAACGCCAAGAGGTACGCGCATTTTACGAATTTTAATGCCATTTGGACGCTCTGTAATATCACGTAGCTGACCAACAGGATCGTCCAGGCTTACGATTACTTCAATACCTTCTGCCATTGCTTCAATACGCTCATCGTTTAGCGTTAAGCGGTCGATCATTGAGGCTGCTAAGTTATTGTCGCGTGCTGCGCTTAGGTCACTTTCGTTTTCTTTGATTATAAATGCTTTTTGCTCTCTTAATGCCGCTGCCATTTCAACTAGTACTTGATTTTTAGTCTCGGTATCGAGTAAAGCAAGTGTATGGGCAGCTTTAGCTGTCTGGCGTGAAATGTCCGTAATTAAACTCATGACTTCTCCAATAATGCGATATGTTTTTCAGATATAACTGGTCCAATTGAATCCTGCATTTTTTCGCTGAATTCACTCTGTTCGTTGTCTGCAATAAAGTTTAACAAACAGCTACTATAATTTGCGGTCGCTTTAGCTAAACGCGTACCGTCTTCACTACGTACTAAAATGGTATCACCAACAGCAAATTCACCATGGACTTCCATGATTTCATCACCGCGAATACATCCACTTTCACCTTCAAGGGATTCATCAAATGATCCATCAACAACAACTTCACCTTGCTCATTTGCTGTGTGTGTCATCCAATGTACAGAATCTTGCATCGGTTTTTCGTAAGGTAAAAATACGCTACCAGGATTTTCCCCAGCTAGCAGTTTCGTAAATGTTTCTTCTTTAAAGCCGTTTATAATATAAGTCGCGATACCATGTGACGTTGCTTTTTCTGCCGCTTCTATTTTGGTTTTCATGCCACCAGTACCAACAGCACTTGTAGCACATCCTGCCATAGCATAAATAGATTCATCAATTGATTTTATTTCAGGCAGTAACACCGCATCATCATGTAAGTTAGGGTTTTTATCATATAACCCATCAACGTCTGAGAATATTAATAAAGCATCGGCATCGGCTGCTGCTGCGACCATTGCTGATAAGTTGTCGTTATCACCCACTCTTAAGTCGTCGGTAGTTACAGCATCATTTTCATTAATGATAGGAAAAACACCATGCTCAAGCAAAGTAAACACTGTTTCGCGAATACTTTGGTAACGCTCGCGGTCACGTAAATCGCCGTGCGTTAATAATAGTTGCGCAGATGGAAAGTCAAAAAAGCGGTCCCACATGGCGATCATTTCTGTTTGGCCTGCTGCTGCCATTGCTTTTTTCATCACCACAGAGCGAGGTTTGTCTGATGGGAATAAATGCGCTCCAGCCGCTACAGAACCCGATGATACTAAAATCACCTCGATTCCACGGGCACGACAACGAACAATGAACTGTGCGATGGTTAATATGTAACGCGAACGGCAGCCATCTTGATCTGGTGCAATTAATGCACTACCTACTTTAAGTACGATACGTCGCCAATTTAACTTTTGCATAAATGCTCAACTTTCCATTTTATCTGCGCTCATCTTAATTAGACGAGCTAAAACTAAGTAGCTAGGTTTAAAACATAGCTTCGAATTTTTCTTTTCATTTAGGCAACACTTTTTTACACACACGCAAAAACCATATCTAAAACAAGAGGCTTAGATTTGAGGTTAAGTAAAAGTAGCAACAACCCAATAATATTGAGCAGCACTAATCAAAAAATTTAAAAGTGTTGTTTATGCATCGCTGTAAAAAGCTGTGTGTGGCTTTTTTATTAACAACATACATAGAGCCTCTAAAGTCTGATACACCAACAGATAGGGTGAAGACCAAAGGACCGAGATTTAACCGCCACGATGGGGGGCTAAATATTGAAAGTAATAGTTCAACTCAAACCTTTATTTACTTAAATAATTAAATAAACTTGTTTGGCAAAACCATACCAAGAATTCGGCAAATGATATTTTGTAATGCTCTAATACTAGAAACATCACTAACACATGATTATAAAGATTAAAAATGACGTTAAGATTAACAAGCCTGATTTATCTTCAATAAACTTCGTTAGATGACTAATTATTAGAACACGAAGTATAATACACCAAATACCCCTTTAAAATCAAGGTTAAAATTCGAACTAAGTTAATACGAAACACTCATACCCTTTATATTGTTATTAAAATTCAATAAATTAAACAATTAATACACTTTAAAATAAGGTGGCTAAGTTCTCGCTAAATAATTTAAGCCTACTAATCTTTTATAAGCAGCTAAAATTGATTAGTAATATTTCAGTTTCCGGTGTATACCCCTGTATTAATAATTAACAAAAGTTATACTTTCTAAACATATCGTCATAAATAAGGAATTCTTAATCTATGTCAGCAATTTACATAGCCGGTATCGCACTTTGCTCTGTGCTTGCCCAATGGGTCGCGTGGGCTTTTAGAGTACCCGCTATTCTTTTTTTATTGCTTACTGGTCTTTTACTTGGACCATTTAGTGGTGTTTTAGACCCTGATGCACTTTTAGGTGATTTACTGTTTCCAGTAGTATCACTAAGCGTTGCCATCATTTTATTTGAAGGTTCCTTAACTCTGCATTTCAGAGAATTAAAAGGGATAGGAAAAGTTGTAAGGAATCTCTGCTCAATCGGTATGCTTACTACCTGCATTATTATTAGCCTAAGCGCCTACTGGTTGCTTGAGCTTAACTGGCGTGTTGCTGCGGTACTAGGCGCAGTACTCGTTGTTACTGGCCCTACCGTTATAGCACCGCTATTAAACTCAATGCGTCCAACACAAGACATAGACCGCATACTTCGCTGGGAAGGTATTGTAATAGACCCAATTGGCGCATTATTTGCTGTATTGGTATTTGAAGCTGTAATGCTTGTAGGCCAAGGCGAAGTATTTAGTCATACTATTATTGCTTTAGTTAAAACCCTGGGTGTTGGTTTAAGTATTGGTGTTGCTGCAGGTTGGCTAACAACCCTATTAATGCGTCGCGAGTGGCTGCCATTTGAATTACATAAGTTTGGAATTTTAGCACTAGTCCTTATTAGTTTTTCTGTATCAAATTATTTAAGCCATGAATCAGGCTTATTAGCAGTAACTGTATTTGGTATTTGGCTTGCGAACCAAGACGATTTAGAAATAGATTCTGTACTTGAGTTTAAAGAAGACTTGTCGATGATATTAATATCAACGCTGTTCATTTTACTTGCAGCACGTTTACAGCTTTCTGATTTGATGATGCTCGACAGCGATGTATTTATATTTTTAGCTATTGTGCTTTTTGTTGCACGCCCACTGTGTATTGCTATTTCGACCTTTGGTACTGACTTACCAATGAAGTCTCGCTTGGTACTTGCCTGGATTGCTCCACGCGGTATAGTTGCCGCAGCCGTTGGGTCAGTATTTGCACTAAGTATGATGGAAGCTGGCGTTGCTGATGCTGAAAAAATGGTGCCACTTATATTTACGGTGATCATCATTACGGTTGTGCTGCAAAGCTTAACAGCCATTCCTGTTGCCAAGCTATTAGGCGTACGCCAACCATCACCAAATACAATATTAATTATTGGTGCAAACCATGTATCGCGTGCAATTGGACGTGGCTTACAAGAGCAGAATATTCCGGTTCACCTTTCAGATCCTGCATGGGAAAACTGCAGAATGGCACGTATGGATGGCTTAGCTTGTTATTATGGTAACCCGCAATCAGAGCATGCTGAACGCTACTTACCTCTAACAACTATTCGCAGTGTCTTAGCGCTATCGCCAAACCGTCATCATAATGCGCTAGGCGTTCAATACTTTTCGCATTTACTTAATGAAAAAAATGTATTTTCGCTTCGCTCATCAACGTCGCATGCTAAAGCAAATAAAGACAGTGCAACGTTTTTATCTAGACAAATATTGTTTGGCGACGAAGGCTCATACGCACGTTTGAGCAGTATCATAGCTAAAGGCGGTAAGGTTAGTTCAACACGTATCTCGGATGAGTTTAGCTGGGAGCAATACCTAGAAATGAACCCTGAGGCTATCCCTTTGTTTATTCTTAAAGGTGATAAAGACAGCGACGACGATACGCCAATTAAGCTAAGACCGTTTACAATCAACATGGAAAAACCACCGCAAGAAGGTGAACGTGTTGTTGCATTACAGCCGCCTAAAATGTCGGTCTTAAAAGACCCGCAAACAAAGGCTAAAGAAGAAAGTTAAACACTTTTACTACCTGTAAAAACTCAAAAACCCTAACTTAAAAAGTTAGGGTTTTGTTTTTTAAGAGCCATTAAATAGGAAGGCGAGCTCGCGCAACCACACTATCTGGCATTTTTTGCGCTAACTTAGTCAGCGCTCGCTCAATTTTTTTATGAGTCGCTTTATCTGCGACCATAGAATTAAATAGCCAACGGTATGCATCTTCAAAATCACGCGGGCTGCCATAGCCATCATTAAATAATTTAACCAAACGTAGTTGTGCTTTTAAATTGCCTTGCGACGACGCTTCACGCAAATACGTAATTGCCATTGCTTTATCTTGCTGAACTAAACGCCCGGTGTCGTAGTAACGCCCTAACTGCTCTAGCGCTGCCGCTAAGCCTTGTTCAGCCGCTTTTCGCATGTAATACACACCTAACTCTACATTACGATCCACGCACACGTTATAAGCCAGCATATCGCCGTATAAAAATTGATAAGACGGCAATGCCATTTTATTGGCTCGTGCTTCTATATCTTGCACTAACTGGCAATCATCTGCCTTTACCCGCGCTAAATGCGTATTTTTATTTATTAACGCAATTAGCTCAGATTCTGTATACAGCGGTACAGCAGCAGGGCTTTCTGTAGCTAAGCTGTTGGTTGCTATAAATAAAGACAGCGGAATTAATGAAAGCCTTAATACGCAATTACGGTAAAATAAACGCATGCTCACCACTTATAAAAATAAACTTATTAAAATATATACAAAGATCGTTCCAAGGTGAATTTTAGATACAAAAAAAGCTGCACTAGGCAGCTTTTTTTAATCTAATGGTAATTACGCAAACGGGTTGCGAAGTACCATAGTTTCTACGCGGTCTGGACCTGTAGAAATAATATCAATTGGAACACCCGTAATTTCTTCAATACGCTTGATGTAGTCAATCGCAGCTTTTGGTAAACCGTCAAGACTCGTTACACCAACAGTGTTTTCTGACCAACCTGGCATTTCTTCGTATACTGGCGTTACTTTATCGTAACCTTCAGCTGCTAATGGTGTTACGTTAGTAACTGTGCCATCTTCAAGCTTGTAACCAATACAGATTTTAAGCGTTTCTAAGCCGTCTAAAACATCAAGCTTAGTTAAACAAAAACCTGAAATACTGTTGATTTGAACCGCACGGCGCATAGCCACTGCATCTAACCAACCAGTACGACGAAGTCGACCTGTTGTAGCGCCAAACTCATGGCCTTTATCACCTAAGTGCTTACCAACTGGATCTTGTTTCTCAAGACCGTCGTAAAGCTCTGTAGGGAAAGGACCTGAACCAACACGTGTAGTGTACGCTTTAATAATACCTAAAACGTAATCAAGGTTTAATGGACCAAAACCTGCACCAGTAGCAACGCCACCAGCTGTAGTATTTGAAGATGTTACATAAGGGTAAGTACCGTGATCGATATCAAGTAACGTACCTTGTGCACCTTCAAATAAAATGTTTTCGCCTGCTAAACGCGTTTGATCTAAAAGCTCAGTTACATCTACAACCATTGCTTTTAAGATATCAGCAACAGCCATTGCATCATCAAACGTTTTTTGGAAATCTACAGCGTCTACTTTGTAGTAGTTAACTAAAGTGAAGTTATGGTATTCAAGAACTTCTTTTAATTTAGCTGCAAATAATTCAGGATTAAATAAATCGCCTACGCGTAAACCACGGCGAGCCACTTTATCTTCGTACGCAGGACCGATACCACGGCCAGTTGTACCAATTGGCTTATCGCCACGAGCAGTTTCGCGGGCTACATCTAATGCAACATGGAAAGGCAAGATTAGCGGACATGCTTCACTTATTAAAAGACGCTCACGTACTGGTACGCCGCGTTCTTCAAGCATGCCAATTTCTCTCATTAGCGCTTCTGGTGATAAAACTACACCATTACCAATCACACATTTAACATTGTCACGTAATACACCCGATGGAATAAGGTGTAGAACCGTCTTTTCACCTTCGATAACTAAAGTATGACCCGCATTGTGGCCACCTTGATAACGAACTACTAAAGATGCTTTGTCTGTAAGGAGATCAACTACCTTACCCTTTCCTTCGTCACCCCATTGGGTGCCTAATACAACAACGTTTTTACCCATCGTAAATTCACTTAGAGAAAATTAGGACGAGATTTTACCAGAAAACTAAAGTAAAGATCACCCCTGTTCAGCTTATTTTTTCTGCGCGCATTTGTTATATCCAAATATTAGCTAATAACCACATAAATAACAGTGATTTAAAGCACTAGACTGTGTTTAACAAAAAGCCCCGCAAATGCGAGGCTTTTTAACTTCTAAATAATTAACGTAAAGCCTATTGAGCTTTAGCGCCTTTCATATATTGGAAGAAGTCGCTATCTGGTGAAAGCACCATAACGTCTTGCTTATTTTTAAAAGTCTTTTTGTAAGCCTCAAGCGAACGCACAAAACTAAAGAACTCAGGGTCTTTGTTATACGCGCTTGCATAGATGCCTGCGGCATCAGCATCGCCTTGACCACGTACAGAACGCGCATTACGCTCTGCATCGGCAAGCATTACTGTTACACGACGGTCAACACCCGCACGAATAGTCTCGGCTTTTTCCTGACCTTCAGAACGATGCTCTTTTGCAACAGCAGTACGCTCAGCGCGCATACGTTGGTAAATAGAGCTACTCACTTCTTGTGGTAGGTTAATTTGCTTAACACGTACGTCTAGCACCTCAATACCAAGCTCACGTGCACTTTCAGAAGCTTGTACTAACGCTTCTTCCATCAACTCGCTACGCTCACCCGATACAATTTCGCGAATTGTACGTGTACCAAAGTTTGTACGAAGACCATTATTTACTTTTTGTTTAAGTAGCGTTTCAGCATATTGCTTATCGCCACGGGCACGTAAGTAAAAAGCGCTAAAGTCATTAACACGCCATTTTACAAACGAATCAACAATTAAGTCTTTTTTCTCACTAGTAACAAAGCGATCCGGCGCACCATCTAGCGTTTGAATACGTGCATCAATGCGACGTACTTGGCTAAAAAATGGCACCTTAAATTGTAGGCCTGGGCCATATACAATCGCTTGATCGTCGCTGTCTTTTTGTACTTTACTAAATAACATTACAATTGCTTTTTGCCCTTCAGGTACAACAAATACCGATGAGAAAGACATAACAATGGCAGCTAATAGTATTACTAAACTAAAGTTTTTCATTATGATTATCTCCCATCATTGAAGCGGTCATTGTTAAAGCGGTCATTACCACTATTAACAGAGCTATTGCGCGACGTATTTACTTTATTGCGTAAATCTTGAATATCACTAGAGCTTGGAAGTGCAACACGTGTTGCTGTCCCTTGCTTATCCATGATCTTATCAAGTGGTAAATAAAGCATGTTATTACCGCCTTTAACATCAACCAATATTTTAGAACTACTCCCTAACACTTCTTCCATTGCATCAATGTATAAGCGCTCACGAGTAACTTCTTTAGCTGCTTGATATTCAGGTAATAGCTTTTCAAAACGAGCTACTTCACCTTGTGCTTCTAATGTAATACGCTCTTGGTAACCTTCCGCTTCTTGAGTCATACGCGTTACTTGACCACGAGCACGCGGTTCAATTTCACGAGCATATGCTTCTGCTTCACGAATGAAACGTTCTTCATCTTCTTGTGCAGCAATCGCATCATCAAATGCATCTTTAACTTCAGTTGGCGGACGAGAGTCTTTAAAGTTCACGTCAGTAACAATTAAACCTAAGTTATATGGTTCGATAATCTTATTAAGCTCATCCCATGTATTTTGACGAACAACCTCACGGCCATTAGTTAATACTTGGTCCATTTTTGCATGGCCCACAACGTAACGTAGTGCACTATCTAGTGCTTCTTCTAAGCTACTATCAGCGTTAGTTACGCTAAATTCATAAAGGTATGGGTCAATAACACGGTATTGCACCTGAAACTCAACGCTCACTACGTTTTCGTCTTCAGTAAGCATAAAACCAGAAGCCGATAATGAACGAACTGCTTCAATATCTACTGGGATTACCGTTTCAATAAACGTCATTTTCCAACGCAGACCAGGATCAGCAATTCGGTCATATTTACCAAATTGAAGAACCACACCACGCTCGGCTTCTTTAACCGTATAAATACCACTTAACGCCCATACAATAACGGCGATAATAAGTATAAATGAAATACCGGCTCCGCCAAGTCCACCGCCGCTACCATTGCCGGATTTTTTCCCGCCAAATAAGCCGCCGAACTTGTTACTAAACTTGCGGAACACCTCGTCTAAATCAGGTGGGCCTTGATCACGTCCGCCTTTATTATTCCACGGATCTTTGTCATTGCCATTATTACCCGGTTCATTCCAGGCCATAGCTATACTCCATTGTTATCTAAATAAATTAGGAAATTGTGTTAAATCTAACAAATCTACCGCGTTTCTCATACAAAAACCGACATTAAAACGTCAATTTTTAATTACGGTTGATAAAACCAGCAATTTCAGGACCAAATTCTTTAATTAAACGATTCCACTCAACCATTGGCATTCTAACATCTAACAGCCAATTACCTTGCTCATCAAAGCGTTCTTCATGTACTGCATTTAAACTAAACAATGCAGCCCTTAGGCGACCATACAATGGCGTAAGAAATAATGTTTCGTTAAACATCTTCTTAGCAAGCAGTTCACTAATAGCCTCACTAAGTAATTCACACCCTTCACCAGTCTGAGCGCTAAGCCATACTCTTATAGGTTGGCCTTCGTCATCTCGATCAATACGTGGGCTTACGTTATCCAGCGCATCAATTTTATTATAAATTAATAGCTGTGGTACTTCATCGGCTTCAATTTCTTTAAGCACCGATTGTACTTGTTCAATATTTTCTTGAAGACGAGAGTCTGCTGCGTCAATTACATGTAACTGTAAATCAGCTTCACGAGTTTCAGTTAGCGTTGCTTTAAAAGCAGCAACTAAGTCGTGCGGTAAATGACGAATAAAGCCCACTGTATCAGCTAAGATAACAGGACCAACATCACCTAATTCAAGCTTACGTAGAGTCGGGTCAAGCGTTGCAAACAACTGATCGGCCGCGTATACATCTGAATTCGTAATTCGATTAAATAATGTAGATTTACCCGCATTGGTATAGCCAACTAACGATACCGTAGGTATTTCGTTACGAGTACGAGCTCGCCTACCTTGTTCGCGTTGCACTGCTACTTTAGCTAAACGCGCACGGATATTTTGAATTCGGGCACGAAGTAATCGTCTATCTGTTTCAAGTTGGGTTTCACCAGGTCCACGTAAACCAATCCCGCCTTTTTGGCGTTCAAGATGGGTCCAGCCCCGAATTAATCGAGTCGACATATGGCGAAGTTGTGCCAATTCAACCTGCAGCTTACCCTCATGGGTACGTGCACGTTGGGCAAAAATATCAAGAATTAGCGTCGTTCTATCAAGCACACGACACTGACAAACACGCTCTAAATTACGCTCTTGTGACGGCCTGAGTTGATGATTGAAAATTACGACATCTGCATTGTGGATTTTGACAATCTCAGCTATTTCTTCTGCTTTACCGGTACCGACGAATAGTTTCGGATGTGGTGCTTGACGGCTGCCTTGCACAACCGCCAAACTACTAACACCAGCAGAAGATACCAACATTTCTAATTCATGAAGATCTTCACGATCCCCTTCTTTAGGTAAGTCGATATGAACTAAAATTGCCTGTTCGCCGGATTCATAGCGGTCAAACAAACATTATGCTCCTAATTAAAAGTTACCAGCTTCTGGTTCTTCAGTGTCTTCACTCCCTTGAACTGCTTGGAAGTTAACTGCGCGAGCAGGGACAACTGTTGAAATTGCATGCTTATAAACCATTTGATTTACGGTGTTCTCTAGTAAAATAACAAATTGGTCAAATGACTGAATTTTGCCTTGTAATTTTATGCCATTTACCAAAAAGATTGATACTGGAATGCGCTCACGTCGTAGTGCATTCAAAAATGGGTCTTGTAACGATTGGCCTTTTGCCATGTTATTGTTCCTTCGTTCTAGGTGTTATTATAATTAAGTGGCTGAACTTATTTGATAAAAAACAATATTCAACTACTACTAGCTTAGCGAACTTACTACACGATGCAAGTTTTCTTCGTCACCCGTTGTTAACCAAGTAACATCAGGCCAGCTACGAAGCCACGTTAACTGACGTTTTGCCAATTGACGTGTTGCTGCGATGCCACGAAAAACCATTTCATCATGGCTTGTTTCACCCGCAAGGTAATCCCACATTTGTCTATAACCAACACAACGAATAGAAGGCATATTGGGGTGTAAATCCTTACGTAGATATAGGGTCGAAACTTCATTTTCAAACCCCTGATCAATCATTATTTTAAACCTTTCTTCAATTCGGCGATGTAATTCGCTACGTTCTTGCGGTGCAATCGCAAATTGATGAAAAGTATAAGGTAAAGCCGGCTGTTTTTGCTTTTGCAACTCAGTCATGGTCTTACCAGTTAACCTGTAAACCTCTAAAGCTCGGTTAATCCTTTGTGAGTCATTCTCACTTATTTTTTCGGCTGCTTTTGGGTCAACTTTAACTAATTCTTTATATAAATGAGGCCAGCCAAATTCTTTAGCTTGTGCTTCTAGCTCTGATCTTATTACTGTATCTGCTTCAGGCAAAGGCGATAAACCATCAATTAAAGATTTAAAGTACAACATTGTACCTCCAACCAATACAGGCACTTTACCTTGTCTATGAAATTCGTCAATTTTTTGTACTGCATCGCGCCTAAAATCAGCAACTGAATATGTTTCACTCGGGTCAAGTAAGTCGATCAGATGATGCGGAGCTTTAGCAAGTTCTTCTGCATCGGGTTTTGCAGTACCAATGTTCATATCTTTATACACTAACGCTGAATCAACGCTGATTATTTCTGTATTTAAATGCTCGCACAGTGAGATTGCCAATGCTGTTTTACCAGCAGCAGTTGGACCCATTAAAAATATGACTGGTAAATTACTCAACACTGATACCTTAATCTAATTGCATTAAATAGTGATTTAGCTCTATTTTAACTGCTTTTTCGCGTAAGCGTTCAATAGTTTGCGGATTATTTTGTAAGCGCATTTGTTGCGCTAAAAACACATTGCTTAAATAAAACCGGGGAGGTACACATTTTATCTGCCACTCTAACCAATTCTCTATATTTTCAAGCCCTGCTTTACACCCATCAAGTAGCTCACCTATCGCTGTACTTACATCAAGTAAATATAAGCACGCTGGCAATTTTTTAACCATTACAAACTGTTTTTCTATTACGAGTTCAAAACCAAGTAAAGTAAACCACGATTGCTGAGCTTCTATAAGTAAGCAATCTTCTTTTGATAAGTTTACTCTTACGGGCAGCAAAAGAGCTTTCCCTTCTAAACTTCCGGACTCTTTAATTTGATTATGCCAATCATCTACCAATGCATATTTGAAATGTGAGCAATACAATTGCTGCTCAACACTAAATACACACGCACCTTCATTAACACTGATGATTGAAACTGTCTTTAAAACATTATGCGCAGACTCTAACTGGTGTTGTGCTACGGGTATGTTTGCTACATTATCAAAATGCGCAGCGTGTTGCTCACTCACACCTTGATAAAACGCGTTTACATCATGATGGCTCGTACTTGGTGTAGCACGGTATGCCCCGCCACCGCCAACACTTCTAGTACCTGATGCTGAACTACCAGCACTTCCAGAGTAAGAGGGCTGTAATTGCGATTTAGGGTAATCAAATACTCCATCCGCTTTTATATCATTAGAACTACTATGCGCTGACCCCATAAACACAGGCGCAGATTCCACCTCAGAGCTAAGCGGTTCATTCGTAAACTCACCTTGCAGCGGCACTACCACTTGCTTAATAGCCTGTAATATAAAGTCATGAATTAAGCGCCCTTGATGGAAACGGACTTCATGCTTAGCTGGATGAACATTTACATCAACCTGCCGAGGGTCTATATCAATATAAATGACAAAACCGGGTAATTCTTGTGTTCCGCTTACTTCTTCAAATGCCTGGCGTATAGCATGCAGAATAAGTTTATCGCGCATCATACGATTATTAACATAAGTATACTGAGTCGTATTAGCTGAACCTACAGGTAGCACCCAACCATGCAGCTGTAAGCCACCCTCTCCTGATTGAATATGCAAACCTTGCTCAGCAAAAGCCTTACCTGCAACTTGCGCTACACGTGTAATAGCCTGAGAGGGATCTGTCTTTGCACGATACTGCCTTACTACTTTTTCGTTGTGAGTTAGTGTAATAGAGACATCAAAGCGACTAAGCGCAATACGCTTTATCAACTCATCAATATGGCTAAATTCCGTTTTTTCGGTACGCAAGAATTTACGACGAGCTGGGGTGTTAAAAAATAAATCTTTTACTTCAATGGTTGTGCCATCAGGGTGCGCTACTGGCTTTACTTGCACGGCCATATCGCGACCTTCTGCAAATGCTTGCCAAGCAGCTTCTTGATCTTTTGGTTTTGAGCTCAGCGTTAAACGCGATACAGAGCTAATTGACGCAAGCGCTTCTCCCCTAAAACCAAGTGAACAAATATTTTCAAGGTCATCTAGAGATTTTAATTTACTCGTAGCGTGACGAGAAAGCGCGAGCGTTAGCTCATCTTTACTTATCCCTGAACCGTTATCACGTATACGAATAAGCTTATGACCGCCACGCTCTATATCTATCTGAATACGTGTAGCGCCAGCATCTAAACTGTTTTCGACTAGCTCTTTTACTACCGACGCTGGGCGCTCAACCACTTCGCCTGCGGCAATTTGGTTAGCTAAACGCGCGGGTAATATTTCAATATTCATGAGATTTCCTAGCAAGCATTGCGCTAATAATAATGACTAACTTTGTGGTATATCGAGCTCTTGCCCAATAAACAAAGTATTAGAGCTAAGCTTATTAACTTGTTTTAATTCAGTGACTGTAATGCCATAGCGACTCGCCAACATACTTAAAGATTCACCCGGGCGTACCTTGTGCTTTGTTGGATATTGCGACTTTAATTTAGCAAATAAAGAGTCATCAGGTGGATTTTTTAAATAGTAATTTTTAATTGAAGTAAATATAGCTTTAGCCAAACGCTCTTGATGGTTAGCACTTTTAAGCAGCTTTTCTTCTCGTGGGTTAGATATAAACCCTGTTTCTACTAAAATTGATGGGATATCTGGTGATTTAAGTACAGCAAGACTCGCATGTTGGGGATCTTTCTTATGCAACTTAGCAACTTTACGTAGCTCTTTAACCACTTCGTCAGCTACGTTTAAGCCGGTTTTCATAGAGTGATCCATCGACATATCAAGTAATGCTTGCGCTAAGTATTTTTCGTTAGCGGCATCTTTCATTACATCCGCAGCGCCACCTAAAAGCTCAGAGTGCTTTTCTTTATCTTCTATCCATTTACCTATCTCTGAATTAGCACGCCTTAACGACAACACCCAAACAGAGGCACCATTTGGTCCCGGGCTCGTAAATGCATCAGCATGAATAGAGACAAAAAAGTCGGCCTTTTTTTCACGAGCACGATTGGTTCGCGTATTAAGTTTTACAAAGTAGTCACCGCTTCGTACCATGCGCGAAATCATCCCACGTTCGCCATCAATCATGCGCTCTAAACGTTTTGCAATTTGCAGTGTTACTGTTTTTTCGTACGTGCCAGAGGGACCAATTGAACCTGGATCTTCGCCGCCATGACCCGCATCAATTGCAATCACAATATCGCGTTCTTGGCTTAACTGGCGGTTTTTAGCGGCTGTTTGAGCAGGAGAAACAACTGTGGCAGCTTGGCTTTTATTGTATAAATCAACAACGAGCCTGTTTTTATAAGGACCTGTAGGCGCTAAAGCAAATACAACTGGCTTTACTGGTGCGTTTAATTCAAACACTAACCGAACACTGTGCTTATTTTTAGGTTTTGAGTAGCGTAGCTTGCTCACTATTTGATGTTTTGGTGGTACACCTGGTAGTATTTTTAACTCGCTAGTGTTTTCTAAATCAATTACTAAGCGGCTTGGGTTTTTAAGCATGAAATAGCTAAAGTCAGGCTTATCATTTAAATCAAATACCACACGCGTACTGTCAGGGGATGGCCATACGCGTACACTGTTAATTGTATTTTTGGCCCACAGCGGCAAGCTTATGGTAATAACCATAAGGTAAATAAAGAGTTTAACTACACCTCGGCTCATTTGATAATTACTGCCTTAACTATATTATTATTTGTTATTTAGTTTTTCGACAATTGCTACACCACGCTCACTGGCGCTATTAATAACAATTTTACGTTCGTTACCCATATAGCTTAGAGTAATATCTAAATCAGGCACAGGAATAAATTCACCACCTTTTTCTGGCCACTCAACAACGCAAATTGCATCTGGTGAAAAATAATCGCGTATTCCCATGTATTCTAGTTCTTCAGGGTCACCTAAGCGGTATAAATCAAAATGATAAACATTTGCGCGCTCGAGTTCATAAGGTTCAACAAGTGTATACGTTGGGCTTTTAACTTTGCCTGTATGTCCAAAGCCTTGCACTACACCTCGAGTAAACGTTGTTTTACCAGCGCCTAAATCACCATGTAAATAAATAACCGCACCTTGCTCTATAATATCAGCAACGCAATTACCCATTGCGACCGTGGCTACTTCATCAGTCAAATGAAATTCAAAACTACGCGTCATTACTACCTCAAAAATTCATTCAAAAGCGCATATTTGCTAATCATACCAGAATATTAATTTAAGGCGATAAATTGAGGTTTTAGACATAAAAAAACCAGATAAGCTAATGATAGAAGTTGTGTATGGATGTCTATTTTCGATACTTTGAAACTGTATTATTGTAATAAAATAAGGTAAGTGGGTTCTCAGACTAAAAGACTGTAAAAGAAAAGTAACACCATGAATTAGATGGCCCCATGTTGGCATTAAATTAACTGAGATATGTAAGTTTATTATCTAACTTCTTCTGATTCAGTAGATGGTTCTGCTAGCAAAAAAGTAACTGGTACATGAAACTCTCACCACTCCCCAAGATAACTTTGTATTTTCAGATAAAAGACTAACCCAAATGACCCGCTCACCCTAGTTTACTGTTTACAGGTGCTTTAAATACAAAAAGCCCCAGCTAATGCCGGGGCTTTTTTACAAAACTAACTTAATTAAAAAATTAAGCTTGTTTTGGACTAGAAATAACGTCTACTAAAGTCCAAGATTTATTCTTAGAAATTGGTGCGCATTCACGGATAGTAACTACGTCACCCGCTTTTGCTGTGTTATTTTCGTCATGTACGTGTAACTTAGTCGTACGTTTAATGAATTTCCCATAGATTGGGTGCTTCACATAACGTGCGATAGCGATAGTGAAAGATTTTTCCATCTTGTCGCTGATTACACGGCCTTGAAGAGTACGAATTTTATCGCTCATTATTGACCTGCCTTCTGGTTAATAACTGTTTTTACACGCGCGATATCGCGGCGTACTGTTCTTAGCGTGTGTGTCTGAGCTAACTGACCAGTGCTAGCTTGCATGCGCATATTAAATTGCTCACGAAGTAGTCCTAGAAGTTCAGCATTAAGCTCTTCTACGCTTTTGTCTTTTAGTTCGCTAGCTTTCATCACATTACCGTCCGAGTTACGAAAGTTGTTTTGAATGGCAATTTACGAGCAGCAAGGTCGAATGCTTCACGAGCAAGCTCTTCTGAAACACCTTCCATTTCGTAAAGTACTTTACCAGGCTGAATTTCAGCAACCCAATATTCAACAGAACCTTTACCTTTACCCATACGAACTTCAAGAGGTTTTTCTGTAATCGGTTTGTCAGGGAAGACACGAATCCAGATTTTACCTTGACGTTTCACGTGACGCGTCATAGCACGACGAGCTGCTTCGATTTGACGAGCAGTCATACGGCCACGGCCAGTTGCTTTCAATCCGAAAGTACCGAAGCTTACTTTGTTACCGTTTTGCGCTAAACCGCGGTTGCGGCCTTTGTGCATTTTACGGAATTTTGTACGTTTTGGCTGTAACATTAGTCGCTACCTCTACTTAGCACTTTTCTTGGCTTTCTTTGGTGCGCGTTTAGCTGGCTTCTCTTGCTCTTGTACTAGTGGTAAACCACCAATAACTTCGCCTTTGAAGATCCAAACTTTAACACCAATGATACCATAAGTGGTTAAGGCTTCAGAAGTTGCGTAATCGATATCAGCACGAAGAGTATGTAGAGGTACACGACCTTCACGATACCATTCTGAACGTGCGATTTCAGCGCCGCCAAGACGACCGCTAACTTCAACTTTAATCCCTTTAGAACCGATGCGCATTGCATTTTGTACCGAACGCTTCATAGCGCGACGGAACATAACACGACGTTCTAGTTGAGAGGCAATGCCGTCTGCTACTAGTTGTGCATCTAGTTCTGGTTTACGTACTTCAGAGATATTAATCTGAGCAGGTACACCAGCGATTTTAGTTACCGCTTGACGTAATTTTTCTACGTCTTCGCCTTTTTTACCGATAACAACACCCGGACGAGCCGTATGAATTGTTACACGGATTGATTTTGCTGGACGCTCAATAACGATTTTAGACACAGAAGCCGTTTTCAATTCCTTAGTAAGGAATGTACGAACTTTGTGATCGCCAAAAAGCTGTGCAGAGAAATCTTTTGAACTCGCGTACCAGGTAGAAACCCAAGGTTTAGATATACCTAGGCGAATACCAGTAGGATGAACTTTTTGTCCCATTACTTATACTCCTAGCTATCTGAAACCATAACAGTGATATGGCTTGTACGCTTAAGGATGCGGTCTGCGCGTCCTTTAGCACGAGGCATAATACGTTTCATTGTAGGACCATCGTCCACAAAGATCGTTGTTATACGAAGCTCATCAATGTCAGCACCTTCGTTATGCTCTGCGTTAGCAATAGCAGACTCAAGTACTTTCTTAACTAATACAGCCGCTTTCTTCGGGCTGTACGCCAGGATTTCTAGTGCGCGATCTACAGGTAACCCGCGGATCTGATCTGCAACTAGACGTGCTTTTTGCGCCGAACCAGAGGCGAATTTATGTTTAGCTAATGCTTGCATTTATCTTCCCCTCTTATCGTTTCTTCGCTTTCTTATCCGCAGCATGGCCACGGTAAGTGCGAGTTGGTGCAAATTCACCTAGTTTGTGACCGATCATTTCGTCAGAAACGAAAACTGGTACGTGCTGGCGACCATTATGGACAGCAATGGTCAATCCGATCATGTTAGGTATGATCATTGAACGACGGCTCCAAGTTTTAATTGGCTTTTTCTCACCGCTTTCCAAAGCTTTCTCTACCTTCTTCAGCAAGTGTAGGTCTATAAAAGGACCCTTCTTGAGAGAGCGTGGCATGGCTATTCCTCAATATTACTTAGTACGACGACGTACTATAAATTTATCCGTACGCTTGTTCTTACGCGTCTTCGCACCTTTAGTCGGTTTACCCCATGGAGACACAGGATGACGACCACCAGATGTACGACCTTCACCACCACCGTGTGGGTGATCTACCGGGTTCATGGCAACACCACGAACTGTCGGACGAATACCACGCCAGCGATTTGCACCTGCTTTACCAAGTGAACGAAGCATATGCTCAGCATTGCCTACTTCACCTAGAGTCGCACGACAATCAGATTCAACTTTACGAACTTCGCCTGAACGAAGACGTAATGTTACATACTGACCATCACGAGCAAGGATTTGAACGTATGCACCAGCAGAACGTGCGATTTGAGCACCTTTACCTGGTTTTAATTCTACGTTGTGAACAGTCGAACCTACAGGCATATTACGCATTGGTAATGCATTACCAGGCTTGATTGGTGCATCAACACCAGACTGGATTGCATCGCCAGCTTTTAAGCCTTTAGGTGCGATAATGTAACGACGCTCACCGTCTGCATATAATACAAGAGCGATGTTTGCGCTACGATTTGGATCGTATTCTAAACGTTCAACAGTAGCTGGAATGCCATCTTTAGTACGTTTAAAATCGATTAAACGGTAGTGTTGTTTATGACCACCACCGATATGACGAACCGTAATACGACCATTGTTATTACGACCACCTGATTTAGAGTTTTTCTCTAAAAGTGGTGCGTATGGCTTACCCTTATGTAGATCAGAGTTAACCACTTTAACTAGGTGACGACGGCCCGCAGAAGTAGGCTTACACTTTTGAAGTGCCATAATTCTATCCCCTTATTACTCGGCGCCGCCGACAAAGTCTAGCTCGCTGCCTTCTTTAAGAGTAACGTAAGCTTTCTTCCAGTCGCTACGACGACCGAAACGTGCGCCAGTACGTTTTGTTTTACCCTTAACGTTAAGTGTGCGAACACCAGTTACTTCTACTTCAAAAAGCTTCTCAACTGCTACTTTAATTTCAGCTTTAGTTGCGTCATTTACTACTTTAAAAACAATAGTATTGTTTTCTTCAGCAGCAATTGTGCTTTTTTCAGAGATATGTGGAGCAAGGATCACTTTTAAAAGACGTTCTTCGCGAATCATGCTAGCGCCTCCTCAAGTTGCTTAACAGCAGCGGCTGTAATAAGTACCTTATCGAAAGCAATTAAGCTTACAGGATCGATACCAGCTACATCACGTGTGTCAACCTTATAAAGGTTACGTGCCGATAAGAAAAGATTTTCATCTACTTCTTCAGTCACGATAAGAACATCTTTAAGCTCAAGTTCTTTAAGCTTAGCAACTAGTTCTTTAGTTTTTGGTGCTGCTAGAGCAAAACTTTCAACAACGATTAAACGCTCTTGACGAACTAATTCAGATAAGATGCTTTTAATCGCACCACGGTACATTTTACGGTTTACTTTTTGGCTGTGGTCTTGTGGTTTAGCTGCAAAGCTAACGCCACCTGAACGCCAAATTGGGCTACGGATTGTACCGGCACGTGCACGGCCAGTACCTTTTTGAGCCCATGGTTTTTTACCACCACCGCTTACTTCAGAACGTGTCTTCTGAGCACGAGTACCTTGACGAGCACCTGCTGCGTATGCAACAACTACTTGATGTACTAATGCTTCGTTAAACTCACGTCCAAAAGTAGCTTCAGAAACTTCAAGACCGCCAGAAGCGTCTTTAATTGCTAATTCCATCACTAAATCTCCAGGACTTATGCTTTAACAGCTGGTTTAACGATAACGTCACCGCCAATAGCTCCAGGTACTGCACCCTTAACTAAAAGCAAATTACGCTCAGCGTCAACGCGAACTAGTTCTAAGTTTTGAGTCGTTACACGCTCAGCACCCATATGACCGGCCATTTTCTTACCTTTAAACACCTTACCAGGTGATTGGTTTTGACCGATTGAACCAGGAGCACGGTGAGATAGAGAGTTACCATGTGTAGCGTCTTGCATGCTGAAATTCCAGCGCTTAACACCACCTTGGAAACCTTTACCTTTAGAAGTACCGGTTACGTCAACCTTGTTGATTTCGTTGAATAATTCAACAGTAAGCTCAGCGCCTACTTCAAAATCGCCTTCACCACCGTTAAGGCGGAATTCCCACAGACCGCGACCCGCTTCAACACCAGCTTTAGCGAAATGACCCGCTTTAGCTTTGTTTACACGACTTGCTTTTTTAGTGCCTGCGGTTACTTGAAGCGCGTTATAACCGTCTGTTGCGTCAGATTTGATCTGAGCAATGCGGTTAGGTGTCGCTTCAATAACTGTCACAGGGATAGATACACCATCTTCAGTGAAGATTCGTGTCATACCCACTTTACGACCGACTAGACCTAATGCCATTTTCCTAAAACCTCTCTAATCTTTCGATTAACCCAGGCTGATTTGAACATCAACACCAGCAGCAAGATCTAAACGCATAAGCGCGTCTACAGTCTTGTCAGTTGGTTCTACGATGTCTATCAGACGTTTATGGGTGCGGATCTCGTACTGATCACGCGCATCTTTATTAACGTGCGGTGAAGTTAGTACAGTAAAACGTTCAAAGCGTGTAGGTAGTGGGATTGGACCACGTACTTGTGCGCCAGTGCGTTTCGCAGTTTCCACGATTTCTGCCGTTGATTGGTCAATCAAACGGTGGTCAAAAGCTTTTAGGCGAATACGAATGCGTTGATTTGACATTCTTAACCTCAATATAAAGAGCATATAAAAGAGCATAAAAAAACGACCGAAACAATCTTAAAACTTAAGATGTCGGCTGTTTGATTATATCTACGTTGAGTTCCAAATCGGAACTCCTGTTTATTAGCTTGAAATCCAAGCTTAATTTATCCTTTCTAGTTCCCAGAGGAATTTTGAAAGCCTGCGTATTATAGAGGTATTGGTGATAAATGCAACAACTATTTAGAAACAATACAATGCCTATAAATTTGATTAAATAAGCACCCATACATGCTTACTAGCTATACTTGAACTAATACCTCTACTGTTAGTCAATAAACAAGTTAACACCTTAATTACGCAAACTAAGGGATTTTTAGATATTATGGTATCCTACTGCGCTAATTTTGCCCTTAATACTCTCAATATGGTGAGTCGATGCGTATTTTTAATTATTGTTTAAATGTTATGTCTGCTGGATTTAGCCGCTTATTTGTAAAAAGCAAAGTGCTGCCAGAAAATCCGATTAAACAGTATGATCTAAACCCTGAGTACCCTACATTTTATATAGTGCGTTTAAATTCACGATTTGATTTAGCGGCTCTCGCACATGCGTGTAAAAAAAATGGTCTACCTAGCCCAACCGAAGAGCAAGTATTAGGTAACCAAGATTTAGACCGTTTTATTGGTATTAAAAATCCACCACCACTTTTTGGTGATGAAGCTAAGCCAACCAATGCTTTAGCTCAAGGTAAACAAATTATTGAATACCTAATACAAAGTGGGCAGCAAAACGTACAAGTGGTTCCGGTTACTATTTTATGGGGTCGCGACCCGGGTAAAGAAAAGCCGGGGCTACGAACTTTAATTACGCACTCTCTAACTCCTAGCTGGTTTAGAAAGTTTTTTGTGGTGTTGTTTTCAGGACGCGACAACTTTATTCGCTTTAGCCAACCACTCGACTTATCGCTTTTAGTCAATGAAAAAGCCGATGTAAGCGAGTTACCACATAAATTATTACGTGTAGCACGTGTTCACTTTAAGCGCCAAAAGCTAGCTGCTACAGGCCCTAAAATGCCCTCTCGTGAACAATTATTTAATTCATTATTAGCGTCACCTACAATAAAAAAAGCAATTCAAGATGAAGCTAAAGCTAAAAACATTAGCCAAACAGAAGCCCGCCAAAATGCACTTAAGCTACTTGATGAGATAGCTGCTAATTACTCTGAAGCAATGATACGTGTGGCCGAGCGATTTTTAACTTGGTTGTGGAATAAGCTCTATAACGGTATTGATATTAAACACGCAGAACAAATTCATGAACTAACAGATAAAGGCCATGAAATAATCTATATGCCTTGTCATCGCAGTCATATGGATTACTTACTGCTTACTTACTCTATTTATCATTTAGGCTTAGTTCCACCACATATAGCTGCAGGTATAAATCTTAACTTTTTCCCTGCCGGTGGCATATTTAGACGCTCTGGGGCATTCTTTATTCGTCGCTCGTTTGCAGGCAATAAACTTTATTCTGCCATATTCAAAGAGTATTTAAGCCAACTGTTTATTAAAGGTTACTCTGTTAAGTTTTACACGGAAGGCGGTCGAAGCCGAACTGGGCGCTTACTTCCACCTAAAACAGGTATGCTATCTATGACATTACAAGCAATGCTGCGCGGAATAGACAGACCAATATCTATCGTTCCTGTGTACATTGGCTACGAGCACGTAATGGAAATTAACACCTACCTTAAAGAGCTAGATGGAAAAGATAAAAAAGGCGAATCTATATTTGGTATTTTTAAGGCAATCAAAAACCTTAAAAACTACGGTCGTGGTAATTTAAACTTTGGTGATCCAATCTCGATTAACCAATACTTAAACGATAACCAACCTGATTGGCGTGATTCAATACACCCTACCGATGTACAAAAGCCACAATGGTTAGCGCCACAAGTAACTAAACTTGCCGACCAAGTAATGGTTAAAATTAATAATGCGGCGGCGCTTAATGCGGTTAACTTACTAGCGATGATATTGCTGGTTAACGATAAACAAGCATTGAGTAAACCAAAGCTATTAGCACAACTTGATTTTTATCTGCGCTTACAGCGCGATGCAAGCTATAGCGATAAAGTAACCGCGCCAGACGAAACACCAGAGCAATTACTAACGCATGCATTAAAGCTGAATAAGTTTGAAGTTATCAGTGATGAATTTGGCGAAATTATTACTATTAGCGATAAAGAAAAAGTACTGTTTAATTACTACCGAAACAATATTTTGCACTTATTTGCAGTACCAAGCTTAATTGCACTACATCTATTTAAACAACACAGCACAACTATTGAGCAATGCCAGCAACTTGTAAAAACATTTTATCCATTATTTGCTAAAGAATGGTATTTACAGCCTCTTGATGAAAACTATATAACGCGTATTTTAGCTAACTTTGCTGATCAAAATTTAATTGAGTTTGATGGCGATAACATTCATATAACGAACAGTAATGACTGCTTAGCTAAGCTAGAAATGCTTGGACGAGCACTTAGTTTTACTCTACAACGTTACGCTATTGTGATTGGTTTTATTCAAACAAGTGATGGCATTGAAAAAGCAGAATTAGAACGAGAGAGCCAAGTGCTTGCACAGCGTTTAGGCACACTGCATGGTATTAAAACACCTGAATTTTTTGATAAAAAAGTACTTGTTAGTTTTATCGAGAACTTACGTGGCGAGTCGTTAATAACAGAGGGTGATAAAGGCTTAGTAGGCAGTACACAACTTTGCGAAACCTACGCACACCTTAAAACATTACTGCCAGCACGCGTCTGGCAGTCAATCAGCGATATAGTACAAGATCAGTGTAACTAGTACTATATCTATAAAAGGGGGTTAGCGCTGACGCATAACCCCTTCTTGCATTGTTGAGGCAACCAAGTTGCCTTGGCGATCAAAAAACTGCCCGCGTACCAAACCACACCCATTACTCGCACTTGGACTATCAATTGAATACAAAATCCAATCATCCATTCTAAATGGGCGATGAAACCACATTGCATGATCAATAGTAGCTACTTGCATATTTGGCTGCATAAACGATACACCATGAGGCTGCAATGCTGTTGGTAAAAACTCAAAATCAGAGGCGTATGCTAATAAGTAATTGTGGATGCGCTGATCGTCTGGCATTTCACCATTAGCTTTAAACCAAATATGCTTTACCGGCTCCATAACTTCTGGTTTAAATGGGTTATGAAAAGTAACCGGTCGCATTTCAATTGGCATTTCACGCGTAAACTTATTACGGATGATTTCAGGGATATGCGAAGCGTTATCTTGGTAAAACTCAAGTGATGAACGTAACTCTTCAGGTGCGGGTACATCAGGCATTGTAGCTTGATGCGACAAACCATTTTCTTCACCCTGAAACGACGCTGTCATATAAAAAATTGGCTTACCGTACTGAATCGCTTTTACTCGGCGAGTACTAAAGCTCTTTCCATCGCGAATAGTTTCTACATCATAAACAATCGGTTTAGCTGGATCGCCTGGGCGTAAAAAGTAAGAATGTAATGAGTGAACTATACGCCCCTCAGGTAGAGTTTCTTTAGCGGCAGAAAGCGCCTGCCCCATAACTTGACCGCCAAACACTGCACCAAAGCCTAAATCTTGGCTTTGTCCTCGATATAAACCTTGCTCAATTTCTTCAAGTGTTAACAACGACAATAAATCATCTAATACTTGGCTCATTACTTCTTCCTCATTACCCTAGTATGCAAATGATACTATACAATAGTGGGAAGTAAATATTTGTTAGGAATACTGTTATGGCTTACTGGCTATTTAAAACTGAACCCGATGCGTTTTCATTAGATGATTTAAAAAACGCACCAAAACAAACGACTCTTTGGGAAGGCGTGCGTAATTATCAAGCACGCAATTTTATGCGTGATGGCGTTAAGGTCGGGGATTCAGTAATGATTTACCATTCAAGCTGTAAACACGTGGGCGTAGCGGGCATTGCCGAAGTGACACACGATGCCTACCCAGATCCTACTCAGTTTGATTTAAGTAGCGACTATTACGATGCAAAAGCCACCAGCGACAAACCACGCTGGGTTGTTGTTGAGGTTACTTACCAAAGCCATTTAAAAAAATTAATTAGCCTTAAAGATATTAAAGCCAATAATAATATTACTGAAATCGCACTTAAAAAAGGCGGACGACTATCAATAATGCCTGTTACTAAAAATGACTGGGATGAAATAATCAAAATGGCGCAGTAACACCCTCTCGGTTTGACCTAATTTCATTGAGTTTGATATGATCTACGCTGACTTATAGCTGGAGGATTAATGAAATTACTGTATTGGTTAGATGAATGGTTAACTCTCCCGCGCAATGAGCAACAAACTCGATTACCCATGACGGGTAGTGATTTACTCGGCGATGTATTTGTTAAGTATGATTTTGTTGACGTTAATAAGCCCCTGCTTTTTACCTTTTCACCCGCAGGCACTAAGGTGCAAGAGCAAGATCTTCACCCTGATTTTGCACCATGGGGTTATCACTTGGCTCAAAAACAAAACGTAAACGTAATCGCTTTTCAGCATTTAGGTAAAAGTAATTGGTTTCGTAATCGTAATTTAATCTTTTTTCTCGAGCAATTATCAACATTACTTACGCCGTTTAATTGTCGATTAGGCTATGGCTTAAGCCGTGGCGGATTTGCTGTTGGCGCTTTTGCTAAACTATTAAAGCTAAACCAAGTACTGTTCTTTCACCCGGTAAGTACTAAAAATAAAGAATTAGTACCGTGGGATGACCGCTCTAGTACCGATATAGCTCAGCAGTTTGAATGGCAACAAGATTATCACGATCTAGATTTAGGAGATGCCCAAGGCTATATTATTTACGATCCTACTAATCGTATAGACCGAATGCACGCCAAGCGCTATAAGCAGTTAACTCACTTGCGAGTATTTGGTATGGGACATGGCACACACGCTACATATTTGAATAAGTTTGGGTTTTATAAGCAAGTAGCCGTTGATTTCATTCAACATCAGCAAATCGATATTGCACAGTTTCGCCTGCAAACCAAAACCTTACGCTTAAAAGAAGATTATTATCAAAGTCTCAATACGGCTAATGCAGACTCCCCCCATCGTTTAGCATTATTGAGTACAGCGCATAAAATTTTAGCTGATGAAAAAGAAGTGTATGTACAAGAGCATCAAGCAAAAATTGATATTCAGCCATTAATAGATGTGGCACTTAAGCACCAAGATCAGCACCCTAATGATGCTATTCAGCTATTAGAAGTCGCCCAGCAACTTCTACCTGACGACCCTCTAATTGAGCATAAACTCAAACAGTTGGAAGAGTAATTATTCCAACTAAAACGGCTATAAAGGCTAACTACTCTATTTAGCCTTTTTCTTTTTGTGCCTATGCTTGGGCACAATGGTAAAGTACATCATTAAACCTAACCAAGAAAATATAATGATTCCCATTAGCCAGCCATTCTTTTCATGACCCTGTGTACGCTTACTGTTGAGTACAATAACGACAGGTAATATGTAAGCACTTAAAACAACAATTAAAAATACAACTTCATTCATTATTTTTCTAGGCTCGACCAGTCTACTTCACTACTTAATACTCGATCTACCGATATATAGTGCAAAATATCGCCTTCACTTACTTTGTAATCTAATGGTGGGTTTAAATCCATATTTTGCGCACTTAAATTATGGGCAACACCTAACAGTATTGCATCATGCTCAAGCTTAAAATGATGAAACAAAGTACCAAACTCCATATCTTTGCAGCCACTTGGTACTTTCAAGCTAAATTGTGTATCGCCGTGCAAAGTAGATAGCAGCTCCTCTTGCACACGGCTCGAACCTGGATCTTGCATTGAGCGTACTAATATCTCAGCTGATTTTGCACTACTACATTCTACATTTTGGCAATGCTCTAACATCATCTCAACTTTAGTTTCATCTAAAAAGTGAGCACTTATATGACAATCATCTTTTACTAAGCGACTTATGCGCAGGGCTGTCGTAAATGTCTGGTCGTCATCTTGACCATCAATAATCACCTTATCAGCACTGCGAATAGCTACACGCTCTAGTTCAGCTAAATTTGTAAAACTCGTTAAACGTGCAAAATCAACGCTTTCGTTAGCTAAAAAAGGATGATCCATTTGCTCTGTTACCGCGAGTAAAATACGACGGTCAGTACGTTTCGTATCTGCCAAAATGTAATCAATCATCTTTTTTGTACGAGTGTCATGCCAACCAAAAATAATAATATGGTGGTTACTGTGGGCAAAGTTTTTATCACCAGTCATAGCGCGCCTAATTAAGTAAGTAACAGTTTGTCCTGCTTTTCCTAGCAAAACACCAAATAAAGCTAAACCAAATGGAATTTGTATTAATGCAACCACCCAACGACCAAGATCAGTAGTTGGACTAAAGTCACCATATCCCACTGTTGATGTTGTTACTGTGTAATAGTAAAAAAAGGTAGTAAGCGAGGTTAACGCTTTCTCATTCGCTATAAATAGTAAGCTCCATGTTAATAGCATATGAGTCAAAATAGCTAATGCCACTGCTTGCCAACTCAACTGATCTATATGAGCGCGAACAAGTAACGCTAACCTTTTAAATATCACCGGCATAATACAAAGTCTTCGTTAGTAAATTATCTATAAACAGTACGTTACTGTAAGCGATGCTTTTAAGCAATGTTTAAGCTTTTAACCGCAAATATAAGACTAAATGCTGTTTGCCAATGATGATTTTTCATGATTAATTAGCGTTAAAATAATAACCAAAACAGTTGTGCTTATGCTTAATAAAATAGCCCGCCCTTTTACTAAAATTGTAGAGCGCTATCTTCCCGACCCTTTTATATTTGTAATTTTACTTACAATAATTACTCTTATTAGTGCGAGCTTATTTACAACCGCAACCAACATTGAAGTATTACAAGCGTGGGGAGGTGGATTTTGGAACTTATTAAGTTTTGCTATGCAAATGCTACTAGTGTTAATTACAGGCTATATGTTGGCAAGTACGCCACCTATAAGTAAGTTATTAGAAAAACTAGCAACATTCGCAAATACAGCACCTAAAGCAATTATATTGGTAACGCTTATTTCGCTTTTAGCGAGCTGGATAAATTGGGGATTTGGCTTAGTTATTGGTGCCCTTTTTGCCAAGGCAATTGCTAAACATACTCGTGTTGATTATCGATTATTAGTAGCCAGCGCTTACTCAGGTTTTGTTGTATGGCATGGCGGATTAGCCGGTTCGATTCCTTTAACTATCGCAACCGATGGTCACTTTTCAGAGGCCAGCATTGGTATTATTAGTACAGAGCACACTTTATTTGCGGGCTTTAATATAGCCATATTAGTTGGTTTATTCATTATTATGCCGCTCGTTAATCGCTATATGCTGCCAAGCGAGCAAGAAAGCGTATATATCGACCCAGCTCTTTTACAAGAGATAGCACCTAAACCCACTACTATAAGTAGACCCGCTCAACATTTAGAACAAAGTAAACTACTCGGTATGGCAATTGGCTTATTAGGTTTGGCATATTTAGGCTATTACTTTTTTATTACTGGCGGAAACTTAAACCTTAATAGCGTTATTGCCGTATTTTTGTTTTTAGCTATTACGCTGCATCAAACACCCCATAATTTACTTAACAGTCTGCAACAAGCAATTCCAAGCGGGGCTGGCATTGTTATTCAATTTCCTTTTTATGCCGGCATCATGGCGGTAATGGTTGATAGCGGATTAGCACAACAGATATCACGTGGCTTTATTGCCGTTGCAGATGCTGATAGCTTGCCATTTTTTAGTTTTATAAGTGCAGGGCTCATTAATATGTTTGTTCCCTCTGGCGGTGGCCAATGGGCTATACAAGCACCCATTGTAATACCCGCAGCGCAAGAGCTAGGCGCCGATATATCTCGCGTTGCAATGGCCGTTGCATGGGGTGATGCGTGGACTAATTTAATTCAACCTTTTTGGGCATTACCCGTCCTTGCTATCGCAGGCTTAAAAGCAAAAGATATTATGGGATTTTGTGTTGTGCAGTTATTTGTAACTGGGGTTTTTATATCGCTGGTATTGAGCTTTTATTAATTTTTAACGGGCTGTAACAAATATTACAGCCCACTTTTACCTAGAACGATAAATACTAGCTCGATAAAATAGTCATCGGCAGGCTCAATATTGGATTTTCTGAATCGGCAAAATGCATCATTACAGCTACATGCCCAGCGACTACAACTGCATACATTACCGCTGAAAAGCCTTGGCCATATTTATCTAGCGGCATTAAATGTGAATAGTGACGGCCTCGCCACTCAAATACAATTTCCAGCGCACCTACAAACAAAAAGAATACCAGTAACATTAAGCCAAAGGTGTAGCTCAGCCATAAGCCAAATAGTACGCCTAATAAGCATACGCTCAAACCAATCCATGAACGCATTGAAAAGCTAATACTTTTTAATACATGCCCGCCATCAAGCGGTAAAATTGGTAACAAGTTAAATAAATTTAATAACGCACTAAGCACCGCAACACCTGCAAATATCTCCGTCTCGGTGGCGTAATATAAAACGACACCCAGTACCGAGGTAATTAAACCAAATGCAGGTCCCATTAGCGATATAACGACATCTTGCCAACGAGTCGTTATTTTGTCGTCACTTACAGCTAGCCCACCTACAAATGGGATTAAGTAAATACCTTTGGTTTTTATGCCAAAGTATTTCATTGCTCGCACATGGCCGTATTCGTGTACAACTAAACACCCAATTAGCATTAATGCAAATTCTATACTAAATAACCACGCATAGCCTGCAACAGAAGCCCCTGCAAGCACTACTTTAATTACCTTAGCACTTTTAAAAAGCTTAAAACCTAATGCAGCCAGACCTAAAAAGCCTTTTTTAGGTGACCCATTTGTAGGTGCTGGTAACGCAAGTTGTGTTGCAAATTGATCATCTACAAAGAGCGAAATGCTTTGCTCTTTCACCGCCGCTGTATCAATACCTATTACTTTGTTGTCGTAAGTAAATTGAAAATAGTTTTCACGAGGGTTATCAAATGTAATGGCTTGTTGCGCGTGAAATACCTGCACAATTTTTTGCCCAGACACCATAAGCGAAAATGGCTGCTCGGCTAAAGTAAGATCTATTCTTATCATAATTAAGACCGTTTAAAACAATGGCGCTAGTATACCGACTCACTTACAAAACACGAGCCGCATAATAAAGATCTCTTTTTTAATTAGAATTATCAGATAAAAATATAAATTAAAAGTACTGACAAAATACAATAACGCTACTACTTTTACAGTAATAATAAATTCGCATTGGAAGAGATTACTGTGAAGAAAATAGTACCTAATATTTTAGTTGTTGACGACTCAAAAGCAATTTTGATCGTTATGGAAGCTATACTTAACGAATTGGGTATGTCTAACACTATAACTACGTGTCTGAGTGCAAAAGAAGCTCTTGAAAAAGTAAAAGAAGATGTTAACTACTTTGATGCTATTTTTACTGATCTCAATATGCCCGAAATGGACGGCATGGAATTAATCCGCCACTTAGGTGAGTTACATTATCAAGGCGGTATTATTATTGTTTCTGAAATGGACCATAAAGTTATTAGTTTAGCTGCCAGCCTTGCCAAGCAACATAACGCTCACCTCATTGGTAATATTACAAAACCAGTGCAACTATCTCAGGTAAGTAGGTTACTTATTAAAGTAGCGCAATTAAATAGCCATACTTTATTAAAAGAGTCAGCCATTTCAAAAGATGAGCTTATTGAAGCATTAAAAAATGATGAAATAACGCCTTTTTACCAACCAAAAATAAACGCTGATAACAATAAAATTGAAAGCGTTGAAGTCTTAGCGCGTATTTTATCAAGTAAAGACGGCAATATTATTTTACCTAACCGTTTTATAGGTATTGCCGAGCAACATAACTTAATTAATCAAATTACATTTTCTCTTTTTGAAAAGGCCACCAGCGAATTCAAAAATATGAAAGCGCAACTAGGTCATGATTTTAAGATGGCATTTAACTTATCGCCAACTCAGCTCGACGACCTAAACTGCCCTAATAAATTACTGCTCATTTTAGAACTAAATCAACTCACGCCTAGTAATATAATTATAGAAATAACAGAACAACATGCACTCTCAAGCCTCATGCAATTAGAAACACTAAACAGATTAAGAATGCATGGCTTTGGTATATCGCTAGATGACTTTGGTGTTGGTTTTACTAATATGAATCAGCTTCGAAATCTTCCTTTTACTGAAATTAAAATAGACCGTTCACTTATTAGCCATATAGAAACAGATTTATTTTCTCAAGTGGTCGTAAGTTCGTTATTTAATATTACGAGTAAAGATAATTTAGACTTAGTGGCAGAAGGTGTTGAACGACCAGAAGAGCTCGTTTATTTAAGGCATTATAAAAGAAAACTAGCCATACAAGGTTTTTTATTTAGCCGCCCTAAACCACAAGACGAATTTATATCTTGGGCTAAAGATTGGCTGAAAACTGATGGCAGCCCCGCTTAAAGCGGTATTAATATTTAATCGGGGCTGGTTAACTAATTATCACCTCGAGTGTGTTTATCTTCTTCACTGACTATATGCGCACTGCTTGCTAAACGTTTGTGCCAACGCTGCCTTGCTACTGCGCGCATATTAGTAGATTGGTCACGCTCATCTACAATCTCTAGCCCCATTAAAGCTTCAATCATATCCTCTAGCGTTACAATACCTTGCACGTCACCGTACTCATCTACAACTAGGCATATATGCGTGCGCTTTGTTAAAAGAGTTTGCAGCAACGACGATACATTTTGAGAACTCGGCACCGTATAAATAGGCTTAATCAATTTGCTAATTTTGTAATCGGTACCTAAACGGTGAAATGCCAGCATAATATCGTTTTTATGCACAAACCCTACAATATCGTCGCTGTCTTTATCAAATACCAATATACGAGAAAATGACGACGAGCCGTGATCGTTTAAATACTGATTCACGGTTAAGTCTTTGTGGATTTTAAAAATAACAGTTCGAGGCGTCATTAAATCGCATAATTTTGCATGCCTAAAATGCAATAAATTACGAATTATTTCGGACTCATCCTGATGTAATGCACCCGACTCCGTACCTATATCAGCCATTGCCTCTATCTCTTGACGAATATAGTAAGCCTCATCGTGCTTTGGACCCATTAAATTTGTTAGCTTTTGTGCAAACCATACAAAAGGCTTTAGCGATATAACTAAAAACCGCAAAGCGTAAGTAACACTTGGCGTTAGAGCTCGCCAGTAATTAGCCCCCAAGGTTTTAGGGATAATTTCAGAAAGGATTAATACGAGGAATGTCATAATGGCTGATGCAATACCTACAGCCGCATCGGAAAACACGACAGCTGCCTGTGCGCCTACCCCAGCAGCACCCGCAGTATGGGCAACCGTATTTAAAGTTAAAATAGCAGCTAAAGGCTGATCTATATTGTTTTTAAGCTTTTCGAGCTGTTTAGCCAGCTCAGGGTGCTCTTTCCTAAGTGATGCAACATAGCTGGGCGAAATACTTAATAACACAGCCTCCATCACAGAACATAAAAACGAAATAACAATCGCCACTACCATATAAACTATCAGTAAAGTCACTTTCTCTCCTCTATATTGGATATGTGAGCATGGTATCAATACATGCTATATTTGGCCAAACTTCCAATAATAATAGGCATAATAATGAAATTTAGCGCACCATGGTGTCATCAAAATAAGCTATTTAAGTACGCAGCAGCTCTTTTAACGCTTAGCAGCTTAAGCTTTGCTGCAATAGCTGCACCATTGGATAAATCAAAAATTCAGTTTATCGGCCCACTTGCCGAAGACATGCAGTTAAAGCCTTTTCAAACACCTCATGGCAATGCCATTATTAATAACCTATTGCCGCAACTACAAGCAAACTCAGATAGCTTTTCTATATTTGGGAAAAAACAAAATTGGCAGCCATTTAATAAAATCAATGCGCTCACTTTAGGTGGGTTACAGGTACTAAAGTTTAATATTGAAACAACCCGTTTCACACAAGGTACGCTTACCTTAAAAGGAATTGAACAAGGCCAGTTATTTATTAATGGCGAACTACAAACAGGCGATAAAAATAGCTATAAGTTAGCTTTAAATAATAGTACTCACTCTATTTTAATAGTAGCCCAACAAGTAGCTAATTGGCACGACGTAATGCTTGATTTTGCACCTAAAAGCGACGTTGATAAAATTACGCTTAGCGCCTCACAAACAAAACGCTTATCTGCAAAACAATTGTTTGATGCCCCTACAATCAGCCAATTATCACTCGCACCTAATGCTAAGCAGTACGTTACTACTACTCGCACTTATAGCGATAAAGCACAAAACCAAGCAAATACAGTTACAGTACTTAAAGATTCAGATAATCAAACGCTTTATCGCTTCGAAGCAGGCCAACCAAGTAACATTATTTGGAGTCCAGATAACCAATATTTAGTGTATTTGTTAAATGGTGAGCTTAAACAACTTAGCCGTAAAAACTTCTCAATAAAAACATTAGCAAACGATTTAGAAGGAGCCAATGGCTTTACCTTTTATAACGACACCAGCCTTTTGTTTAGCTGGTCTAAATCACCTGAGAGCACTAACAGCTTAACTAAGCACTATAAAGGTCTACAAGATCGCTGGTCGTATGCACGTACCACCAGCCAAATTTATATGTTTGATACTAAAAGTGGTTTAACAAAAGCACTTAGCCAAGGTCCTCTTTCTTACAGCCTTGAAGATTCAAATAGTAACCGTGGCAAAATATTAATGAGCCGCCCAGTAATGGCAATGCAAGCATCAACTCACCCTGAAACAGAGTTAGCCGAACTCGATTTAAAATCAAACAAGCTTTCATCGCTTGGTAAATTCAAAACGTTTAATTTAGCCAAATACGCAAATAAAGATATTTATGTAGTTGCAGGCCCTGACTTTAAAAATGGCGCAGGCAGAGCTCTACCAAAAGCAATGCTTGCTAATAACTACGACGGGCAACTTTACCTACTTACTGAAGGCGGTAAAAACGTAAAAGCACTTAGTAAACAATTCGATTCTGCTATTGGCCAACTGCAAGTTTTAGAAAACGGCGATGCGCTCATTAAAGTAACAGAGCAAGACACTCAACCGCTTTACCTATTTGATTTAAGTAAACAGCGCTTTAAAAAGTTAAATACAGGATTGGATATTGTTGAACAATTTAGTTACTCACACGACCGTAATACCGAAATTTTATTAAGTGGCACTAACGCTTTAGCGCCACAACAGCTAAAGCGCCTTTACGTCAGTAAAAATAAAACAGATTTAATATGGGATTCAAAACCAAGTAGCTATGCAAATACACGACTCCCTACATTAGAAGAGTTTAATTTTAAAAATAAACATGGGGTTGAAATAACTGGCCGCGTTTATATTCCTAGCAATTTAGATAAAACTAAAAAGCACCCGGCGCTCGTGTATTACTACGGCGGCACTTCACCAGTTACGCGTGGTTTTACAGGTCGTTATCCGTTTAACTTATGGGCAGAAAATGGCTACATTGTTTATGTAGTACAGCCTACTGGCGCAACAGGGTTTGGACAAAAGTTTTCAGCGCAGCATGTTAATTCCTGGGGCGACTACACTGCAGACGATATTATCGAAGGCACGCAAGCCTTTTTAAAGAAATACAACTATGTTGATAGTGAAAAGATAGGAAATTTAGGGGCATCATACGGTGGCTTCATGACCATGTTATTGGCAACTAAAACCGATATATTTAGTGCTTCAATAGCTCATGCGGGTATTTCTAATATTACCTCGTATTGGGGTGAAGGTTGGTGGGGCTACTTATATTCTGGCGAAGCATCAAAAAATAGCTTCCCATGGAATAACCCTGAGCTTTACAGCCAACATAGCCCTGTATTTCATGCCGACAAAGTAACAACACCTATGCTGCTTCTTCATGGTGATAGTGATACCAATGTACCTGTTGGCGAAAGCTTAACAATGTACACTGCGCTTAAACTGCTTAATAAGGACGTAGAATTAATCGAATACAAAGGCGCCGACCACCAAATTTTTGCACGCGATAAACGATTTGATTGGTGGAACACCATGCTCGCATACTTTGATAAAAAGCTAAAAGATGAACCTCAATGGTGGGACTCAATGTATAAAAATGACTGAGCCTGAACCTTTAAAATAACGACTTAATACAGATTTATTAATAGTAGTATTAATTATTTAGCACCTTTTAATTAGTTTAAAGGTGCTAACCTCATCCTCTAATAACGTCTTATACACCTTTGAAATATTAAGTTACTTAAAACTAATAAACCCCCTTCTCAGCATTTACCTAATGGTGCTACCATACAGAGCTATAAGCATTCAAAATAAAGTACTATGGCTATTAATGTTTTATTGGTTGAAGACGATGAACTACTCGTTAAACGCATCCAAAATCACTTTGCAGATACCGAATTTACAATAGAGGTAGACCCAACTGGCGCTGATGCACTTAACATTGTAAGGCAGCGGGTAAACCTGCGCGGTGCTATATCATTAGCCATAATTGACATTGTTTTGCCAAAGCGTGATGGGCTTCAGCTGGCAAAAGAATTAAACACACTTACCGATATTGGCGTTATTGTATTATCGAGTCGTGACTCCCAAGCCGATCGTATTGCAGGCCTTGCACAAGGCGCTGATGACTATATTTGTAAGCCCGTCGATTTACTTGAGTTAGAACTTCGCATGCGCGCGCTCTATAAGCGTGTTGCAGTTAACCTAGAAGACGACGAAAGCGAAGAATTTATAGAGTATGCTGACTTTAAGCTTCACCCCGATAACCGCACACTAATTACTGCTGCAGGCGTTGAATCACGCTTAACTGAAGCCGAACATAAAGTGCTTATTTGCTTAATTAGTAATGCGGGTAAAGCCACATCCCGTGAAAAAATATCAGAAGAAATAGGCCAGCCCGATTGGAGTCCAAACGATCGTACTGTTGATGTGCTGATTGGTCGTTTACGTAAAAAATTAAATGACGAAAAAGATCAAAAACGCATTGTTACCGTACGCGGTAAAGGCTATATGCTCTCTATTTAATACTTAGTTAATTGCGCAATAAGACGCTCAAATGCGCGGTAATTAAGTGCCTCTTTAAGCTCATTTAAACTAATGTTTTCAGCGCCTTTTAAATCACTAATAGTACGCGCCACTTTAATCACTCTATGATAAGAGCGTGGCGATAAAGACAACTTCTCGCTTGCTCTGGCTAAAAACTGCAACTCTGCAGGCGCTAGTACACAGTGCACACTCATTTCTTTATTATTAAGCCTCGCATTAACCTTACCTTGACGTTTTAGTTGTAGGTAATAAGCCGTTTCAACTCTTGCTCTAACCTCAGCACTACTTTCCTCCGGCTGAGTACTTTGTAGTTCAACACTCGTTAAACGAGGTAGTTCTATTTGCAAATCAATACGGTCAATAAAAGGTCCTGATACTCGCGATAAATAACGCATAACTTGATCGGGAGTTGCCCGCTTATCAGTATGGCTCCCTGTTGGGCTTGGATTTAATGCTGTAATAAGCTGAAACTGCGCCGGAAACTCCATTTGCCTAGCTGCACGTGAAATAGTAACTGTACCGGTTTCCATTGGCTCACGCAGTGAATCAAGTACCTTACGCTCGAATTCCGGTAACTCATCTAAGAAGAGCACACCGTTATGTGCCAGAGAAATTTCACCAGGTTTGGGATTCGAAGAGCCCCCCACCAAGGCAACAGCTGAACAAGTATGATGTGGATTACGAAATGGCCGCTGTCGCCAATTAGTTAAATCTATGGATTGCCCAATAATAGAGTAAAGCGCAGCTGTCGAAATAGCTTCATCGTCCGACATAGTAGGCATTATAGTTGCCATTCGCTGGGCCAGCATCGATTTACCAGTACCTGGAGGGCCTAAAAATAATAAATTATGCCCGCCAGCTGCAGCAATTTCGAGTACTCGCTTTGCACCGGGCTGACCTTTCACATCGCTTAAATCAAGTAAAAAGTCAGGGGCTTGTGTGCAGTCGGGATACTCTATATTTAATGGTAAGGGTTGTTGATTAAGTAAATCCCCCCACACTTCTTGAATAGAGCTTACGGCTTTGCGTTTAACGCCATTAACTAGGCTTGCTAGGCTGTCGTTTGCAAGAGGTAAAAAGCAGCAACGATCTTGCTCTTTTGCAGCAAGTACCGAAGGTAAAATAGCGTTTACACCACGCACCTCACCATTAAGAGCAAGCTCACCATAAAACTCGTACTTGTGAATATCAGGACACACTATTTGCCCAGAGGCGACTAAAATACCCACCGCAATAGCAAGATCAAACCGTCCGCCATCTTTTGGCAAATCGGCAGGGGCTAAATTTACAGTTATTCGTTGATCGGGAAAACCAAATTGTGAGTTTTCGAGTGCGCTACGTACTCTATCTTTTGATTCTTTAACGGACGCTTCGGGCAGGCCTACTATATGAAAAGCGGGTAAACCATTTCCTAGGTGAACTTCTACAATAACTTCAGGGGCATTTATACCCACTTGAGCACGAGAAAATATACGAGCTAACGACATTCCTTATCCTAGTAAATGGTGTGATTACACCAGTTTAGTCAGGATATTTAAAAACGTGTAATGTGATTTGCCATTTTATAGCAGCTAAACGAAGTAATAAGGTCATTAACATACCTAATACCATCGCCATTTCGGTTACTAACGAAAAACTAATGCCAAGCGTATAAACAGTGCCACCCGCTATACAGGTAATAGCGTAAAGCTCACCTTTTAATAGCATAGGGATCTCGCGTGCAAGCACATCTCGAATTAATCCACCAAAGCAGCCTGTAATTACAGCCATAATTACCGCTGTCATATCGGGCATACCAACAAGCTGCGCTTTTTGCGCCCCCATTACTGCAAAAAAAGCTAAACCAAACGCATCCGCTGTTTGTAAAATATAATGAGGTATCGGCTTTTGTTTATTTATAAGGCGTGTTGTAACAAATACTGAAGCTAGTATGGCAAAAAAGTAACTTTGATCGTGTAACCAAAACACAGGAACATCTAAAATTAGATCTCGCACTGTACCACCACCAATAGCAGTTACCGTCGCTAAAACTACGACTCCAAAGCCATCCATTTTTTTTTCGTACGCTAGCAAAGTGCCCGACACAGCAAACACCGCAATGCCTATTAAATCAAACCAGTGATAAAGTTCTGTCATGTGATGTGTATTGTTACTTAAAATCTTTTAACCGTTTTAACATAAAATACTCTTTTTTAAAAAATAAGTTATTTGTTAAACGTCACAGATATTAGAGTAAAGTCATTAAATAAAGCAGAATATAAGGTATTTTATCAAACTGCTGACACAAAAATCACTCGATAAAGAGTGCGATTTTGTTTTAAATTTTTAGATATTTAATTTCAGTGGTTGCGGGAGCTTGGGTTTGTAAAAAGCGAACCGACGACCTTCGCTTACTTATGCAGAGTATTTTGCGTAGTAACGGTGAGTTTTATAATTATAGGAATTCATTAAACTGCAGACGCAAAAAATCACTCGATAAAGAGTGCGATTTTGTTTTAACTTTTTAGGTATTTAATTTCAGTGGTTGCGGGAGCTTGAGTTTGTAAAAAGCGAACCGACGACCTTCACTTACTTGTGCAAAGTATTTTGCGCAGTAACGGTGAATTTTATAATTATAGGAATTCATTGAACTGCAGACGCAAAAAATCACTCGATAAAGAGTACGATTTTGTTTTGAATTTTTAGATATTTAATTTCAGTGGTTGCGGGAGCTTGAGTTTGTAAAAAGCGAACCGACGACCTTCGCTTACTTATGCAGAGTATTTTGCGTAGTAACGGTGAGTTTTATAATTATAGGAATTAATTAAACTGCAGACGCAAAAAATCACTCGATAAAGAGTGCGATTTTGTTTTAGCTTTTTATGTATTTAATTTCAGTAGTTGCGGGAGCTTGAGTTTGTAAAAAGCGAACCGACGACCTTCGCTTACTTGTGCAAAGTGTTTTGCCCAGTAACGGTGAGTTTTATAATTATAAGAATTTATTAAACTGCAGACGCAAAAAATCACTCGATAAAGAGTGCTATTTTGTTTTAACTTTTTAGGTATTTAATTTCAGTGGTTGCGGGAGCCGGATTTGAACCGACGACCTTCGGGTTATGAGCCCGACGAGCTACCAGACTGCTCCATCCCGCGCCTGAAATTTGTAGACTTGTTTAAAGTTGCTTACATTACAACTTGGCTTCCAATTAAAGAATTGGTTGCGGGAGCCGGATTTGAACCGACGACCTTCGGGTTATGAGCCCGACGAGCTACCAGACTGCTCCATCCCGCGCCTGTATATTTTAAGTCTATCGACTACTTTATTTTATCTCTTAAGCTAGAGTTTACAGTAACCAAATCTTATAAAAAATTGGTTGCGGGAGCCGGATTTGAACCGACGACCTTCGGGTTATGAGCCCGACGAGCTACCAGACTGCTCCATCCCGCGCCTGTATATTTTAAGTCTATCGACTACTTTATTTTATCTCTTAAGCTAGAGTTTACAGTAACCAAATCTTATAAAAAATTGGTTGCGGGAGCCGGATTTGAACCGACGACCTTCGGGTTATGAGCCCGACGAGCTACCAGACTGCTCCATCCCGCGCCTGTAATTTCTTTAAAACATTTTCGTAATATTTACGAGCCTGCCTTGAAGAGAGCGCTACTATATAGGAATAAACATTTAATGCAAGGCCTAAACTAATTAAAGTTGTTCAACCGAACAAAAAGCAATCAAATTGCTATTCTGCGCTCAACCTTTGATGCGGATTAATCATTTTTTGCCATTCCCAGTCTGGATGTCCCATCACTATAAAGTCAGGGTTCTCAGTACTCTCGCGTTGGTTGTACGTTAGCGGGTTAAATTCTGCATCGGTAATACAACCACCGGCTTCTTCAACAATAACTTGTGAAGCACCTGTATCCCACTCTCCCGTTGGACCAATTCTTAAAAAACAATCTGCTTTGCCTTCTGCAACAGTACAAGCTTTTAATGAGCACGAACCAATAGCAATAGTTGTAAACTGACTATTTAAATACTGACTCACCGCTTCTATTTTTTGGCGGCGGCTCACTGCAAGCGTCAAGTTCTCTGGCGGCGCTACAGATATTTGCTTATCAATTGAGTTTTCACGTTTAAAGGCACCATTTTTAGCTGTAGCAAAATAAGTCACACCTTTTGCAGGCCAATGAATAACGCCAAGCACAGGATGATTATTTTCAATCAATGCAATGTTTACTGCAAAGTCGCCACTTTCTAAAATAAATTCGCCTGTACCATCCATCGGATCGAGCAACCAATAGCGCTGCCAGTCATGTCTGTCGGCGAGTGCTGGTATAGGTGTTTCTTCCGACATAATTGGGATATCGGGCGCTAAGACTTTTAATCCAGCAACCAGTACGTCATTTGCTGCTAAGTCAGCTTTGGTAACAGGCGTATTATCTGATTTCTCTTGTTGGCCAATATCGCCTTTTTTATAAATGGCCATAATTGCATCGCCAGCACGCTCAGCTAATTCAATACACGGTTCGATTAATTTATTCATCGGCAGCTCCAGACGCTAAATACTTATCTAATAATAGCAAAGCTGCAACACTGCGTGCTTCGGTAAAATCTTCTTGGTCTAATAATGACTGCCACTGAGTTAATGGCCACTTAACAACAACAAGCGGCTCTGGTTCGTCGCCAATAAGGGTTTGTGGGTATAATTGCTTAGCAAATAAAATATGCATAGTGGCATTAAAGTAACTCGGCGCCATTGTTACTGTTCTTAATGGTTTAAAATACTCAGCACCAAAGCCAATTTCTTCTTTAAGCTCTCTGTTAGCAGCTTGCTCTGGCGTTTCGCCCGGATCGATTAAGCCTTTAGGAAAACCTAACTGGTAATCGTTTGTGCCCGCACAGTATTCACGTACAAGTAGTAATTCGTTGTCTGCACTTAACGGAACAATCATCACTGCTCCCCGGCCACCGCCGCGAATTCGCTCATACTGGCGCTCTTCGTTATTAGAAAACTTTAGCTCTAAAGACTCCACAGTAAACAGGCGGCTTTTAGCGACAACATTGTTACTGAGGATTTGTGGTGGTGTTGGGTGCTTTTTCTGTGTCATTGGCGTTAATTTGCTATCATGGCAGTTAGTTCAATAATAAACCTTATAAGTTGAAATTCCTATGTTAAATTGGTCAAAAATCGATACCGTTTTGCTCGACATGGATGGAACATTACTCGATTTACATTACGACAGTCATTTTTGGCTTAACGTTATTCCTGCGCAACACGCATTAGCAAGGGGCATTAGCCTAGATGCAGCTAAAGCAGATATTTTAAAACGCTATCAAGCTGTGAGCTGTCAAATACAGTGGTATTGTTTAGATTATTGGGAGCAGCAATTAAGCTTGCCTATAATGGAGCTTAAACGAGAGTCTCAGCATTTAATTAAAATGCGCGAAGACGTACCTCATTTTTTAACTGAGCTTAAAAAAGCAGGCAAAGAGTTAATTTTACTTACCAACGCCCACCCTGAGAGTGTCATGCTTAAATTTGAGCATACAGCGATTGATAACTACCTAGATGGCGTAGTGTCTACTCATGAATATGGAGTAAGTAAAGAGCAACAAAGTTTGTGGCACCAAGTACAAAAAGACTTAGGGTTTAATAAGCAGCGCACTTTGTTTGTAGATGACAGTGTGCCGGTTTTGAATGCCGCACGAGAATACGGCATTGAGCACTTACTTGCAGTTGCTAACCCAGATAGCCAACAACCACATAACGAAATAGCCGATTACCTAAGTGTTACCGACTATCGTAAGATTATCTAACTCAACTTACGTGACTTAAATTTTTGGGTAACGCGCTTCTAGCCCTTGATATACTAACTTTGCAAAATCTGCATGTTCTGTATCAAGGCTTTTAACTACTTCAACTAAATGCTCGTTATCTTCTTGCCCATTCCATTCTTTAATATAGCTACCATCTTTGTAACCGTGATCTTGGCGGAAAAAGTTTAACGTGTTTTTACCTACGTAGCCGCGATATAAATCATCAATATCCATACCCATTTGCGCCATACAGCCGGCAAAGGCACCTGCATTAAACGTTTTATCAGCAACAGCAGACGCCGCCAATATCTCTAGTGTTTGTTTAAAGTCATCAGCTTGTTGAGCATTGCTAAGCTCAGTTTCAAGTTGCTTTGCTAAGTCTTCGTAGCTAGTTTCACCGTCAATTCTAAGCGATAGACCAAAATGAAAAATATCAACTAACTCTAAAATAACTTGTTCAGTATCTGGTGTTTGTTTTTTCCACCATTTCCAACCATGATGATCCAACATTTCAGCACACTCAACCCAAATAGCGCGGTACCATTCAAACCCTTGAGTAAACCATTGCTCATGTACTTTAGTATTCATGGCGTTTTGCATTTCTAGCATCACTACTAGCTTGTTTAAATTGGCAGACATATCAGTTCCTGTCGTTTTGGTTGGCGTAATTTTCGTTGGTGTAATAATACAGATAAAATGCTGATTGTGCATTGCTGTATATTTTTATTAGTGTCCTAATTATGTTTATCGTGACGTCGTAAACTCATGCCATGAATCAATTAAATCAATGAAATCTTCAAAGCCACAACCACTACTTAAACCATTTTCTTCAAGCGCTAAATCGTCATCTTGATACGCTATTAGGTCTTCGCTGTCTTGATGAAGTGCATGGGCTTCAAATAATGCTTCGTCTTTCGTTAATATTAAATCTATTTCTTGGCCTTTTAGCGTTAGCGGCTCATAGCTTGAACTTACCGATGCAATAAGCGCTTGCACCATGGCTACTTTGTCTTTGCCTATTTCTTCGTTTAGCCAGCGACCAATAATAGCGTGTTCACTGCTTATTTTAATACGTAGCCCACTAATAGGGTCGCGAATAAATTGATATTCCATAGGGTTTGCCTGTAAATCTTTAATTGCGTAATTATATACGTAAACGCCCGTAAACCACAGGACATATAAAGTAAAATAGCGCCACATGGGCGCTATTTTACTCAACTTGAAAACCGTTAACTTCGCGATCTATAACGCGCTGCGTCAATAATCGACCATAAGTAAATAATAGGCACAAGTACAAAGCCTACAAGCACATAAATTAGTGCGTAACTTATTATAATAGCGAGTGCAAAAAATATAGCCGCTAAAATACGCCCTTGCACTAACTGCCCTAAACCAGGAAAAAATATATTACATAATGCTGCGATTACGTTACCGCCAGAACCTTGATCTGCCATACTAACCTCTGTATTTATTTGATTTTATAATTATTTACTTACACACTCTATGCCAATTTATTAAAGCTTACAAATCAAATAGTTAAATTAGTCTAGATTTAGAGAGTTAGTAAATTTTGCTAACTTTAGGTCAAATTAGAAATTTTTGTTATGTGTTTGCACTTTTCTATTCGCTCAATTAATTAGCAAGTTACTCGTTTTGAACACTATTTTATAAATAGCTGTTTATAAAAACAGTATTTTATTTAGCCTAACAAAAACACCTGTTATACTGGCCACAATATTGATTAAAAAGGCGTAACGATGGACGTTTCACAATTACTCGATGGCTTAAATGACAAACAACGCGATGCCGTTGCAGCCCCACTACAAAACATGCTGGTATTAGCAGGTGCTGGGTCTGGTAAAACACGAGTGTTAGTTCATCGTATTGCGTGGCTTATGCAAGTTGAGCAAGCCTCCGCTTACAGTATTTTTGCAGTTACTTTTACTAATAAAGCCGCTAAAGAAATGCGTGGCCGCGTTGAAGAAACACTAAAGGCCCCTGTAGGTGGCATGTGGATTGGTACTTTCCATGGTTTATCGCATCGTATTTTACGTGCTCATCACCGTGAAGCTAACTTACCTGAAGCCTTTCAAATTTTAGACTCTGACGATCAGCTTAGAATGATCAAGCGCTTATTAAAATCGATGAATATTGATGATAAAAAATGGCCCGCTAAGCAATTTGGCTGGTACATAAGCGCCAAAAAAGATGAAGCACTTCGCCCTAAAGATATTCAAGCATACGATATTAATGAGCAAATGATGCTGCGTGTTTATGCCGCCTATCAAGAGGCCTGTGATAGAGCGGGCCTAGTTGATTTTGCTGAAATATTACTACGCAGCTACGAAGTGTTAAAAAATAACCCTACGTTACTGCGTCATTATCAGCAACGCTTTGCACATATGCTCGTAGACGAGTTCCAAGATACAAATACCATTCAATATGCTTGGTTAAAGTTACTTGCTGGCGATACTAACAGCATTATGATTGTAGGCGACGATGACCAAAGCATTTATGGTTGGCGTGGTGCTAAAATCGAAAACATTAAACGTTTTTTAACTGACTTTAGCGCTGAAACCATTCGTCTTGAACAAAACTACCGTTCAACCGCGACTATTTTGAAAGCGTCCAACGCATTAATTCAAAATAACTCAGAACGTATGGGTAAAAGCTTGTGGACCGACGGTAACGATGGCGAGCCAATCTCTATTTATGCAGCATTTAATGAGTTAGACGAAGCACGCTTTGTAAGTAGCAAACTACGAAGCTGGTTAAATGCAGGTAATGCCCTACAAGATGCCGCAATTTTATACCGTAGTAACGCGCAATCTCGTGTACTTGAGGAGGCCATGCTGCAAGAAGGCTTAAAATACCGTATTTATGGTGGTATGCGATTCTTCGAACGACAAGAAATTAAAGATGCGCTTTCGTATTTACGCCTAGTAGGTAATCGTCAAGACGATGCCGCGTTTGAGCGTGTAATTAATACGCCAGCACGCGGTATTGGTGATAAAACATTGAGCCATATACGAGATTGTGCACGAGCAGAATCGTTACCGCTTTGGTATGCCGCAAAAGCAATTGTAGAACAACAGCACTTATCTGGTCGTGCTTCTGGTGCAGTAAGTAAGTTTGTAGAACTAGTTGAACAAATAGAAGATAAAATTAGCGATCTAACTTTGCATGAGCAAGCCAAGTACACAATTCAAACCTCAGGCTTAATGGCAATGTACCAAGCTGAAAAAGGTGAAAAAGGCCGTGCTCGCGTAGAAAACTTAGAAGAGCTAATTAGCGCATGTGACCAGTACGAACTTCCTGAAGACGAAGAATACAGCTCGCCTTTACAAGGCTTTTTAGCACATACATCACTTGAGTCAGGTGAAGGACAAGCAGAAGAGCACGAAGATGCCGTTCAAATGATGACACTTCACTCAGCTAAAGGATTAGAGTTTCCGTTAGTGTTTATGGTGGGCGTAGAAGAGGGCATGTTCCCTTCTCAGCAAAGTAACGAAGAGTCTGGCCGCTTAGAAGAAGAGCGCCGCCTTTGTTATGTAGGCATGACACGAGCAATGGATAAGTTATACATTAGCCATGCTGAGAGTCGCCGCTTATACGGGCAAGAAAAATACCATAGCCCATCACGCTTTTTACGCGAAATACCTGAGGACTGCGTAGAAGAAATCCGTATTAAAACACAGGTTTCTCGTCCGCCTGCCGCCGGGCGTTTTAGCGCATCAGTTAGCCATGCCGCATTTGAAGACAGTGGTTTTAACTTAGGGCAACGAGTTTTGCATGCTAAGTTTGGTGTTGGTACCGTACTTAATTACGAAGGCAGTGGCGCGCAATCTCGCGTACAAGTTAACTTTGACGACCTTGGCAGTAAATGGTTAGTAACGGCCTATGCACGATTACAAGCTGTATAAATCTCACCTAAATGAGTTAGAACAACAACTAGCTGGCGCGTATCATCGTCAGCTAGTGTTGATTACCGGCAGCCCTGCTTGGTGTTATGAATTACTTAACTCATTAATAGATGAAAACAATACACTTGTTGTATCAAAGCAGTGCGCGATTAAAAATTCGTACTGGCCTACTCGCACTCACCAAATTTTAGGGCAAGAATTTGCTCACGCTGTTTATAATGGTTTTAGTGGTTTGCACCCTGATAAACTTGCAGCACTTACCGGCACCGTTAAAGCAGGCGGTATACTGTTTTTATTACTGCCCGAATTAAATGATTTAGCCTTTTGGCAAGACCCCTCATTAAGTACAGTGCAATCACACGGTCAGAGTATTGACTACAGTTTATTTAATAATCGTTTCGCGGCTATTATTAAGCGGTTACCCGCTTTTCATTTTAGTGAACAAAATGGCTGTATTAGTAATCTCGTCAGCTCTGTTACGCATAATAAAATTGACTATCTACCACAGCAAAACTGCGTTGAACAAATAGTAAAAGTAGCTAATGGCCGTGCCAACAGACCTTTACTCATTAATGCTGATAGGGGTAGAGGCAAGTCGGCAGCACTTGGCTTAGCTGCCGCAAAATTGACTGATAAAAAAGTAATTATTTGCAGCACTCAGTTTAAAGCGACCCATAGTAGCTTTAAACATTTAGCCAACGAGCTGAGCCTTCAATACAACGCTGAACATAAACAGCTCGCCAACTTGCACTACGTTGCACCTGACGCGTTATTAAATGCATTACCTGAGTGCGATTTATTACTCATTGATGAAGCTGCCGCGATCCCTGTTCCGTTATTGCTAAAAATGCTAGCTCATTACCCTCGTATAGTCTTTGCAAGTACACTGGTTGGGTATGAGGGCAATGGTAGGGGTTACACCATTCGCTTTAGTAACTATATAAAAGCGCACTATAAAGCCTCTAAAGTTGTAACGCTTGATGAGCCACTGCGTTTTGCCAAACACGATCCCCTCGAGAAGCACATTCGCACCTTGCTTGCACTCGATGCACAATATAAAGAGTTAAGTAGTGAGCAATTAGAGCAGCCAGTTCATAGCGAAATAACTCAGCAATCCCTTGTAAACAATGAGCCTTTACTGCAACAAGTTATTGCCCTGCTTGCATTGGCTCACTATCAAAGTAGTGTAAACGATTTACGCCAACTACTAGACGCACCATCGCAACGAATATTCATCAGCAAAATTAACAATCAATTAGTTGGTGTATGTTTAATCGCAATAGAAGGTGGTTTAAGTGAAGAACTTGCTCTACAGGTTATAAGCGGAGAGCGCCGCCCACAGGGTCATTTAATGGCTCAAACCCTCTCACAACTTAGCTTTGATAATGACTACTTAACACAGTTGAGCGCTCGCGTTGTACGCATAGCGATTGATCCGAGTACTCACAATATGGGTTTTGGTAAAAAGCTACTTAGCTATTGCGAGTCGCAAGTAAAAAGCCAATGTAGTTGGTTTGGTGCAAGCTTTGGCGCAACAGCGCAGCTACTTAACTTTTGGCAAAAACAAGGGTTTGATACCGTAAAACTGGGTTATCAACGCGATAAAAGCACAGCTGAACATTCAGCGCTTGTGGTTAAATGCTTAAGCAATAAAAGTGCAATTATCCAACCTTTGAAAAAGCAGTTTAAAAACGACTTTTTTTATGCTCTTTTAACACATTTTAAAACACTAGATTGGCAACTTGTAAGTATTTTAATTGAAGGATTTAGCGATGAGTTAGTAAGCCCCGAGACTCACGAACGATTAGCCTTGCTCGTAAACAGTAACTTCACTCAATTTAATATCTCTGCGACTCTCTGGCAGGTAGTGAATCAGTCTCCTTCTTGTATGTCTCAATTAACAGAGTCTGATAAACAACTTTTAATAAAGTTAGTGCTGCAAAATGAATGTAATGAAAAAGTGATTCAACACTTAGGTTTATTAGGAAAAAAGCAGCTTGAGAATCAATTTAAACGTGCCATAAAAAACCTCACTAGTGCCATCTAATAACACCTAGTTACCTATCTCTATTAAATCTTATCCATCTTTAAGCTATTTATTTAATTTGTTCTATCCTTAAAGCATTAACAGGTAAATTAAGATAAAGGCATGGAATTAATAAACTTTAAAGTGGGCTGCAAAACAATTTCACTTAAAATACTCGATATTTTATTAACAGAGCGCTTTGACAATAATCTAACAACTTTACCCAACAATAATAAAAGCTTTATTGGTGTTAAAGATTATATGGATATACCAACGCCTGTGTTTGATTTAGGTATTATTTTAAATAATATCTCAACCGAACAAAGTAATGCGCATGTACTAAAACAACTAAGAACATGGCAAGAAAAACTATTAAACTGGTTCAATACCCTTCAAAGTACCTTGCTAAATAGCTCGGCTTCTATTTCAAGCAATGATGCAGAACTACAAGATTTTGTTCTGTTTTACAAAGAGTTCAACACCGATAATGAAGACTTAAAACTAACAATGTCTCGACTTAACGAACCTTTCCAATCATTGCTAGAAACGGTAAAAGAAGCTATATCAGCTCATAATCAAAGCGATTATAAACAAGTATCAGCTCTGCTCGAAAAAATTAAGCGTAGTAACCTAATTCAGCTAGAGCGTTTATTCGAATCAGCTAAAGAGCAAATAACCTTAGACTATAAACCTATTATTGTTTTTACCACTAAAGACGGCTTAAACCCACACGTAGGGTTATTGGTAGATAAAGTCGAAGATAATATCGACTATAAAAAAGAAGACATTAAACCACTAGATAAGCTCACTGAGGTTGGTTTTGATCTAGACCCACAAACTAAAAATATGATGCGAGGATTAATCAAGCTTTCACAAAAGCACAGTGTATTAATTGATCCAAGCGTAATATTTAAACCAACACAACTAGAAGAATCTGAAAGTGAAGAAACTCAAGCTTACGGACTATTTTAAATAGTCTTTAGATTTGGTTATAAACTTTAGCACTGAAGTAAGGAGCTATTCTACTCGACTTGTACATTTAGATAAATTGGAGAGAAATCGAGTGCGTAATGTTAGTTACTCATATTTCACTTTTCTGCAAACGTAAAAAAGCCCGAATCGTTAGATCCGGGCTCGCTACAATGTGAAGTCGGTGCGCTACGCAGTAGAATGTCATAGTGCCCACAGCAGTAGAAAGTCACGTAGCAAATGCTACTTTATTGGCCGACTGGGGTGTTGAGGGCTTTTGTTGTGATTCTAGCGTCGGGAGTCGCTATGCTTGCCCGCCCTGCGTGCTAGGTGTTGATGTGAGTGTGTGTTAATTGCGCGCATTTCACTTTTCTACAGACGTAAAAAAGCCCGAATCGTTAGATTCGGGCTTTCTACAATTTGAAGCCTGGTAATGTCCTACTTTCACATAGCAAATGCTACACTATCATCGGCGCTGTTTCGTTTCACTACTGAG